>JAFDZL010000551.1 GCA_018266935.1 Bacteroidota bacterium | reverse complement strand
GCAAAATTCCCCGAAGCGACTATAGAGACGTGATAGTTTACGGGGATCAGGCAAGAAGTTCGGCACATCCATATCAGAATATTCAGTGACCCAGGTCATGCGGGGATTTGCAACAAAATGGATATAAGCTTTGAATATTGCTTTTTTGGCGTCGTTGTGCCCCGCTTTTTTTAACGCATCATCATAGTACTTGCACTTGGCTTCTACAACCTTGAAATAAATGAATTTTAAGCTCAGGGAATCAAGCCCCCGCTTCTGCATGTCTGAGAGTTTGTCCATTAGCTTTTCATCGTAGGCTGAGTCCACGGGTAACATTGCGTTCAGCAAAATAGGATAAGCCTTAACTGCAAATTTGCATGCGATTTGCTTGTAGGCAATATTGCTTTTACCGGTGGTTAAATTTTGATTTACAACACTGTCTGCGAAATCCAGCGAGCGCTTGAGCGGTTCCTGCGATAACTTTGTTTTCAATAAACAGGCCGTGGCCCAATCAACGAATATGTCTTGCCTCCCGCTCGGAAACATTGTCACCTGTTTTTCATATGCTGCAAACTTATCTTCAGCGAATGTTAACGCCTGTTTTTCAAGATGGTTCCGGAAATAGTAATTAAATATCAGGGTATTAACATAGTCAGTCATGGGTTGCAAAAGAATCGCTCTTTCATTTGCGTAGTTAGAATAGCGAAGTAAAATAGGTAATGCGTTGGCGGTCCGTACATTTTGGGTTTCGTGATCGGTAAGTTCTTCCCTTAGGTACGCTGCAATGACTCCGGTCAGTAAAACCAGCTTGTCGTCGCTTTCCGGCAGATGCACCGCATCATCAACAATTCTTTTGAAAGCCGAGTCTAACCGGGCCTTATTGGTCACATCGTTATTATCGATCAGAATGTCCACAGTCAATAAAAGCCCCGTTGCCCAATTATTATGCTTCGCAAATTGATACAAATGTCTTAAAGTCTTGATATAAGCCTCCGTAGCCAGGTTAGCGCTATGTTTATCGTCGCTGTTGACATAATAGCTGGCCAGGATGTTGTACAAGGCAAAAAAGGGAAAGTCTAGGTTGGGGTTTGCCGTCCGTACTTCCAACTTCGCGATGACGCCTTGTAAAAAACGGATATTATCGCTGGTTTCACGGCTCGTCAGAACTTTGTCGTCGAAATCCGCAAATGCTGTAGTAAAGAGAACAGCTGAAAGCAATGTCCGGCTTTTTTGGGTAAAGGCAAGCATTTGATCAAATGCCTTGTTTACCGCGTTCGGACTATTTTCCTGGAAGGTAATCATCGCTTTCTCGAACGCAGCGTTAAAGTAAAGCGCTTTCCAAAACTCTTGCTCCGGGTGGGACTTGGTAATTTTTGATAATACATTGTCCAGCTGAACATAAATTTCGCCCTTAATCTCCTGCTCGTCACGTAGCTGTTCGCAATAGATCAGGTTTAATAGCATGGCGAATTTTAGCTCAGGTTGAACTTTGGGTAGAATATCGTTGATGATTTGCATACCCTTATCTACCTTGCCTATGGCAACGTACGCAAAGCCAATATTAAAGTGGCTTTCAACGAAGGCCGCCCCGTCGCTGAATTTAAGACTTTGGAATAGCTGTTCGTAATTTTTGATCTCTGTCGTATCAGCTTTTTGTCCAGCCAGGTCCAGCATAAGGTGCAGCCCCTGTACTTTTGCACGTTCATGCGAATCACTTACTGCGAGTGTATCAATTTTTTTTAGATCAGCCAGCGACCGGCTGAAATAACCGACTTCTGCTTCGATTTTTGTCATCTTAAAATAGACATTCAGGTCTGTGACCGCATCTAATGATAAACGGTACGCCGCAAGGGCGTCATCATAATCACCTTCCAACAAGAAGGTGTCGCCGTATAAGTTCAGCTTATTCGCAATGAGCATAAGCTTTTCCTTCTTTGGCGTTGGGCTGTTTGTGTTATTGGCGAGCTCATTTTTTATCTTGCCGATATTAAGGTCTGCCCGCGATTTTTGAAGATCATTAAGCCGAAAGTCTTTCATGGCCTTAAAATAATCGTCATCAGCCTGTTTAACATTAGCCAACTCCTCGGCAATCGATTCCAGCAAAAGCGGGTTACTAATAACTGCGAAATTAGTGGGTTTCCCCTGGCGAGTTTGCTGTCCCTTCAAATGGTTTAAGACAAGGTTGGCTTCGAAATCGCTCAAGTATTTCATTTTCCGCCATACAGAAGCGTTCCCCGATCTGCACATGACGAATTGCCGATGTTCATTGATCGGTGCATTATTTCCCGGAATGTCGATAAATTCATCCTCTGGGAACACGTTCTCATATCCGGGAAAATGAAATTTCAAACGCGTTTGCCTGCTTGTGTTCTTGACAAAACCCGTCAAAAGATAAAACCCTTTGCCGCGGTCTTCACTGGCAAAAAAGGGGCTCATCACCGATACGTGCTCAATACCCTGGCCGCTTGTTAGATTTTTAGTGACTTTAATAAGGAATGTTACCCGTTCGTGGTCCTGCGCTCGTATCCCGGTAGGGATCAACGCAATTAAAAAAGCGCAATAAATGACCCTTTTAACGTTCATCTCGATCCAGGTAAATCTGCATTGTGGTTTTCAGGGCAGGATAACCCGGCAGTGTTTTATTTAAATAGCCAGGGGCTTCTATCTTTAGTATTATGGAATCGCGTTGTAGATAGGATGGGAGCTTCTTACTGAAAACGCCTTTTTTAACGCTAAAAGACAGTGTGTCTATAGATACAGTTGCGTCAGGGACTTTAACACCCGTTTTCCGGTCGATCAGAATCCCTGTAATACAGCAAAGTGTTTGGTCCGGCCCAACCACAACGGACATTGAACCGGGGGGCAAAATAGTGTCCAATGACCGGCTTGTATTTTTTGAGAACCAATATCTATCGATTTTGGTTTCCAAATGCGCGGTATCCTTTAACAGCCGTTTAGGCACATGGTCATAAACGATACGGCCATCCGTATCAATGCCACGACTTTGTGTAAAATCTGATAATTTCAAACTGATAGCGCCGTGTAGGTTTTTAATGGCGCTTCTATCTGTGCCTTTAACAAAAATGGTGTATGGCTCGTCGGGGTCGCATTTATTGCTGGTATCCACCACGTCAGGCGTAAACCTCAGGACAATTAGAAATACGGCGAACCCTGACACCGCTTTGACTCGCCCTCCCAAAAAGGGGCCCTCAAATGTGATTGCTCCGGTCAAAATGTAAGACAGTGCTCCTATTGCTAAGGCTAAAACAGATTTAAAATAAACGTATTGGCTACTCGATTGACAGGGAAGAAAATAGACATCGACTCCGGCCAGAAGGATCAGGACGAATCCTAATAGAACGCCGTTCTTATTATGGTTCTGGTTTGGCATAAAAACGATAAAGTTTCACTGTTATTAGGTTCTCTAATTTACGAATTACATAGGAATTAGAAAACGCCAGTTTTTGTGCCTCAGTAGTTGAAATTGTTTGCCGAAGTAGAAACTTTCCGTTACAGCGATATATTGGTTGTCAAAAGGGCAGCGCCGTCAGCTGTACCCTTTATTTTTTCAACAAAATTTTGAAACGCTAATCGGTTGAAAACAAACCTGTTAATTGTTGACAATCAGGTAGTGTATAATTTACATCATTTGTTTTTTTCGCTGGAAATTATTTAACATTGAATTTATTAATCCTTAAATTTAGTTTTATTTCCGTGCCATAAATGCAACTTGCAGAAGACAACAGGAGCTTTGAAGCTATATTCCACCGTTACAAAAACCGGGTATATAGCTATGCGCTTGCTATCGTCAAATCCGAGGAAAATGCTGAAGAGGTCACCCAGGAGATCATGATCAAGCTCTGGCTTTGCCGCGAAATGCTCGACCAGGTGGATAATCTTGACGCATACGTTTACGTTATTGCCCGCAATAAATCTTTGAACCACCTCCGTAAGGCGGCATACGATATGAAGTTAATGAATGAGTTGAAAAGCTTCATTCCTGAAGAACACAATAACGTCGATGATCGCATTTCAGTAAGAGATCATGAGTTGCTGTTGCAAAACGCCGTCAATTCACTATCTCCGCAGCGTAAACAAGTATATCACCTGAGCCGGGTAGAGGGCCTCAGCCATGACGAGATCGCCGATCGCCTGCACCTTTCCAAGCAGACTGTTAAGAATCACCTGGTAGAGGCGCTGAAGCTGATTCGTACACACCTTTACAAGTCAGGGGGAGTGGCCATTGTTCTGACCGCCTTTATGGTTGCCTGAATAATTCCGTGTTTTGTTATCAGTTGGGTATATCCGCCAATGGGTTATTGTCCGTAAAGTCGTCTTTGCCTAAATGAAACCTGGTTTGTAAAAATGACCGGATCGCTTTAAAATTCGGGAACGACCGGTTATTAAATAAGCCGAAGTCCGGTAATATATCAGCATTAGTCTTTTCCAGGTAGAAATCCCATTCCTCTTTCTGAAGCTGTTTCAAGGGAACTTCGCCGTAAATCTCGTTCTCTGGGATGCTTTCGATGCGCGCGTACTCTCTGTCCAGCGCTTCTTTCCATTCACGTTCGCTGTCGAAAGTACGGCGTTTGATGTGTTGAACAGCCTTGTTGGTAAGCACAAAATCGCGTATAGCAAAAGCGATTTGCCAATCCAGATAACCAATTGCCCGTTTTTTACGCACAAATTCATGAAATCCGGTATTGTCTTTGAAACGTTCAAGGGTTACAGAAAGCGCCAATTTACTCAGCTCGTTTCTTTCCTCTATGGCTTCGATTGCAGCAACCCGGTCATATTTTGGGCTGACCTCGGCGGGCTCCGGCAAATAGTTCCTGGGGTTTATATGCAAAGGTTCCGGCACTGGCCGGAAGTTGGTACGTTGCGAGCCCTTAAAATCTTCTTCGCTTACGACATGGAAAAATGCCCTTTGATAGCCCGTGGTTTTCAATCCCTTTTCGCCCATGCCTTGCTTTTTGTAGAGGTCATCGAACACCTGGTCAAACTCTTCCGGACTGAGCAAACTCAGATCATTGATTAAGTATTTGATATTCGTCGCTAAATACGCATAATGCATATTGATTTTGCCGGGTACGTGCTCATTGAGCAATGGGATGCCAAGCTTCCAGACGGACCTTTCATGGCTCGGCTCCTGTTTGATGAACGTGTCAAAATTTTCAGCCTGGTGGATACGCACCTCGACTTCATCCTGTGTTAAATGCAGGTCCGTCCCCTGTAGGTCGATCTCACAAAGTATAACCTGCAGCACCGAGCAGAATTCTTCGGCGATCGCGGTAAGATTTAATGTATTCTCGAAAATGATGCGCCAGGTTATTCCTAAAACTTTGAATTTGATGGCACGCTCTGGTCCGAGGTCGTTAAAAGGATAGTCGTCCAGTTTACTTTCCGCCAATTGTTCAAGCTTGCCAGGTTCTTCGAGTGTCTTTTTCATCGGCTCAGTTAGAATTTCCATGACCTCCGAATAGAGCGTACCCAATTGTTGTTTGTAAAATTGAATATAATGCGCGAGGTCAGGATGCAGCATTTCGGCCGATTCCAGAATGAAACAAAGTTCAATCAGCGTATCGCGCAAGCCTTCATGTTTATGAAAGTCAGGAGCGCCTTTTGTTTTGTACCAGGCATTGATGTAATGCCGAAAATCATCAAGCGCGCTCATCCAGGCGCCCTGCTGAAAATCCGCGTGAAAAACAACCTGGTAGCCGTCGCTTAGCCGGATCAGCGTATCTTCGTCGCCGAAATGAAAACATGCCCATAGTGCGCACAAGCCGAAATACTTCCCGGCATAGTTCATGCCGATCGTTTCATAAAGATGGGCAAGCGCGATCAGCCCGATGATATAGTTTTTCTTACTGTCAGTAAGCAGCAGTAGCTTCTCGGCTTTGTGAAAGCAATCCAATGCACGAAGGATATTTTTGGCGGTTCCCTTTTTTAGGTATTGCTCACCGCGTTTGATCATCCGGGTTGCCTCGTCACGCTGCCGACCGGTCTTGGCCGCAAATTCCGCGATTTCACCAAGGAAAGACTCGATGTCATCAACGACCAGATCTTCCTCCGTTCCTATAGCGATAAAAACGCCGGTGATCTCGTCCAGCAGATCATAAAGCCCCGAAATACTATATGCCCTCGTATCTTTCAGATGTGGAATCATTTGCCGGTAAATATTCAGCGAATTACTGACGCGCCGTTCCCTACTTATGGCCCAGTTCAGATGGAACTCGGCGTTACCCTTTAGTTCATACAGAAGGCATTGTTCATCGGCGTCGATCGGGCTCTTGAGTTTTTCGTCGAGGAATGCGTTAATTTTTGCCTTTTGGGTTTCGACAAATTCCGCGCTTAGAAATTCCGGATTCCGCAACCTTTCAGCGATCACAAGCTCCAGCAACGTAATATCTTCTTCTACCTTCTCAAGCGAATAATGCTCTTCGAAATGACTGTAATAATACTCGAGCAGTTCAGGCTCCTTAGCCATCGACCCTTGTGGTTTAAACGTTTTTGGGTCCGGTGCGATCGTCAAAAACAGGTACTCGTATATAGCTTTGCGGCGGCATATAACGATCGTCTCGGGGAGTTCGATATAAGACTTCAGCAACTGCAGCCATAACTCCCGGTGCTCAGAATCGCCGAGGAGCCAGCGACAATGCCTCGCCGCATTGATAACTTCGTAAAATGCACCGACATTAAAATGTTTCGGATTTTCAGTCTGGACCCAAAGTTGATATAAGTTGGCGTACCATCGGTCGGCATTCGATCCTTCGCCAAGTACGATAATGTCTAACAACTCGTTCGTCAGCGCCCGGTCTTCGGGATTGGCCTTTGCAGTCCTGTCCGCAATTTCAAAATGCAGCCGCGACAGGTAAGTCGTGGTTCGGTCTATATTGATTGGCAGTTGTAACTGTGCGATCAGGGTTTCGATCTCGTCTTGGAGGATGGGGATGGCCTCATCCTGACTTATCCCATCGAAATGCCACTGGATCTTACTCACAAACGTCGTCCAAAAGTCTTCCGGTAATTGCTCATATAGGTTTTTAGCGGCAAGGAGGCTGCCGTCAATATCACTAGCCTTTTGTTTTTCGTAACTCGAGCGGATAAACTCGTCAATGATCTGCTTGACCCTCGACGCTAATTTTGTTTTTAACTCATGACTGAGTTGGCCCTGGTTTTCATGCCACTCGTGCAATAGGTCTGCGTCATTGCTTCTTGTTTCTTTTGCTATTCCGGAGTTGGTTTCAAATATGAATGATATATCGTCGGCGAGGTATTCACCTTTGGTGTAAAGCATGAAAAAGTTGACAAGGCTCTTTTCGATTTCTTCTTTCGAAAACGAGAAGTTCGTGGAGTACAATTTGACCTGCCGGAATTTTGCGGTGCCCTCGGCAAGGTTCCGTTGGAAAATATCGTCCTCATAGTCGAGGTATATCGTTTCGTTCCGTTTCGCAATACGATTTTCCAGCCAGGTCTTTAGTGTCTTTAATTTTTGGTAATGGAATCCCTGTTCGGTCGGAGTAGCGGCCGTTTCCTTGTGAAACAGGTATAATTTATTGATGCTCATAACAGGATATGCCAAAGGTAAGGGCTTTTGCATTCAATTTTCGGGCATGCCATTCTACCGGCAACATCAGCCTGGTTCAGACGAATTGTCGAAAACGGGATTCGGTACTGAACAACTTATTGCTTAACCTGTAGTTGCAAAGTCTTCGTAAGGGTAGTCGTTGCCGAATTCGCGACTGTAACGTCAACATAAACAAGCTGCGTTTTTATGATATCGCCGGTATCTCCGTAAAAGCTTACAGCGGGAACCGTGCCTTTGGCGTCCGACACTGCGACCGCGGTTCCGGTGAATCGCCCGCAGGGTGTTTTTGCTCCATTAACTAATTGATAGGCACTGTAACTCACCCTCGTTGCCTGACTGACAAGCGCGTTCGCATCATTTTTCTCCAAAAAAGCAGTCACTGTCACTGCTGTACCAACAGTGTCAACCTTGGTCGTATTTGATTCTGCGACCAGAATGTCTGGATAGCTTGGTTTCGGGTTCAATGTGATGATTGCCGAGGTTCCGTCAGGGAAAGCTGCCGTGATCACATGGGGCAGCACTTGGTTGCTCATTTTAAACTGCGTTGTTCCTTTTCCGGTATTATCTAAAGGCAGTGAGTAAGTTGCTGTACCTGAAGATACGAAGGTGCCTATATTGGCGCTTAGGGGAAGTGTTTTGGGGTTCTGTTCATCTTTCGACATAACCGTCAGGTTGACTACACTTTCGCCATCTGCCACAGGATTTAGGTTATCAGCGGTAAACGTGAGTTTATCGGAAAACGCCAGTGGATTCAAGACAACGCTGATATCCGCTGATTTATAAGTGATTTTATTGTAGGTAGTCGAAGCGCCTATGTAATAAGTTCCGGGGGTTAAGCTCACCATGATGCTGCAGTCAGCCTCTCCCTTTGAATCGGCGGTGACCTGGAAGCTGTTAGTTCCCGAGCTACCGACGAAAGTTCCGAGATTTGGGGAGATCGATATCGTTACGGCCTTCGCATCATCCACAACTGTTTTTCCTTGCGCCAATTGCACATGCACGGTTAAGATGCGTTGGCCGTCGGCATTAAGGTGAGTCGTATCCGAAGTTAAAGTCAATGCAATGATATCTGACTGCGGAATTTGCACAGGCGGCTTTTGGCAGCCCGCAAATATGGTCAGCGCTATTGCGGTCAAGATACCGATACTTGGTTTTACCCATTTTGTTGCAATACGTTTCATATCTACGCTTTATTCACTGTAAATTGTTTGATCGCACAATTCTGTTGTCCCACACCGAGCGCCTTATCGTAGGCGCACAGGATAAGATTTACAGGTAGTGGATTTGCCGGGAAAACATAAATGTTTTTGAGTTGGAACGTAAACGCGTCGTCATATTCTCCGCCGGTCATTGTCGCGTTTAATGTCAATTGTGTCGAGCCATCACCGAAGGTGTATTTGCTAGTTTCGACAATACTCAGCGTAATTACGATTTTTACATCGGGGTCACCGGGGTTGTAAAACTGATCTGTAATAGTGTAAAGCAACGAAACGTTATCAGATATACCGCTATCGCTTCCGGCAGGTACCTTGATAGTAATGCTTGCGGGTTTGAGCTGGTTGATTTTTGATGTGATCTGGGTCATGATAAATGCTTTATTGATTGATATTAAGGGCCTTGCCAAACGCGCCTAATGCCTTGGCCACATTTAAGTCGAAGGTTAAAGAAATGGCGGGACGGACCTGTAAACTTTTATTATCGACGATGGGATTGACATCCTTCTCATAGAAAAACAACGCGCCAAGATTGACCCGCATTATTTTGTTGAACCGCACACCAGCGCCCACGAGTAAGCTGCCCGCGCTGCCCAAAAGCGCCTCGTATCGTTTGTCGGGAACGTCGATCAGGCTTTGCGTAAGGCCAAAATGAATACTTACCCTTTTTCCAATATTTCGCCATCTCCCTTTAATCGTTGAGAGGGGAGCATCTTTATTCACCGGGACAAAATAAAAGTTGACCCCTTCGTAAAGAAAAAGCTGGTTGTAATTGAAGGCGTAGGCTGTACCGTAATCCAGCCCGATGTATGCATTGTTCTCACTGGTGACATCGATATTGGGCGAATCGGTGACGGTGTAGGTGGTATAAATAAATTTGTCCGAGATCAGGTCCGGAAAATTTTTCAGCGCATCACTGATAACACCCTGTTGTGTCGCGATATCGTTGTTATACCCGGTAATATTGTTGAGATAGGTTGATAGATGCTGTGCATCGGTAATCAAAGGCGCTGGAAAATAGGCGGTCCCATCGGTCTTGTTAAACTGCCTCAGATCGGCGAAGAAGCTTAAAAGCAATTTGATGGATGCGAGGTTAAATTGGCTGGCATCCGCGAGGGCGCTGCCGTTGATCTTTTTGGAGCCGTCAAAAAGTGGGGTAACATCTACGCTCGTCAACAGATCGCTGACGTCCTGGAATTTAAGCCCGCCGTAATCCGGTATCCCGGAATTGACCGCAGAATTCCAGAGCGTTTTGGACTCGGCATCCAAAACTTCAGGATGGGCGCGCAGAGCTGAGATCGCCGCAAATAGTGCACGTTTATCATAACCTGTCCAGGCTGTCTGTTGGGCAATAATGTTGTTTTTGTCGACAGGAATCGCAGCTTCGGCTGCCATTAGATTGGTAGTGGTAGGGGACAACTCTGGGCTCATCAAATCCACTACATAGGGCGTGCCATCCATTTTGGTAATGGTTGAGCGTGTCCCTGCGGCATTACTAAGCGCAGCATTCAAGTTCATATTCAAAATACTGATGTCACCGATGGCATAGTGCTTCGCGAAATCATCGATCAAATTATAAAGGGTTGTATTCAGGGCGGTGATCTGCGTAGCATTGAGGTTGGGAATGCGTTCGACGGAAAATTGGAATTCATAAGTAGTATTTGGATAAATGGCGCCGCAGGCCAAATTGAATGGTTGATCTTTCGTCGGGTCCCCATCATAGGTCCAAGCGGGGACAGATTTCCACTGCAGATCCTCGGGCTGCATCCAACTCTTGTGATAACTGCTCTGCTTGACGCGGTACTTCATTTCGATACGCCTGGTCGTGCCGGGAGTGGTCCCGCTAATGTTAAACTCAACATCAAACGGCAATCCGGTTGTTCCTGTGAATATCCCGCTGTTCAGGTCGACGGTCACGCTTGGCTTCGCTTTGGTAGGAGAGGCGGTGGACTGTGCCAGCGCCGAAAATGGCATAGCGATCGTTGCGGCAAGCAGGGCTATTAAGAAATATTTGGTTCTGTTTCGCATGTGATATAAGGCCGGTATTTGGATTCGGCAGGCACTCAAAACTACCGTTTAGGTCTTGGTAAAAGCAACCGTGAAAACACGGTATTTTATTGGGTGTTTTCACGGGGTGACTATTTCAATTTATTTTACTATCCATTAGTACGTTCCCTTTTTTCCTGTGTCATTAGCTAAAAGAGGAAATTTAAACTTCTCTTAACAACAAATTGATATGACACAATCCTACCGTCTTCAGCACCTGTTCAAAAAATATCTGCGCAATGATTGTACACAAGCAGAACTTGAAGAACTCGTCACCATGCTCAATGACATGGACGACGATGAGCTTGACGGCCCGATGAAAGCGCTTTGGCAGAAGGCAAAGGAAAATTCTGACGAAAATAATGTAGACTGGGATAAGATGTACACCGAGGTAACAGGAAGTGAAGAAAGTTTAGTTACGATCAGGCAAACCAGGCGCAGCAATTTCCGCAGGCTTTGGATCAATGTAGCCGCCGCGGCGGTAGTATTGGTAATTCTGGCTATCGGAATGGGGTATTATTTACGGAAACATGCCACTCCTCCGCGAACTGCTTTTGCGGAGAAACTTGTGCCGGTGAAAAAAACAGACAGTATTATCTTGGATGATGGCAGTAAGATTGTGTTGAACGCAGGCAGTTCCCTGCGCTATCCTGATAGTTTTCATGGCAGAACGCGAGAGGTTTACCTGGAAGGTGAGGCCATATTCGACGTTACGCATGATCCCGCCAGGCCTTTTATCATCCATTCAGGTCAGTTGAAGACCGTAGTACTTGGAACCAAATTCGATGTGTCGGCTTATCCTGGCGCAGAAAAGATGCAGGTAACGGTGATCAGCGGCAAGGTATCGGTTGAAGAGATCGGAAGTAAAAAGATTGCCACGCTTTTGCCTAACCAGCGCGTCGTGTTTAACACAAAGACAAATGCTTTCGTTGCTAATAATTTGGCGTCGGTCGCACCGCAGACCGCTTGGCAGGAAGGCCGCATAGGATTTGATGACGCGAGTTTGGCGGAAGTTGCAGCGCAGTTCTACCGCCGTTACGGAGTGCATGTGACGTTGGAAAATCCCAATCTCGCTAATTGCCATATCAGCATTGTGCTGAACAACGACTTGATAGATAACCTCCTGAAGACCATTACCTCCCTGACGAACTCAAATTATCGGTATAAAGGGAATGAAGTGGTCATCTACGGAGAAGGATGTAATTAACCAAACGCGGTATAGACCCTAACTAATTTACGTGATCATGAACAGGAATTCTACTTGACACGAATGAAAAAAAGGCCGGAGGTGCTTGCAACACGACCAGCCTTTGCTTGCACGGGCCAGGCCCGGGGCAGAATAACCAGAGCAACAGTTCACGCCGCTTCAGCGGTTATTCATTGTAATTAAACAACACGCAAAGATGACAAAAAATTTGTTGTCCATACCTAACTATTTGTACAGGTTTATGAGATGGACTTTTATAATAATCACTGTTATACTTGCCGCCTTCCTCTCAGCCAAAGCTGATGATACCCGCGCGCAGGCAAACCTGGATACGAAGGTCACTCTTCAGCTGCAGAACGCAACTTTAAAAAGTGCACTAAAACTGCTAAGCGAAAAGGCGAAGGTTGATTTCGCTTATAACACCCAGGCTATTCCTTTAAATGATAAAGTAAGCATTACGGCGAATGATGAGCCGCTTGGCGATGTACTTACTAAGCTGATAACACCGCTCGGATTGAATTACCGGGTGATCGGCAAGAATATACTAATCGAAAAAACGTCAAAAAAAAGCGAGGAAAGTAAAAGCACAGATTTACAAATTCCTATAACAAATCCGGCCAATTCTTTTTACGTGACGGGCTTTGTTACGGATTCGCTTAAAAACCCTTTGGTTGGCGCGACAGTCGCAAATAAGACCAAGAACACTTCGACAGTTTCGGATGATGTCGGAAAATTCCAGATCATTGCTGACGAAGGCGATCAGATCGTTATAACGTTTATCGGCTACAAAAGCTATAGTTTTAAGACGTCTCAGGCACAAAATATTGTAAAAATCACTTTGGTGCCGGTAGCGCAAGGTCTGACAGAAGTTGTTGTAAGCACCGGCTATCAGAAACTTCCACAGGAACGGGCAACGGGCTCATTTGATTTTGTTAATAATAAGACTATCAACCAACAGGTCGGCAGTAATATTCTGGATCGCATCAACGGCGTCGCGAATGGCGTCTTGTTTGTGAATAATCTTGGATTATCCGGCGGTCCATCAAATGGCCTCATGATTCGTGGACTGAGCACTATTAATGGTTTGAAAGACCCGCTTATCGTAGTCGACAACTTTCCCTATTCAGGTAATATCTCTAATATAAATCCAAATGACGTAGAGGATATTACAATACTGAAAGATGCTGCAGCCGCTTCAATTTGGGGGGTAAAAGCCGCTAACGGTGTTGTCGTGATTACTACCAAGAAAGGCCGGCTGAACACACCGACTGAGATTAATTTCAATGCTGGTCTGATCGTAACAGGCAATCCCAATTTGCATAGTCTCAGAACAATTGGCGCCAGTGATTACGTTGATTTAGAGCAATTTTTGTTCGATAAAGGAATTTACAATGTTTATGATGACGTTGGGCCCAAAGTGCACGTATTCCCGGCCTTCTCACCGGTAATAGAAGCATTACTCGCAGAACGAAGGGGGGCGATTTCGGCCGATTCAGCCACCAGCGTTATCAATAGCTCAAAAAACACTGATATAAGAGATCAGTATGCAAAGTATATGTATCAAAAAGCTACTACCCAACAATATAATCTGAACATAGGTGGAGGAGGTGAACGCTATACTTATTACATTTCAGCTGGTTATGACAAGAACGTTGACCAATTAGATGCAAAAAATGATCGTTACACTTTTCGGGCAGACAATACTTTTAAAATTACCAAAGACTTGTCTATCCATACTAATCTTCAATATACGCAAACGAACCAGTTGACAGGCAAACCGGCCTATGGTACTATTGGTGTAAACAATGTTCAAATACCGTATTTAAGGTTTGCTGATCAAAATGGAAACCCTTTGCCAGTTGCCCTAAATTGGCGGAAGCCCTATACCGATACTGCGGGAAATGGAAAACTGCTCAACTGGAACTACTATCCTTTGACGGACTGGCAACATTCATATAGTAAAGGCAAGACCGATGATATAGCCGGAAACGTTGAACTGAATTATAAACTGTTCATAAAAGGGTTGAACGCCTCTCTAAGTTATTTGTACGAGTCTCAACATCTTGATGCGGGCAGCTTGAATGATGTTGACAGTTATAACGCGCGCAACTTGATAAATCAATTTTCACAAATAAACCAGTCAACGGGCGTCGTCACATACAAAGTACCTCTGGGTGGAATTTTGCAGCAATTAGATAGCAAGTTAGAAACCAATAATATCAGGGGCCAATTAAGCTATGACAATGAATTCGGGAAAAACCGAATAGACGCGATTATAGGCGGTGAACGGGATCAAACTCAGACTATTAGTTTTCAAAGTTTGTTTTATGGCTATAATCCAAATAATTTCACAACAGTGCCAGTTGACTTTGTAAACCCCTATCCAAATTACATTAACGGAAGATTGGCGACGATTACATCTATTGGAAGTCCAATACAAGGGATGTTGAACCGATTCGTATCTCTTTTTGGAAACGCCTCATATACTTACGACGGAAAATATATTGTCAGCGGAAGTGCACGCAAAGACGGCTCTAATCTTTTTGGAGTAACGTCTAACAACAAATGGAACCCGCTCTGGTCGGCTGGATTATCCTGGATCATATCCAAAGAAGCGTTCTACAAATCAACTAGCCTGCCGTATTTGAAAATAAGAGGAACATATGGATATAGCGGCAATACAAATCCAGCTATTGCCGCGCTGCTCACATTGAGAACCGTCAACGGTGGATCGCCAACATTTTTGAATGTTTCCCAAGAGACGAATCTACCAAACCCAGGGTTGAAATGGGAAAAAGACAGAACTATTAATGTAGGATTGGATTTTGAAACGAAGAATCAAGTCGTCAAAGGCAGTATTGACGGGTATATTAAGAATGGAATAGATTTATACGGACCAAGTCCGTTAGATCCTACGGATGGAGTTCCTGCACAAGTCATCACAAGAAATATTGCAGATATGAACGGTAAGGGATTAGATGCAGACTTGAAATTCCTGATCATTAATCATCGCTTGAAATGGAGTTTGGGTACTTTTTATAGTTATAATATAAGTAAAGCAACTAAATATTACCTGGACACTTCTCTCAGGGCATCCAGTTTTTACAATAGCGGGTTGATAATTCGTAATCCTGTGGTTGGAGAGCCATTGTACGCGGTCATAGCCTACAAATGGGCTGGTCTTGATTCAAAAGGTAATCCCCAGGGGTATTATAATGGGCAATTAAGTGAAGATTACGTTTCCATATTGAATAAAACCAAAAAGGAAGACTTGATCTATAAGCCAGGGTTGCCTACACATTTTGGCAATATTTCAAATATGCTCAGCTATGGTGGGTTTGACTTCGTGGTTAACGTGTCTTATCGTTTTGGGTATTACTTTCGAAAACCGACGGTTAACTATGGATCGTTAATTAACAATGGCGCATTTGTCGGTACATCTGATTACGCAAAGCGCTGGCGAAATCCTGGTGACGAATTAAAAACAAACGTGCCCTCATTTATCTACCCCGACAATAGTTACAGGGATGCATTTTATGTAGAATCTGCTGCAAATCTCGATAAAGCAGATAACATCAAGTTGCAGTATATAAACTTAAGCTATGATCTCAAGCGGATAATGAGAGGCGGTAACATGTTTCGACAAATGGTGATTTATTGCAATGCAAGCAACTTGGGCATTTTGTGGAAAGCTAATCATGATGGTATTGACCCTGATTACTTATCGTCGACACCTATCCCGGGCAAAACATTTTCGATTGGGCTTCGCGCTGGATTCTAAGTTTTAACTATTAAAAAAGGTGAACATGAAAACAAAAATATTTTTTGGCTTGCTAAGCCTATTGGTTTGTGCGTTCAGTTTCCAAGGTTGTAAGAAATACCTTGATGCCAAGCCGAACCAAAATTTGGCTACGGCCTCTACAGTAAGCGATCTGCAGGGATTCTTGGATCAAACATACGACATGAATATTAACTGTGCTGAAACCGGGGAAATTTCAGCTGATAGCTATTATTTGGATACAACGATCTATAATTCCTTGCCGTTGCAAGATAGCAGGGACTTGTACCTGTGGAAACCAGCAAATTTATCTGGAGATTGGCAGGACGAATATCAGATGGTCTATTTTGCAAATTTGGTTTTAGACAACCTTCCTAACATCCAGCAGAACAGTTCAAATTTCAACGCCTGGAATAGTTGTAAAGGCTCAGCCTTACTTTTCAGAGGCAAAGCCTTCTTTGAAATTGTTCAAATTTGGTCTAAAGCTTATGACCCCGCTACGTCTTCACAGGATTTGGGCATTCCTCTCAGGTTAACATCAGATTTTAATGTGCCAACAAAGCGAGCAACAGTTGAACAGACTTACGCTCAGATCATAGCTGACTTAAAGAAGTCGATCAATTTACTTCCGGTAAATCCCTTAAATAAGTTTAGACCAAGTAAACCGGCTGCATATGGTCTTTTGGCACGTACGTATCTTTCGATGAGAAAATATGATTTGGCAAAGCTATATGCTGACTCCTGTTTGCAGCTAAATAGTACTCTGTTAGATTTTAACAAAGTCGACACGACGCAATCATGGTCATTCGCAAAAATTCAATATACCAATCCGGAAGATTTGTTTCATTCAAGCTGCCTGCCTGCTTATCTGGACCTTTATTATGGAAAGATTGACAAAGGCCTCTATAGCTTATATGACAACAACGATTTGCGTAGGTCTATATATTTTCTAAGTGACGGAGCGGGAGGGCATTCTTTCAAAGGTAGCTACGACGTTTATAGTAACTATAATGGAGTTGCAACTGATGAAGTGTATTTGATAAGAGCCGAATGCGAAGCACGAACAGGCATAATGTCCGCGGCACAAAATGACATAAACACATTATTGGAAAACAGGTACGTAACCGGCACATATGTTCCAGTAACAACTACTGACCAGCAAGCATTACTTAATTTCATTCTGACTGAACGGAGAAAGGAACTGATATTTCGGATGCTTCGATGGGGGGATATCAAACGGTTGAACCTGGAGGGTGCAAATATATCTGTCACTCACGGCCTAGGGACACAAACGTACACACTTCCCGCTAACGATCCGCGATTTGCTGTTAAGATTCCGGCACAGGTTATCCAGTTATCCGGCATGCAGCAAAACCCTTAATTCCTATTAACCGATGTGGATGAGCACGTGCTCGTCCGCATCATCATTTTGATTTACAACATGAAACGTAGAAATACAACTTTTATAGCATTGTCGTTGCTTTTTGTTTGCAACTTATATATCCTAAAAGGGCATGCACAACCACAAAAAATTAACAGCAAAACTGCAGACCATGAATTAACCGTAGGAGATAAAGTGCCAAACTTCCATTTTGGCGAAGTCATGAATTACCCACTTTCAGCAGCCGACCTTTCTAGGTTACAAAATGATGCAAAACTTACGATCCTAGATGTTTGGTCTACCAGTTGCTCTTCTTGTATTGCATTATTTCCACATATGCAGCAAATGAAAGAGAAGTTTGGTGATAGGCTTCAGGTCATTCTTGTCAACGGAAAAACCCAGGTTTGGCACGACAATCAACCCAAGATTAACAATGTTTTGAAGCGGCTTCAGGCTCAATCGGGTATCTCAATTGCGCTTCCAATTGTACTGAACTCGAAGGAGTTCGATCTTGCATTTCCTTTCCAAACAGTTCCCGAAGAAATTTGGATTAATTCGGCAGGTGAAATTGTTGGAATTACAGGTTCTCAGGAGGTAAATGAAAAAAACATTAATGCGATTCTGAACGGAGAACATATTAAGATGCACCTTAAGAAAGATGCGCTTTTTGATATAACGAAAACTCCGTTACAAGAATGGTTATATGGGCCATCTGATGCGGATCATATTCCATTATATTCTTCAACAATTTGGCGAGGATTTATTGATGGCTTAAAAGGAAATGGTTGTAGGCTTCCACCAGGGGTGTCCGCTGGTCCTATAAAGCAAGTAACGGGCTTGTATGTGCTTAATCAGAGTCTGTACGGTCTCGTTGAAACTGCCTGGGCTGAAAAAATAAGAGTTCGGGATAATCAGGTACTAATCGAGACGGATGATACGACTAAATTATTTAAAGGATACCCTACTGATTCTGTACTTTATAATCGAGTATACTCCTATGATATTACAGTCCCCCCGACAGACGCTGAAGATGTTCGCAACTATGTTCGAGAAGACCTAAAAAGGCTGTTTCACATAGATGTTCGTTATGAGAAAAGAAATATTAATTGCTGGATGGTAAAAGCGCGCAACGTTAAATTATCAAAATCAAATGAAAAAGCTGATTGGTCAAAAATAAATCAAAAGGAAATTTATAAAAACTATTCCATAGCTGAAATATTGGAAATTGTAAATGAAAATTCATCAATACCTATCATCGATGATACTCATTTGACAGGCAAAATGGATTTTGAATTTCCTGCAACACTCCACGATCTAGTAACGATAAAAAGTGCTTTGGAAAGTGCAGGTTTCGAGGTGGTAAAATCGCAAAAAGAAATGGACGTAGTAATTATTTCAGATAAGCCGAATAAGTAGTTTCCTGTTTTATAGGATCTCTGAGTTGACATTGGCCTTCGATGGTTAAAGTAGGGTCATTAGTACAACGGCATTCTTTGGGTGTTCAGCAACTAAATTTAAAAACTTAATAATGAATCGACTTTATAAACAAGCCTGGCTATGCCTTTGCCTGTTAACAGCCTTACCTTTGTGGTGTCTCGCACAGTTAGTTTCTAACGATAATAAGCCCTTACCTTTGGATCCCTCCGTACGGACAGGTAGGTTGCCTAATGGCTTCACCTATTTTGTCCGGCACAATGAAACGCCGCAACATCGGGTGGTCATGTACCTCGTGAATAAAGTAGGGTCCGTACTGGAAGATGATG
>JAFDZL010000550.1 GCA_018266935.1 Bacteroidota bacterium | reverse complement strand
TATAAATGCCGCTTAACCGGCCATATATTATGGCCTCATCGGCTTTATCGCCGGCCATCCTATCCATAGACAGCGACTTGTAAGCATACTTAATAGCCTCGTCATATTTTCCGGTGCGCTTATATACCAGCGAGCGCTCACCGTAAGTTTCAGCAATGCAATCGGGATCGCCCTTGGCAAGGTTTTCCGCTTTTTTAAGGCTTTGCAGGGCTTTGTTGTAGTCGCCGAGATCGGCGTAAATCCGTCCTTCAATATTGTATGCGTCGCAAATCAACCGTTGCTGGTTTTTTGGAAGCTCCATCAAGGCCTTGTCAAGGCAAAAAAGCGCGATGATATTGTATGACTGCGACCAGTAAACATGACCGATATTCATGAAGCTGCGGCCGATACCCAGCTTGTATTTAGCTTTTTCAGCTAACAAAAGCGCCTTTTCTGCAATAGCGCGCGCCGAATCGGGGCTCTCAAGGTATATGCGGAGCGGAATATCGTTCAGGCTGTCGATAATTTTTTCCGGCTTGGTTTTAGCGGATGAGGGTAACGATGCAGAATGCGCAAAACAAACGCTTTGCACGGTCAAAACCAGTACGATGCCTATAAAAAACCTCATCAGCCTATTCATACGTTAAAAAAGCGCAAGGGTTTGTAAATAATTCACAAATCGGATGGTTTAGTTAATTATTGTACAGCGTTCGCCATCAAGCATTTTTCGGCAAACATGTTCATCATCGGGCATGACGATCTTATCCGACTCATCTTTATAATGCTGTTTTAGTTGCTTTCGCCGCCGCGCTTCAAGAAAACGTCTCACCTGGGTACGGTTTTCCAGGATCAACCCGGGCACCTGCACGGGCTGGTTCTTCTCGTCCCTTGCTACCATGGTGAAATAGCTGGTATTGGTATGATAAACGGTATTGGTTTTGATGTTTTCGGACACGACTTTGATGCCTACCACCAGCGAAGTTTTGCCTACGTAATTAACTGACGCCATAAGAGATACAAGGTCACCAACTTCAACGGGCTCTAAAAAATCGACGGTGTCAATAGAGGCTGTAACACAATAATTGCCCGCATGTTTGGCGGCGCAAACGTAGGCCACCTTGTCCATCAGCGACAGCAGGATACCGCCATGAATTTTCCCGCCAAAATTGGAGTAAGATGGTATCATGAGTTCGGTTATCACGGTCGCTGAAAAACTCACCGGTTTATATGCGGAAGTATCATCAGGGTTTGACATAGGCGTGTCTGCAATTAATGTCTTATTCGTCAGTAATTTGCGGCGAATATACAGATTGATCTTTTGATTTATGATAAACGATACCCTATATTGGCTGATTGTATGCCCTATAAAAAATTTCTTCCATTCGGCGTTGCCTTGTTTTTTGCGATCAATTGTTTCGCCCAGGAAACGGTTAATAAGAAGAATAGAATATTTGACGGGCTGATCGAACGCTATACCGTGCTAAAAGACAGCCAGGAGGTAAAGCAGGGCCTTTACCAGGTATTTACAAGGCAGGATAAACTTGTGGTGCGCGGTGGCTATGCCATGAACAAAAAAACCGGTATCTGGCATTTCTATAACAAAAGCGCCAAACTGCTTCAGATATACGATTACGATAAAAAACAGCTGATGTTTGAGGCAAAACAGTATGTCGGGTCCAATATTGGTTATATGATCGACAGGAAAATAACCGATAAGGATACTGTAACCAAACCGGTAAAAATTGGTGGGCGATATTGGGGTTACCTGCCCTACCTCTCTCTTTACCGTACGCCATTCAGTCCATATCAATATAATATCTATGGCGCTGAAGCCGATATAGAGTTACTGATAAGTCCGCTTGGCAGGCTGGCAGATTATAAAGTTATTGCAACCTTCCCTTATATGGACTATACCCAGACTTTAAGGATGGACGTCAACCTGTTCAAAGAAGAAGACCGGGAGTTCATACCCGCCACTTTCAATCACGAACCTATATTAAGCCGCATCATCATCAAATGCCGGGTAGATGAAGACGGCCAGCTGCAGCTGCGCTATTACGATGAGAATTGAGTTGGTTGGTTAAACAGTGACTTGTTAACCTGTGATTAGTTAATTGGTTGACTGGCAAAGCAAAAATCCCCAATCACTGATTAACAAGTTAACTAATCACTAATCACTAATCACTAATCAACTAATCACTATCCCTCAATGATGATGCCCGCCAGGTCCGTGTGCGTGGCCATGCGCCAGCTCGTCGGCTGTCGCGGGGCGAACTTCGATGATATTGCCTTTAAAGTGCAGTTCCTGCCCGGCCATAGGGTGGTTCAGATCAACCACTACCGCATCCTCAGCGATAGAAACTACTTGTCCCTGGAAACGGTTGCCGTGGTTGTCCTGCAAGGGGATCACATTACCGATACCCGGCATATCCACATCCTTAAACATGTCCAGCGGCAGGCTGGCCACGGCTTCTTCGTCATAAACGCCATAAGCATCCTCAGCTGAAAGCCGGAAATCATAAGCATCTCCCGCTGAAAGCGAACCCAGGTTTTCTTCGAATTTTGGCAGCATCTGCCCAGCGCCGTATAAAAATACGAGCGGGTGCGCCGTGGTAGCGCTTTCAACCAGGCCCTCGGTGCCGTCTTCCTTTTTGGTATAGAGGTCGTATGTTAAGGACACTACGTGTTTTGGTGCGATTTTCATCAAGTAATTTTTAAGTATAATTTATCAGTTGCGAATTTGTTTTAAAGCATTGGCTACTGTTACCGACGGTAAACCGCAGGTTTTGTCTTTGCAGACAAAAATGCGCGTCAACTCGCCGAACCTTTCCCGCAGCAAAGGTAAACTTCCTTGTTTACCGCCAAGCATTATTTTGTTAGGGACGTAACTTTTTTCCATTTCGCGGCGAAGCTGTTCGAAATTCTCACCCGTTATGGCTACTTCATTAACCCCGAAAACCTCGTTCAGCATCAAACCGGCCCAGTTAGCATAAGATGAGCCATATTTCGGGATCAGCTGCGCCACATTGCGCAGCATTTGTGCCGATATGCCGAGGTAATGTTCGTCGTCGAATAACAGCCCCAGTTTCTTAAGGTTGTACGCCATAGTCGAGTTTGACGATGGTATAACACTATCCATAACCTCGGATTTGCGGGCGATAAGCTGATCGCCGTTATCCGATGTGTAGAAGAAAATACCGTTGGTTTCGTCGAAATAATGAGCAATAGCGTAATCGGCCAGCTTTTTGGCATGATGCAGCCAGCTTTCATTAAAAGTGACCTCATATAAGGCGATTAAAGCGTCGATCACATTAGCGTAATCATCCAAAAAAGAAATTGGCTCTCCCTTATATATCCTCGTGATGCTTCCGTCCTCATTAACCAGGTTATCGAGGGTAAAGACTGCATTTTTGAGTGCGAAATCCAAATAATCTGGTCTGTAAAATGCACGATAAGCATCACATAGTCCTTTAAGCATCAATCCATTCCACGAGGCTATTATTTTATTGTCCAGCCCGGGACGAACGCGTTTGCCGCGTTCTTCCAAAACTTTGGCTTTAGCCGATCTGATCTTAGCGACCAACTCCCCAGTCTCTAAACCGAATTGCTGAGCAAGCTGTTCATTGCTTTCCCGCCGGAACAGGACGTTAGTTTCTTCTTCTTCCCAGTTGCCCTCGCCGGTGATATGGTAATAAGTGCAAAACAGCTCAGCTTCGGCACCTAAAATTCGTTCTATTTCTTCTTTGGTAAACGTATAGAATTTACCTTCTACACCTTCGCTGTCGGCATCCAGAGCTGAATAAAATCCGCCTTCGGCTGAGGTTAGCTCTCTTTTGACAAAGGTGATGATCTCATCCGCGGTCTCCTCATAAAGCGGATCATAGCTCCATACCGATGCCTCTGCATACAGGCTTAGTAATTGCGCATTGTCATACAGCATCTTCTCAAAATGTGGCACGTGCCAATGGCCATCAACGGAATAACGTGCAAAACCGCCGCCGATATGGTCGTAAATGCCGCCAAAGGCCATTTTTTGCAGGGTGAGCTTCACCTGGCCTGCGATATTATCATCCTCCATTAAATGCGCATACCGCATCAGGAACTGCCAGTTGTTCGGCATAGGGAATTTCGGCGCCGAGCCTAAACCGCCTTCTGTTTTATCGAAATAACGCTGCCAGTTACGTACGATCAGCTCCAGGTCTTCCCGGTTGTATTCCGGTTGCTCGGCCACAAATTGTATCGACTCGTATTGGCGGATACCTTCGGTGAGTTTTGTGGCGTATTCATCTGCTTCGGCGGGTTTGTTCTTATAAAAATCAGCCAGGTTAAAAAGCAAACTCGTCCAGTCGTTCTTGCGGAAATAGGTTCCGCCATAAATGGGCCTTTGATCGGGCAGGCAAATGCAGTTGAGCGGCCATCCGCCTCGGCCGGTCATCAGCGTTACTGCGCTCATATATACCTGGTCGATATCGGGCCGTTCCTCGCGGTCAACTTTGATGCAAACGAAATATTCGTTCATCAGCGCGGCCACTTTTTCGTCCTCAAAACTTTCGTGCTCCATCACATGGCACCAATGGCAGGCTGAATAGCCGATACTGACCAAAATGAGCTTGTTTTTGTCTTTCGCTCTTTGTAAAGCTTCCGCACCCCAGGGGTACCAATCGACGGGGTTATTGGCGTGCTGTAGTAAATACGGAGAAGCGGAATTGGCGAGGCGATTCATAGCGGACGTGTGCGTTGCGAAGATGCGAAATATATTGCCTTTAATACTACAGCAATCTCACATGTTAAAAGTTTTATTAAGGAAAATACCTGTGCGAACAGCTATTATTAACGGGCTTTTCATATTCAATTTAATTATAGGTTACATAACTTACCGAGCTTTACCATGCATCTGCAATAGCATTGATGTTCAGTTTATTAACAGTAAAAAACTTGCGTAAAAACACGTATGATTTTACGTGATTTTACTAAAAATATTTCGTCTGAACGCATCTAATTTTACCCTAAACGAAATACACGGGAACAGCCGAAAACCGAACGAGAGTAGGCAGAAAACAGCGCACATGCCAATGAAGAAAAGAAACGATCAACTGAGCAGGCCACCGATCTGAACAGTATCACATCAGGCCGCAAACACATGAATTAACCATTCAATTATTAACCTTTTAAAACGAAACATCATGCCAAATCTCGCATACCATATTGAGGTATTGAACCAGGTAATAGAAAAACGCGGCGGGGCCGGTGATCCGATCGCCCTGCAGATCAAATCCAGCAGCCAGTTAAAGCAGTTCGCCGTGCTCGGCGCGATGGGTCCCGATCTGCTGCGCTACGTACCCATAAGTAAGGAACTGGCAACATTCCTGTCCAATTTTATACCGCCGGCAACCTCAGGAACGCCATTAACGCCATCGCAGATATCGACGCAAACGGCGCAGATACAAACCGACATGTCAAACCTGGCGACCACCAATCAGCCGCTGGCTTTTGAGCTGTATTTTAACCCGCTTGGAGCGATTTATTCGGTACTGTTCAGTTCGCTGGTAGTACCGGTGTGGCCGGTGCTGGATAAGATCACCGATTTCTTCGATAAACTGGAAGTGATCGTACAAAACAAGGACGAGATCGGCCTTGCCGGGATCATCGGCCAGCTGTCCGGTATCCAAACCATGAGCAAATCGCTCACCGGCCTCGCATCTACGCTGCCGCTTCTGGAGGTCGTTATCGGCGCCATCATTACGCAGGGGCCATGGATGGAAATGAATGAAAGCTTCCCTCCGCCGACCACTATTATTGCCGACAGGCGCTATGAATTCCTGCGCTGGCATAAAACCGGCGATTTTGCCCGCGCGCTGTTCAGCAACGCCACCAGCGACAACCAGAAAGCCTATGCTTTCGGCTGGCTGAGCCACGTGTCCGCATCGGTAACCACAGAGCCCTTTGTGAATAATATCACAGGCGGGCCCTACCGTACGCACTGGTGGCGGAACCGGCTGGTGGGCAATTATATCGACTCGTGGACCTTCGGCTTTTTTGAGCAGGCTCCTAACCCAACGATGACCGGCGACAACCCGATGCCGGAATACTTCGACCCGATGACGGGCAACGGCTGGCCGGCATTGTGCAGTGGCGGCAACCTGCAGGACCAGTTCAACGTCGGCAGTCTTGCCGATGCCGCCCCGGACGATGTTCCGCTGGCCGTCAAATGTATGGCGAGCGGCAATATCGGCGGTTTGCTGGGCTCGTTCCCAACCGAGATACAGGATATGTTTACCGCCGCACTGAACGCGACCTATCCTGCCTCGGAACAACCCGCCGTCGGTGTCGATTCGAGCTTTACGCCGATACCTGCTTTTGACAATACCACATTGTCGAGAGCTTACGTAGGCGCGTTTGCGGTCTATTGGTTCATGACCGCCGGCCAGGGCGCGGTGGGTACGAATATCGTCGGTCCGGGTACCGGTCAGCCTGAGCCGTCATGGATATCTTCAGGCGGAACGCCTTCGCCATCGCAGGCCGGTGTCAATGTCGGTGCGGCCGTTTGTGCGGCACTGCTCGCCATATTCGGTATCATCTCGATACTGACCGGCGACTTTGTAGGCGGTGCAGCAGCATTGGCAGCTGCGCTGAACGCCCCGATCAT
>JAFDZL010000549.1 GCA_018266935.1 Bacteroidota bacterium | reverse complement strand
GAACGTGAGGCTCCATTTGATTACGCGATGCAATGAATCTTCCGTGTAAACCGTCGCCAGGCGGCCGCCTTTGGATCGCGGCAGGTTAAAGTAGGTGTCCTTCATGCCGAGCGGCTTAAAAATATTGTCGTGCAAAAAATCTTCAAGATTCTGCTTGCTTACCACTTCGATAAGGCAGCCAAGCAAATCGGAGCTCAGGCTATACTGCCATTTTGTACCCGGCTGAAACATCAGCGGGAGTTTGGCCAGGGCCTTCATCCTGTCGAGCAGATCGGCATCGAAGTACCCCAGGCCTGACGGGATTTTTGCTTTGGTATAGATCGCGTTACCGGCCGGCGTGCCGATGTCGGTATAATCGAGGCCTCCGCTGTGGGTCAGCAGATCGCGGAATGTGATCTCGCGTTTGGCCGGAACCGTCGTGTAACTTGAATCGGCGGGGTTAAATTTATCCAATACCCGTTGATTTTTAAATTCCGGTATAAAATCGCTGATCGGTTCGTCGAGGTAAAGCTTCCCTTCTTCGTAAAGGATCATAATGCCCACGCTTGTGACCGCTTTGGTCTGGCTCATGATGCGAAAAATGGCATCCTTAGGCATCGGCTTTTTACTCTCCTTATCCAGGTAGCCGTAACCTTTCCATTGTACAAGCTGGTTATCCTTAACGATCAGCGTTACCACGCCATTGACCTGGTCCTTATTGATGCAGTCGTTGATCACACTGTCAATACGGTTCAACCGGCTGTAATCGACGCCGGCAACAGGCTTCATATTTGTGTTGATCACCTGGGCATGCAGGGAAATGGATACGCACAGCAACGCCGACGTGTAGAAAAGAGAAATAATTTTCATTGGTATAATTTTAGTTAGGTAGGCTAAGATATTGTTATTTGTTCAAATGACAGTCCATAAAAAAGCCCCATGTTTCCATGAGGCTTGAATTTATACAAAAGTTGATTGATCACTCATCGTCATATCCTCTCCTGTTTGCGCGTTTCTTCATCTCGCTGACAGGGAAGGTTATCATTCGTCCGATCGGTTTGCCATCCTTGTAAGTAATCACGCGCAGCTGAAAGGCGTCCTTGGGAACCAGTAATGGAGCGGTATATTTTGGGTAGAAGTTATCAGGGAACGAATTGTCGAAGCTATAGTACATATCCAGTCCCTGGACTTCGGTTTGCATTTCCACTTCCAATACGCTGTCCGGCCGCATTTTTATAGTAAAGCCCGGATCATACATGCTTGGCGCATATTTGATCTGTGCTTCATCAAATCTTCCAAAATGTTGTTCGACGCGGCCGACGAAATCGTTCCAGTTCTTCCTGGCGTTTGGCGTCCACGCATTTTCCGACACAGCGAAAGCGCGCGGCCAGGTCATATATTCCATGTGACGGGTGTTGTAAACCTGTTCGGTCCATAAGTTTGCCTGAGTTCCGATAATTAGTTTGGAGTCCACGCTGTCAGGCACAGGGTTATAGGAGTAAACCTTACTTAAACGCAGCATCGAATAAACACGCGGCTCGATGATCGGATCGCCGTTCATGTAATCCAAATATTGATAAGTCGTTGGGCTCATCACCACTTCGTGACCCATTTTGGCTGCCTGGATACCACCTTTCACGCCGCGCCAGCTCATAACGATCGCGTCCGGGGCTAAACCGCCTTCCAATATCTCGTCCCATCCCAGGAATTTTTTGCCATGTGATTCCACGATCTTTTCAACCCGTTTTTCAAAATAGGCCTGCCCCTCCTCCTGGGTTTTCAGGTTCTCGCGCTGCATTAGGGCTTTCACAGAATCGCTTTGTTCCCAGAAATTTTTGGCGCATTCATCACCGCCCATGTGGATATAACCAAACGGGAACATTTTGGCAAGTTCGCCCACTACTTTATCCACAAACACATATACTTTCTCATTAGCCGGGCAAAGCGTGTTATCGATCTGCGCTTTGATGCCCGCTTTAGTGAAGTTCATAAAGTGTTCGCCCGAACGTACCTGGTACTTGTCGGCGCCGGGAGTGCATGATAATTCCGGGTAGGCAACCACAGCCGCCAGACTATGGCCGGGCATATCAATTTCCGGCAGGATATTCATAAACCTGTCTTTGGCGTACTGTACGATCTCTTTTATATCCTGCTGGGTGTAAAAACCTCCGTAATCGCGTGGTTCATCAGGCCCAGGGGGCGTAAAGGTACCGAAGTAACCCACTTTCTTGACGTTATATGCGCCAACAGTCGTCAAACGCGGTAAGCTCTTGATCTCTACCCGCCAGCCCTCGTCATCGGTGAGGTGCATGTGCAGGATATTGAACTTATACTTCGACATGTTATCGATGTATTGTTCCACTTCCTGCTTGGTAAAAAAGTGACGCGCCACGTCAAGCATCAGTCCGCGCCATTTGAAGCGGGGATAGTCGGTAATATCCACATACGGGGCCGCCCATTTCACCCCCTCAACACGTTTGGAGCTTACAATTTCTTTTGGAAATAGCTGCACCAGCGATTGCGCTCCATAAAACAAGCCTGCCGGTTCATTGGCGCGGATGACGATCCCTTTTTTTCCTACCGATAAATAATAACCTTCCTTTCCTATCAGCGTGTCTGCCATTTTGTTGAGGACAAGCTTAATTGCCGAGCTAGCAGCGCCGCCAAGAACGCTAACATGCGCGCCCGTCGGCACGGAAAAACGTTCGCGGAGCGTAGTGATCACCTCTTTCATTTCAGGGCTGTGCGGAGCCGAGATTACGATGTTTTTGGGTAATACATATTCGCCCTCGTGCTGGGTAATACTTACCGGCTCGGGAATAATGGCGATTTGTTCCTTACCGCTTTGGCCAAACGACTGCAGCGCCACGACGCAACAGCCTATCAGCCCTAAAAGCTTCTTTAGGTTGTGGTTCATTGTTGAATAGATTTATAATTCGGATTAAGAACGCAAATTATAATTTCAGAAGCAGAAATGAAAAGAAGTTATTGTAACTTTTTAAAAATATTTAAAATCTTCATTTGTGTTTTCCCATCGCATACTCTATTCCACCAAGGATATGTTTCAGGTACAACGGATCAGCATATGACTCATCGGTATGGCCCAACGCGGTGTAAAATGCCCGGCCGCCATCATAGCTATGGTACCAGCTCATGGGGTGATAATCGCCGTCATTGCCGCCTTCATAGGATTTTTCATCTATTGTGATCAGCACGTGAACGTCCTTGTCGCTTGGCACCACGCGAAAGTTATACCATTCGTCAAGCCGTTTCCATTCCGCTGGAAGTCCTTTCGTTGCAATAAAGTTCGGATCAACGACACGTAAAGTAGCTATCTGTTGCTTGCTGGGATGATTTTTGAAATAAGCGCCCACCAGCTTGCCATACCACGGCCAGTCATACTCAGTATCGGTCGCTGAATGTATCCCTACAAAGCCGTGACCTGATTCGATATATTTTTTAAAAGCTTCTTTTTGCGCATCGTTAAGCACCGTACCAGTTGTGCTGAGAAAGATCACCGCGGCGTATTGTTTCAGGTTTTCGGTGGTGAATTTGGAGGCATCCGTGGTCGTGTCGACGTCGAAACCATTCTCCTGGCCAAGCTTGATGATCGCAGGGGCGCCAACCGCAATAGATTCGTGATGAAAACCAGCCGTTTTGCTGAAAACAAGAACCTTTGGTTTAGCTAAAACGCTGAACGAAACCGTTATCAGTAACAGCAAGATAATGGTCGTCTTAAAATAGTTGTATAATTTCATAGTCGTCAATTATTAAATTCGAAATTGAACATTCGAAACCCGCCTACCGGCAGGCAGGTTCGAAATCAAATATTTCCCTTCTTCAATTCACCTACTGCAAAATTAGCTGCCCTCGCTGTCATCGCCATATAAGTTAATGACGGGTTCTGGCAGGCTGAGGATACCATCATGGCACCATCGGTGCAGAACACGTTTTTTGCATCCCAAACCTGGTTGTGCTCATTTAGCACCGATGTTTTCGGGTCACGACCCATACGGGCGGTGCCCATTTCATGAATGCCGTCGCCAACGTTATGACCGTAGTCATGCGTCTTTACATTTTTAACCCCGGCGCTTTCCAGCATTGCTTTCGCTTCAGCTACGATATCAAGGCGCATCTTTTTCTCATTGTCCTTGATCTCGGCGTCCATCGCCAGGATGGGTAACCCCCATTTGTCCTTGCGGGTTGGATCGAGTGTGATCTTATTCTCGTGGTATGGCAGCAATTCGCCGAAACCGCCTATCCCCATATTCCATTGCCCCGGCTCGGTGATCACGTCCTTATATTTCCCGCCGATGCTCAGTTCGGCCACATTCCGGCTCCACCCCTCGCGACCCGCGCCGCCCTGGTAACCAAAGCCACGCAAATAGTCTCGTTTGTCACCGAATAAATTCGCAAAACGCACTACATAAATGCCATTCGGCCTTCTGCCGAAATAATATTTATCGTCATAGCCCTCCATAGTGCCCGAAGCGCCCAGGTTATAGTGATGGTCCATAATATTGTGGCCCAACTCGCCGCTGCTGCTGCCCAGGCCGCCGGGCCAAATGTCGGTCGCTGAGTTCATCAACACCCAGGCGCTGTTCAGTGCCGAAGCATTGACAAACACGATTTTAGAATAGAATTCATAAGTTTTGTTCGTTTCCGCATCAAGCACCTCAACACCCGTTGCTTTTTGGGTATTCTTGTCGTAGAGTATCTTAGTTACTATAGAATACGGTCTTACTTTCAGGTTCCCGGTCTTCATTGCAGCGGGCAGTGTTGACGACTGCGTACTGAAATAAGCACCAAAGGGACAACCTTCCCAGCAGCGGTTACGGAACTGGCAATTGGTCCGGCCGCTGATCGGCGCGGTCAGGTTTGCCGACCTCCCGATGATCATATGCCGGGTATTGTTGTAATGCTTTTTGATACGTTCGGAGACATCTTTTTCCACGCAGTTCATCTGCATAGCCGGTAAAAAATGGCCATCGGGCAGTTGTTCCAACCCTTCGTGCGAGCCGTTTACACCGATGAACTTTTCGACATGATCATACCATGGAGCTATATCCTTATAACGGATCGGCCAGTCTATCGCCCAGCCATCCTTCAGATTCGCTTCAAAGTCATGGTCGCTCCAGCGGTAGCTTTGGCGCCCCCATAAGATGGAACGTCCGCCTAATTGATAAGATCGCCACCAGTTGAAGGGCTTGATCTCGGTATAAGGCGCATCCTTGTCGTTGGCCCAGTAATCAATGATCGGTTCATAGGCGCCCCAGGTACGTGCGATTATCGGATGCTGTTTGCGCTGTTCCTGCGTGATACTGCCACGGTGTTCGAAGTCCCAGGGATTTTTATTGGCCGACTTGTAGTCCTTCAGGTGTTCAAAATTTCGGCCCCGTTCCAGCATTAAGGTTTTTAACCCATGCTCGGTCAGCTCTTTGGCCGCCCAGCCACCGCTGATACCCGACCCGATGACAATAGCGTCATATGTATTTTGTTCCTTCGCTTTATTATTTACGTTAACAGTATCAATTGACATGATCAGGAAAGATTGGTTATAATCCGTTAAATGTTAAGATGACACAATATAAAGACAGGATTTAAAGATTGCAATGGTTAGCCGGATTATTTCTTAGCCTGTGCATGCAATTGCCTGATCTTGATACTCCTGAAATTCACTTCAAATCCATGATCCTGCAGCAAAATATGTCCTTGTTTAGCCTCGCCGAAGTTTTTCCAGATCACATATTTGCTTATAGCCACCAGGTCTTTAAATTCCTTCGAGCCGCGCTCATATTCCAGCACTTTCACGCCATTCAGGTAATGTTCCACATGATTGTTGGGATAGACGATGATCCTGCCGGTATTCCAGGCCCCTATCGGCCTGATGAACCGTTCCGGCTTATTAGCAGGTATCAGGTCATACAGTGACGCCAAAGTGCGGTCTCCGTTTCGGCCCAATTTTGCATCAGGATGTACTTTGTCATCTAATATCTGGTATTCCAGCCCGATAGCCGATTGCCCGTGTGTGTCTTCCTGTAAGGTCACAAAATATTTCACCCCGCTGTTGGCGCCGGTGCTCATACGGAACTCGAACGACAGGTCAAAAGCGCTGTACTGATCGCGGGTAACTATATCGCCCACGTTCGCCGCCTCGCCGCCTTTTGATCCCAATATGGTCATTGTGCCATCCCGAACTACCCAGCCGCCGGGCTTGGTCGGAAATTCCGGGCTGGTGGCGCTGCGCCAGCCGGTATTGGTTTTGCCGTCGAAAAGCAGTTTCCAGCCGCTGTTCTTTTCGTAAGCGGTCAGGTTGTTCGATACATAGTTTACCACGTAAATGCCCGGTGGGAACGGTGTTGGTGCCAGGTTGGTGGTTTTAATGCGAATATTTTTGAAGTAGATCTTTTTGCCTGCTTCCGGCTCATTATTACCGATGCTATGTACCTGCAAACCAATAAAGCCTGTTTTGTCCAGCGTATCTACCATATAAGCAACAGGCACTCCGTTGACCCATGTTTTGATCGAATTACCGATACACTCTATCTTATAATGGTTCCACTGCCCTACCTTATAAGCCGTTTTTGCTTTGGCATTCAATTCTACCGGGTACAACCAGTCGCGACGGCCCTCGTCATAGATCCCGCCCGACCATCTGCGATGTGACGGGTCGATCTCCACCTGCCTGCCATAAACCTTACCTGCTCCATTATTGGCTGCCGCGTCAAAATGGCTGCGGGTCTGAACGCCTGAGTTGCTTGTGGTGTCATCGACCTTGTTATCCAATTCCAATACAAAATCGCCGTATTCCTTTTGGGTGACGAGAAATGAATTAGGTGAATTTACAACCGTCGTCCCGACGATCATTCCGTTTTCAACCGAATACCCTGCGGAACCGGTGGCCTGTTTCCATCCATCCAGGTTTTTCCCGTTGAAAAGGCTGCTCCATTGGGATGCAGCGGTTTTGACTTTTTTAGTTTGCGCGTGTGTGATTATTGCGGCACACATCAATATGATAAATGAGATATAGTATTTTTTCATGGTTGCTTATTTATGTTATGTTATACCAGTTTCGGCTCCCAGCCGGGCTGATAGGTACGCTGCCATAGTTTCATTGCTTCGGCGCTATTGGTAATGTGCCCATTCTTCGGGTCGCAATGCAGTTCGGTACCGGTTCGCTGGGCGATATTCGCCAGGTGGCAAAGCAAAACGCTTTTGGAAGCTTCATCCACCGGCGACGTCAATTGCGCTTCGCCCCTTATCGTC
>JAFDZL010000054.1 GCA_018266935.1 Bacteroidota bacterium | reverse complement strand
TTACACCTATCTCTCGACCCTGCATTACGTAATGGAGGCATGCGCCGAAAACCACGTGGAGCTAATAATTCTCGACAGGCCAAACCCTAACGGTTATTTTGTCGATGGCCCTGTGCTGGATACAGCATATCGTTCGTTCGTGGGGCTTGATCCAATACCTATCGTCCATGGCATGACCTTCGGCGAATATGCCCAGATGCTGAATGGCGAAGGATGGCTGAAAGATCATATTCAATGCAAATTGAAAGTAATCAGGGTATTGAATTACACGCACGCTACACCTTACGAACCACCGATATCGCCGTCGCCAAATTTAAATACCTACAAGTCGATATTGCTTTATCCGGGCTTGTGCCTGTTCGAAGGGACGACGATCAGCATGGGCAGGGGCACCATGTTTCCTTTCCAGGTATTGGGGCATCCATTATTGAAGGACAAATACAGTTTCTCATTCACCCCGGTAAGCGTACCCGGCATGAGCGAAGACCCGCCGCATAAAGGGCAGGTTTGTTACGGTGTCGATTTGCGAAATAATGACATTGATTCCATAAGGAAGAGCGGAAGGGTAAATATCTTGTGGCTGATAAAATTATATAAGGATTTCCCTGATAAGCAGCATTTTTTCAACGGCTACTTTACCAAACTGGCCGGTAATAAGGAATTGCAGAAACAAATAGAAGAAGGCAAAAACGAAGCGGAAATAAGGGAAAGCTGGGAGTCCGGATTGAGCCGGTTCAAAAAAATAAGGGAAAAGTACCTTTTGTATAAATAAATGATCTAAACCTGTGTGCAGCATATGAGGATAGTTTTTATGGGTACGCCTGAGTTTGCAGTGGCGTCGCTGGATGCGCTGATCGAAGCGGGCTGTAATATAGTAGGGGTAGTGACGGCGCCGGATAAACCTGCCGGTCGTGGCCAAAAGGTAAGCGAAAGCGCGGTTAAGCAATATGTTGTTGCTCACGGACTCAAGGTGCTGCAACCTGAAAAACTGAAGAACGAGCAATTCCTCGAAGAATTAAAGGCGCTCAACGCTGATCTCCAGGTGGTGGTTGCTTTCCGTATGCTGCCCGAGGTAGTTTGGAACATGCCACCTAAAGGGACAATCAACCTCCACGCTTCCCTCCTGCCGCAATACCGCGGTGCAGCGCCCATCAACTGGGTTTTGATCAATGGTGAACGCGAAAGCGGGGTGACTACGTTTTTCCTTAAGCATGATATTGATACGGGCAATATTTTGTTTACCGAGAAGGTAACCCTGACCGGGCAGGAAACCGCCGGTGAATTGCACGACAGGCTGATGCACAAAGGCGCGGGTTTGTTGGTCAAGACCGTAAAAGCCATAGAAAGCGGGCGTTATACCGAAAATCCGCAGGCGTCTTTGGCTGAAAGCGTAGAGTTACGGCACGCTCCTAAAATATTCAAAGAGGATTGCAGGATCGACTGGAACCAGCCTGCCGAAAAGATATACAACCTGATCCGGGGATTGAGCCCTTACCCTACCGCTTTCACCGTATTACAGGATAAAATTTTAAAGGTATTCAGGGCCGACTATGAACTGGCTGAAACAAATGAACAGCCCGGTGAGTTCTTCAGCGACAACAAAACCTTTCTTAAAGCGGCCGCAAAAGATGGTTTTGTGAGCTTTAAAGAAGTTCAGCTTGAAGGTAAAAAGCGCATGGGGATCGAGGAGTTTTTGAGGGGCGTGAGGTTATAGCTTGTTCAACTCCCCTATCAATCCCTTGCTCAATTGGTTGAAATAGCGTTTCACCCCAAAACCCATCACCCATTGAATGCCGCGGGAGGCGTTAGTTAAAAATACCTCATCAGCTTCATATAAAATATCGGGATTGATCTGCGCCTCGGTGAAAGGGATACTGCTTTGCTTGGCTAGTTTGATCACAATGTTACGCATTACGCCCTCCACACAACCTTCGCTCAATGCAGGCGTATATAAATGGCTTTTGTACCAAACGAAAATATTCGAATTGCCTGCTTCGCAGAGATTACCGTGCTGATTCACCAGGAAAACCTCATCCAGCTTGTTCTGTACCTTAAATAGCCCGGCCATCACCAGCGGCAGCGAACTGCAGGTTTTGATGTTCGAAAGGTAATTGACCGGCTTGGGCACCTCGGTGAAGACATCCAAGATCAAGCCTTTTTCATTTAGAAAATAACGGGGCTCATCCATCGGCGTCAGTTCGAGGCAATAGCCCATTTTGTTTTGGGTCGGCGCATAGAAACCTTCAGCATCACGGTAAACTGTCAGGCGAAGGCGGCCATGTTTTACCTTATTGCGTGATGCTAATTGCTCAACCTTTTCCTTCAAGAACCAGGCATCCAGCTGCGAATACCCGTCGATCTTTAAAGCTTTCATGCTGCGCTGCAGGCGGTCGGCATGAAGTTCCGGAAATTTAAGCTGCCCCTTCATCAGCCGCATGCTCTCAAACAAACCATCGCCATAGCGGAAACCACGATTGGTGATAGTCAGCAATTTGCTGTCCGACGGAACCAGTTCGCCATTGAAATTGATCAGCATGGGCGTCATAAATTACCCTCCTCTTTTACGGCGGCATATTTGCGCCATTTCTCTAACGCCAATTCAAAGTCTTTTGGCAAGGGCGCTTCAAAAAACATGTATTTCTTGAATGAAGGATGAACAAAACCCAATGTTTGCGCATGCAGGGCCTGGCGCGGCAGCAGCTCAAAACAATTCTCGACAAACTGCTTGTATTTGCTGAAGACGGTTCCTTTGACGATCTTATCGCCGCCATAAGACGCATCATTAAATAAAGGATGGCCGATATATTTCATGTGCGCCCTGATCTGGTGCGTACGGCCGGTTTCGAGCTGGCATTCGATCAAAGTTACGTAGCCCAAACGCTCAAGCACCTTATAATGTGTCACCGACCATTTGCCTTTTTCCGGGTCATCATAAACCGACATTACCCTGCGGTCGGCGACGCTGCGGCCAATGTAGCCGCTAACGGTACCGTCTGTTTCAATATCCCCCCAAACCAGTGCAATATATTTCCGCGTGATAGTATGCTCAAAAAACTGCCGTGCCAGATAGTTCATCGAACGCTCGTTCTTGCTGATGAGCAACAGTCCTGAAGTGTCCTTATCAATGCGGTGCACGAGACCAGGCCGACCATCATTGCCTGGCAAGGTCGGCAATTGTTGAAAGTGATAAACAAGTGCATTGACCAATGTGCCCGTGTAGTTATTATAACCCGGGTGCACCACCATGCCCGGTTCCTTATTCACGACGAGCACATCATCATCTTCATAAACAATATTGATGGGCAGATTCTCGGGGTAAACTTCCGTATCACGGGGCGGATGAGGCAATACCACCGAGATCACGTCCAGCGGCTTCACCTTATAGCTGGCCTTGACGGTTTTATCATTTACCAGCACATTGCCCTGCTCGATGGCGTTCTGAATACGGTTACGCGACGCGTTCTCGATGCGGTTCATCAGGAACTTGTCAATGCGCAGCAGTGACTGGCCCTTATCGACCACCAGGCGCAGGTGCTCGTACAGATCCTGTTCTTCCTGGTCTAATAATTCGGGTTCGGTGGCCATCGGCGCAAAAATAGTCGTTTTTTCATGTTGATGCGCACTTGTTCTACATTTGTTCTATGAATATCGACCTGGAAATCTACAGCCCTGTTCAGCAGTTGCACGACGAATTGTTCGACGAGCGCGGCCTGCAGGTTTTCGTCAAGCGCGACGATCTGATCCACCCTATTATTTCCGGCAACAAATGGCGCAAGCTGAAATATCCGCTTAAACAGGCCAGGGCCGAAAATAAAACACACCTGGTTACTTTTGGCGGCGCATATTCTAATCACTTGCTGGCAACGTCAGCCGCCGCGGCACAATTCGGTTTCAGGTCGACAGGGATTGTACGCGGCGAAGAGGTCAGCAATGATACCCTATTTCTTTGCAGGTTACACGGCATGAACCTGATCTTCACAGACCGGGGAAGCTACCGCGATAAGGCGGCCTTATTTGACGAACATTTCGGGAATGACCCGGAAGCTTTCTTTATCGACGAAGGCGGCGCGTCTGCGTTAGGAGCAAAAGGTGTTAGCGAGTTGATTGACGAATTGACCGAACCTTACGATCATATCTTTTGCGCCTGCGGTACGGGCACGACGGCGGCCGGGATTATCAGTGGATTGCATACTCAACACCTTAATACGCAATTCCATGGGATACCGGTATTGAAAAACGGCGAATTCCTCAGGACGGAAATCGATAAATATTTAAACGCTCCGGCTGAATACCGGCTGCATACAGACTATCATTTTGGCGGCTACGGTAAGACCACAGATGGGCTGATCCAATTCATCAAACGCTTTGTATCCTCAACAGGTGTATTGATCGACCCTGTTTACACCGGTAAGATGATGTATGCTATTTATGACTTAGCGAGTAAAAATTATTTCAGGCCAGGAGACAAAATACTGGCCGTTCATACCGGCGGCATCTGGGGTTTATTGGGGATGAAAGACCGGTTCAAGTAAGCCGTTTCACGCAGAAAACCGACCGGTTCAAGCCCAATTTTTCTGAAAAATTATAAAAACCACTTTCTTTTTCAGTACAAAAAATAGGTTTAGTTAATTTAAACATACTTTTTGGTCAATTGGTTCAAAAAGCGCCTAAACTATTGTTTTTGAGCACTTTTTGGTAACTTTGTAACAAAGCAATTACTTATGTATAACCTGTTAGTTTCGCCCGAAAACGTTCATGCTTCATTGGGGAAGCATATCCTTGCCGATGGCTTCGATCTGACCTTTGACATGGAGAAAAGCAAAGGTGTCTTTATTTATGATTCGAAGCATAAACGCACCTTCCTTGATTTTTTTACCTGCTTTGCCTCGGTGCCTTTGGGCTATAATCACCCCAAAATGGTGGAAGACGAAACGTTCAAAAAGAACCTGCTGCTGGCGGCGCTAACCAACCCGTCGAACTCGGATATTTACACCGAGCAGTATGCGCAGTTCATAGAAACGTTCGACCGTGTAGGCATACCCGATTACCTGCCGCATGCCTTCTTTATTTCGGGCGGCGCGCTTGCCATTGAGAATGCCCTTAAAGTGGCGATGGACTGGAAAGTGCAAAAGAATTTCGCAAAAGGCTATACTAAGGAGAAAGGTTATAAGGTACTGCATTTTGAACAGGCATTCCACGGGCGGAGCGGTTATACGCTCAGTCTCACCAATACCCTGCCGGTAAAGACCAAATGGTTCGCTAAGTTCGACTGGCCGAGGGTCTCCATCCCAAAGATCAATTTCCCGTATTCTGACGCCAATCACGAAGATCTGCTGCAGCGCGAGGCCATGTCTATCACGCAGATCAAAAAAGCATTCGAAGTGAACAAAGACGATATTTGTGCCATAATCATCGAACCTATTCAATCCGAGGGGGGCGATAACCATGTTCGTGGCGAATTCCTTGAACAATTGCGTATCCTGGCGGATGAGAATGAAGCCATGCTGATCTATGACGAGGTGCAAACCGGCGTTGGACTCACCGGTAAATTCTGGTGCCATGAGCATTTTGGCGAAAAGGCTCGTCCGGACATTATCGCATTCGGTAAGAAAATGCAGGTATGCGGCATTCTTGCCGGCAAAAAAGTCGATGAGATCGAGTCAAATGTATTCAGGGTACCGTCGCGCATCAACTCAACCTGGGGCGGTAGCCTGGTGGATATGGTGCGGTCGTCAAAGATCATGGAGATCGTCGAAGAAGATAAACTTTGCGATAACGCTGCTGAAGTGGGCGAATATCTGCAAAAACAATTAGCCAAAGTCGCTGAGAAGAACGCTATCATCAGCAATGTAAGGGGTCGGGGTTTAATGACAGCTTTTGATTTTCCGGACAAGGCCAAACGCGACAAATTCATCAAAGAAGGCATGGAAAGGGGTGTGATGTTCCTGGGCTGCGGCAATCAAACCATACGCTTCAGACCGGCGCTGATTATGGATAAAACGCATATTGACGAGGGCCTTGAAGTGCTCGAAAAAATATTGACGGTATTATAATACGCTTGTAATATTTTTGTTGCATAGCGCCTTTTGGATTCAAACAAAAGGCGCTTTTTTCGTTTTATATATACTATAACGCATTATCTGCGTTATCTAAGTATATTAATATCCGCTATTTTTTAACCACTACAGGCAATATTGATAACTATTATCAGGTTTATATTTGTATATAATACAATTAATCTACTTCTGCACCTACTATGAGCAAGCATATTGAAAAACTCAAAAGGCAACTGCTGGAAATATCTGAAGTTGTCAATTCATTCAAATCTGAAGCTGTACAGGTAAGGATCATCGACCGCCTGCTGGACGCTATAGCTGAAACGGAAAAAACTGAACCGGAAAACGTAGAGCCGTTTGTTAAAAAGGCCCGGCGTGCGCGTAATGGTGAAATGGATGATCATGCGCATGGCCGAAAAAAGCCGGGCGCCACCAAGATCCTGAACCAACTGTTAATGACAGATTACTTCAATTCTCGCCACTCCATTTCCGCAATTGCCGATTATTGCAAAGAGCATTACGATTCGGATTTTAAAACATCCGAACTTTCGGGCATATTGCTGAAACTCGCTAAAGAGGACAAACTGAAGCGCGAAAGGAGTAACGACAATAATCGTTTCGAATACGTCAAGGCTTAACGCCTGGCCGGGGACTACTTTCTATTTCAGGTCAAACAGACTATTTACGCCTAATATTTTTTTGGACAGAAATCCTTCCGCATATTTTACACCGATGCTTTTGCCAAATTCCTTTGCCCTGGCTTCGATCACAGCCATAAACTCAGGCGACGAAATATAAGTTTGTGGCTCGTCCTTCCAATTGGGGTTAAAAAACTGCGAGCCGAAAGCGTGGATACTTTCGACCTTTTTATCCCAATAGGCGGTAACGTCAACCACAATATCGGGCCTGATGTAATTATCCTGGATAAAATGCAGCACGTTTCTTGGCCTCCACGCTTCCTGCGGTCCTCCATCAATGGAAGTCTCTATTTTTCTCAAACCAGATAAAAATGCTGCATCTCCCACCAGCTGGCTTGCGCGACCGTGATCAGGGTGTCGATCGTGATATGCATTGGTGATCACTATTTCAGGCTGAAACTTCCGTATTGCGGTGATCACTTTAAGCTGATACTCCCTTGTATTCTCAAAAAAGCCATCGGGCAGGTCCAGGTTTTCACGGACCGAAAGGCCAAGGATTTTCGCTGACGCTTCAGCCTCTTTGTTCCTGATATCGACGGAGCCGCGCGTCCCCAGCTCGCCGCGGGTAAGATCAACTATCCCAACCTTGCGGCCAAGGGCAATTTCTTTAACAATGGTGCCGGAGCAACCTAACTCGGCATCGTCAGGATGCACGGGTAAAACCAATATATCTAATTTGAGCATAAATGTGAATGGCTATTTACGCAAAAGCAGGCGCGATATTTTCTTCCTGATCTTTCCGGAAGTAGGTTTGGTAAAAGGATAGAAAAAGTCGGTAACGACACCCGCTTTATCGACAAGAAATTTGTGAAAGTTCCATTTGGGTACCGATTTCAACTTGCCGTTCTGCTTCCTGTCGGCAAAAAATTTATATAACGGATGAGCATACGGGCCGCGTACCCTTATTTTATCAAATACGGGGTAATTGGCCCCTTCCTTCAAACAAAAATCGGCTAATTTAGGACCATCAAGCGGCTCCTGGTTCCCAAAATCGTTCGATGGGAACGCCAATATTTCAAAGTCAGTTCCTACAAACTCGTCCTTTAAAACCGCAAGATCATGAAGCTGCGGGGTAAAACCGCATTCAGAGGCCGTATTAACTATTAACAATACCTTATCCTTGTATTCGGAAAGGCTAACTTCTTCACCGTCTAATGTCTGGACATTAAACTGGTAAATGCTGGTATCATTCATTCTCAGTTCTGGTTGGCATAGAATCCCGCCTCCTGCAAGATCGCTTCCATATCCCGCTCCTCATTCGGGTCATAGGTCTCCTTAAGGTTATGGCCGAACACCCGTGCGATGGATTGGAACATGAAAGCCTTCAATCCGCCTTTAAGGTCTTTGATCATTTGATAGCTGGTATTTCCCGTTTGGCGGTCTATCAGCTTAATTAATATCTCACCCTGACTAATTGTCAGATTCTCAATTTCACGCTTGAACAGATCCTTGATCTGGTTCTCGCAGGTGTCTATCATTAGTTTTTGGCGGCGCCTGTCGGCTGTGGTAGCCAGATCGCGCTGCAGCTTATCATAGCGCTGTGCGGCGTATTTGGCATAAGGCAACACTTTGTAAATGTTATACTTAAGCCGGCGGTAGGCTTCCCGGTCGGCCTCGCTTTTAAAGATACGCACATCGTTGATCTTGATCTCAGGAGTAACGATCATCGGCACCAATTCGCCGTCGAGCAGGGTCTCGTATTCTCTTATGGTATCGTTTTTGCCTGTTACTGGCTGAGCAGGAAGTTTATCCTGGGCGCTTGCTAACAATGCGCTGCACCAAAACAGTAAAAGGAAACCAATAAATTTCATAATTTTACGTAATACAAAAATAATGCAATTTTCTTTGGTATTGTCAATATAACTGGCAATTTGATGTTTTGTTGCCCTGTAATGATATTTATACGGTAGTGTGCAAATGAAAGATTTAGTGATAGATATAGAGGCTGAAAAGAAGGAGATACGCAAGCGGTACCGTGCCTTATTGCGCGCCAGTAAATCGGCTATGCAAAAGGGCGACAGGCCAATGATTCGCAAGGCTTTCGAGATGGCATTGGAAAGCCACAAGGATATGCGTCGTAAATCGGGCGAGCCTTATATCTATCACCCGATCGCCGTTGCCCAGATCGCTGCCGAAGAAATAGGTTTGGGTACTACATCCATAGTTTGCGCCCTGCTGCATGACGTTGTTGAGGATACAGATGTAACGCTTGATGACATCGAACGCGAATTTGGCAAAAAGGTGGCTATGATCATCGATGGGCTGACCAAAATATCAGGCGTATTCGATACCAATAGTTCGCTGCAGGCTGAGAATTTCCGGAAAATGCTGCTTACCCTTGCGGATGATGTGAGGGTGATCTTGATTAAACTTGCCGACCGCCTGCACAATATGCGCACTATGGAATTCATGCCGCGCGATAAGCAGCTGAAGCTTTCATCTGAAACTGTTTACCTGTACGCTCCTTTGGCCCATAGGCTCGGCTTATATGCCATCAAGTCTGAACTGGAAGACCTTTCCATGAAATACATGGAAAAAGAAACCTACCAGTTCATCAAAAACAAGCTCAACGAAAAGAAAACCGAGCGCGAGAAATTCATCAGGGATTTCATCGAACCTATCAAAAAGGTGCTTGAGAGCCAGGGTTTGCACGCTGACGTTTTCGGGAGGCCGAAATCTATCCATTCCATCTGGAATAAAATGAAGAAAAAAGGCGTGCCTTTCGAAGAAGTGTATGACCTTTTTGCCATCAGGATCATACTGGACAGCGCGCCCGAAAATGAAAAAGCTGAGTGTTGGAAGGCATATTCGATAGTGACCGATTTGTACCGGCCGAATCCCGACCGTTTGCGCGACTGGATATCATCGCCGAAGGCAAACGGCTATGAATCGCTGCATACCACGGTGATGGGGCCTAAAGGACAGTGGGTCGAGGTGCAAATACGCACCAAACGAATGAATGAGATCGCTGAAAAAGGTTTCGCCGCACATTGGAAATACAAGGAGTCAACGACAGATAGTGGATTGGACCTGTGGGTTCAGAAGGTCCGCGACATGCTGAAAAATCCGGAGTCGAACGCGCTCGACTTCCTGGACGATTTCAAGATGAACCTTTTTTCGGACGAGATATTCATTTTCACGCCGAAGGGCGCTCTTATCCAGTTACCACAAGGCGCCACCGCGCTTGATTTCGCTTTTGAGATCCACACCGATGTCGGCGCGACCTGTATCGGAGCGAAGGTGAACCATAAGCTCGTGCCCCTGAATTACAAGCTGCAAAACGGCGACCAGGTGGAAGTCATCACGTCCAGTAAACAAACACCGAAGGAAGACTGGCTGAATATCGTGGTAACGGCTAAGGCCAAGGCCAAGATCAAATCGGCGCTGAAAGAAGAAAAACGCAAAGTGGCCGAAGAGGGCAAAGAGATACTGGAGCGTAAGATGAAGTCGCTGAAGATCACTTATAATTCCGATAATATCCACAAGCTGAGCTATTATTTTAAGCTGCCATCGACGCAGGACTTGTTCTTCAACGTCGCCCAGGGACTTATCGACATGAAGGACCTGAAGGAGTACCTGGCCTCGGAAAAAACGATTGAAAATAAGCCCCAGGATAAGATCGATAACGAACAGGTACAGAGCCTGCTGCGCAACATCAAGACCAAAGACAGCGATATACTGCTCATCGGCGAGGATATGCAGAAAATTGACTACAAGCTCGCCAGCTGCTGTAACCCTATTCCCGGCGATGATGTTTTTGGATTCATCACCGTCAGCGACGGTATCAAG
>JAFDZL010000548.1 GCA_018266935.1 Bacteroidota bacterium | reverse complement strand
TTTAAAAAAGTAAATGCTTATGCCCGCAAAAACTGAGTTTAAAATGCCCTACGCTGGTATTGTGAACGAGAGGGGGTTTGATATTCTTTATACGCTCGGTGGTGACTTTTCTGTAGTTATAGCGATACGGAACCCAGTGGTACAATTTGGCGCATCCCCGGAGGCCTATGATGAATACCATTACCTGCTGATCAATATAGTCAAGCTTTTAGGCGAAGGGTACATCGTGCAGAAACAGGATGTTTTCAGCAAATCATCGTACCCGTTGAAACAGGCGGGTGAATATTTGCAGGCACGGTACAACGAACACTTTGCCGGAAGGCGATACACCAATGTTTCAACCTGGCTAACGGTAACCCGCACCGTAAAAAAGGGAACGTTTTACGTCTTCGACCCGAAAATGCTCCGCGACTTTCAGCAGTCCGTGACCAAAGTAATTGATGTCCTTCAGACCGGAGGATGCAACCCGGTCATATTGGTTGAAAAACAGGTAAACTCCCTGGTTATGCAGGTACTTAGTATGACTTTCGGTGCCGAAAACGTAACGCTGGACAACATCGCTCCAACCGACACCCAGCTCGATATGGGCGGCCGTTCCGTGCGGAGTATAAGCCTGGTAAATATCGACAGTATCGACCTGCCTTCCGAAGTTGGCACGCACATGGAATCGAACGAGAAGGACACGATGAAAGGCTTTCCCGTCGACTTTCTCTCATTCCTTTTGCAGGTCCCGGCTTGTGACAGCATTTTATACAACCAGGTCATTGATATTCCCGATCAGACAGGCACATTACGGAAACTCGAGCTAAAGAAGAAAAGGCACTCCGGCATACCCGATCCGGCAAATATGGCGAGTGTTGAGGACATCGATCATTTACTGACGGATGTTGCCAGGGACAATCAGATGCTGGTTAATTGCCATTTCAATATTGTGGTATGCGCCGAACGGCCCGCTATACAAAAGGCGGCTAATTTTATTGAGAGCGCTTTGTTTGCCCTGGGGATAATCGCCAGCAAGAATGCCTACAACCAACTGGAACTTTTCCGTTCCGCGCTGCCCGGGAACGCGGTGGAACTAAAAAAATACGACTGGTTCCTCACCACCTGTGATGCCGCCTTGTGTTTCTTTTTCAAAGAATCGCTCCCGGCAGATGAGCGTTCGGGTTTTTTGGTACGTTTCACAGACCGGCAGGGTATCCCGATAGCGATTGACCCGTCCGACTTGCCGATGCGGACAGGGCGGATCAACAATCGAAACCGGTTTACGCTCGGCCCGTCCGGCGCAGGGAAAAGCTTCTTTATGAATGCCCTTATTGAACAGTACATGTTGTACAACATGGACATGGTGATCGTCGATACCGGGCATTCCTACTCCGGGCTTTGTGCCTATTACAACGGTAAATACATTACCTACACCGACCGGAAGCCGATAACGATGAATCCCTTCGCGATTAGTGCCGACGAGTACAATATCGAGAAGAAAGATTTCCTGGTTACCTTGATCTGCCTCCTTTGGCGCGGTACCGACGGCCGGGTCAGCCAGGTTGAACGGGATGTGATCTCGCACACAATCAGCGCCTACTTTGTCAAGAAGTTTGCGGAGGAAGCAGATGACCTGAGTTTCAATAGCTTTTATGAATTTGCGCTCGAAAAGGTCCCGCAAATCAAAAACGACGAGCAGATACCCTTCGATTACGACGAGTTCAAATATGTGCTGAAGAAGTTTTACCGGCACGGGGAATTTGAAAGTATCCTGAACGAGCAGGCAGACGAATCGCTGTTTACCGAACGTTTCATCGTATTTGAGATCGACAGTATCAAGGAGCATAAAATACTGTTCCCCATTGTCACGCTAATCATCATGGATGTCTTTATCCAGAAGATGCGTTATCGCCAGGACCGCCGCAAATGCCTCGTCGTTGAGGAGGCGTGGAAAGCAATCGCAAGCCCCCTCATGGCAGGGTACCTGTTGTATCTCTATAAAACCGTCCGCAAATTCTGGGGGGAAGCCATCGTGGTAACGCAGGAATTGGGCGACATTATCGGCAATGCCGTAGTCAAAGACAGCATAATCAGCAATTCCGACACGATTTGCCTGCTCGATCAGACAAAGTTCCGCGATAACTACAGGGAAATTGCAGCTTTGCTTTCGATCAACGAAACCGAGCGCCGAAAGATTTTCACCATCAACCAACTAAATAACAAGGAAGGACGCGGGCGCTTTAAGGAGGTTTATATCCGCCGCGGAGCGGTCGGTGAAGTTTACGGGGTGGAAGTATCTCTGCAACAATATCTCGCCTACACGACCGAAAAACCCGAGAAATCGGCTGTTGAAATATACGCTAATGCCTTTGGATCATACCCAAACGGTCTTGATGCCTTTGTCGCCGGCATGAACGCCTCGGGTTTATCATTGGGGGACTTCGTCACCAAAGTAAATAAGGAAGGGCGGCCGCTCGCCGTCTGAATTCATTAAATCATTCTTTAACAAACTAAACTATGTACAAAACGATCATTTTGTTGTGGCCGCTGCTTTTGTTGATTCACACGTTGAAAGCGCAGGAACTTGTAGTCGACCCTGCCACATCCGCTGCCATCGCCATCGATGCCTATACGATCAATGGCCAGCTGAATAACACCAATAAAAAGCTCACATTGATAGGCGAGGGACAGCTTGCGGTAACCGGGCAGTTGACCATTATCAATACTTTACAAAATAAGATATATAAAGGACTCAGCCAGGTCGCATCTATTATTTCAAACCTGCAGTCCATAAAAGATATTGCCGAGTGCGGCAGCGATATTGTCACTGACGTAAAACAGGCCGTGACCTACGCGGCTTCAGATCCTGTGTTGTTACTGTTTGCCGAGCAGGGCGCCCGTGACTTCGACACCAGGGCGGTTACACTTGCGGCAGATGTCACGGCTTTTGTGCTCAAAGGGGGAAGTTCTAACCTCATGGATTCAGGTGAGCGCGGCAAACTCCTGAACCATATTGTTTCAGAGATGCGCGTGCTCCGCGGTATCGCCTACGGGATGTACCGCGCAATGTATTGGGCGAAAATGAACGGCATTTTCCGCGCCCTCAACCCCTGGGCCACTTGGCAAAACCAGGACGTACGAATAGCTAATGATGTAATCAACAATGCAAAATACCTCAAACCATGAAATTAAGATCATTCACTATTCACCATTCACTATTGACTTTACCTTTCACCTTCCTTTTCGCTTTCTCCTTTCACCTTTCTGCTTCCGCACAGCAAAGTGTGTTGGACATTCCCGAAATGTATCAGCTGATCGACGAGTCCCATGCTGAACACAAATTGCAGGTCGACGCCAAAAACCAGCAGACGACTAACACGGCGAACGAACAGGTCAACCTGACGCTGTTGGGTAAAGTCAAAGCCATGTACCGCACGCTCCAGCAGCGGTATAACACACTCGGCACAGTGATCAATCTTGCCGAGATCGGCATGTATGCGACGCCGATGATAAAACAGATTGTGAATTACCAGGGCCAGATTGTCTCGCTCGTTCAAAAAGACCCTGCCGTCGCTTTTTTGGGATATCAGACAGAGATCGAATTTGTGGAGAAGGCCGAGGCATTAGGCGGCTATGTCGCCGGCCTCTTACTCTCCCTGGGCGACATCAACCAGATGAAGGCATCCGACCGGAAACTCTTGTTCGATTACGTCGTCCAGCAATTGAGCCGCATACAGGAATTGTCCGGCAATATGCTCCGCCTGCTGCAATACAAAAATTTATCCGCAGTGCTCCGGGCCCTGAATCCATTCGCAACCTGGATCAGCCAGGATAAATCAATGGTCAACAGTATTCTGAACAACGCTAAGTACCTTAAATAATGAAAATCTTCATGCTTTTAGCTTTCTGCTTTTGGCTTTCCGCTGCAAAAGCACAGCAGGTTATCGTCGATCCGCAACATACCGCTTCGGTTGTTGAGAATGGTATTGTGCGAAATTCAGCGGAATCGGCACACATCAATTATCTCGGCAAGATCAACAAGGATTTGGACAACATCAATATCAATGTTGGCTCTGTTGTGCTCGCTCAAAATATGATTTACAACGCCCTTGCGAATGTCAACTCGGCGCTCAAGGATGGATTAGCTGCGAAAAACCTGGTGGTGGTCATCGGTGACATGCTGAATTACCTGCATCAATGCCTTGAATTGGCTAAGTCTCAGCCCTGGCTCTTACTGGTGGCCTCAAATATCGAACAGCAATTGCAGGCGCGCGCACTCTTGCTCGTCGGCGACGTATCGGGTTTTATATTGAATGCCAATGGCAGTGTCCTTACGGACTATAACAGTCGCGATCAGCTTTTGCATAAAGTCACCCAGGAATTGCAGATCATGGACAGCCTCGCTTACGGCGCATGGCGCGCCATGTTTTGGGCAAAGGAGAGGGGCGTCATCGCAACGCTTAACCCCTTTGCCGCCTGGATCAACCAGGACAAAGCCCTCGTCTCACGAATAATTACAAACGCGAAATACTTGCACCAATGAAGAATTTCAAAATACCTTACCCCTTTAACCTTTTACCTTTCACCTTCCTTTTCGCTTTCTGCTTTACGCTTTCAGCTTCAGCTCAAACACAGGCATACGACAAGGCAGTCGTCCACCAGGAGCAACGCATGGTTTACCTGCAATGGGACCAGAATAAATTCGACCCGAAAGCTGGCTTCCTGAGTTTAAATCCTTACTACTGGCTGGTTTGGGGACTGTTTTATCCCAATTACCATAAAACCGACCTCCGGCCTCTAAGTGCAACCGGGCCGCAAACGCAGCGCCTGGCGCTTGTTGGGGCGCAGAATACCATTGACGGCAAGTACAAGCTTCAGTCCGATACCGTCCGGAATACGGCTATATCACAAATCGCATCCGAATCCGGCTTGCTTTCTGATGCCGATCCTTTGTGGTTCCTGTATTACCGGCAGCAGTTTCAGCCCTTGCTGAACTACTCTGCTATTAGCCTGCTTGGGCCCTTGTCCTCGTCGGTCAGCGCAAAGCTTCTTACCGAGGGCACTTATAGCTGGTACACCAACGAGCTGGCGATGCTGAAAGAACGGTTGAACGGGGCGCGTTCCACGGACATGGATCGCGGGTCGCGCATAATGGCGTATTACCGGATGCTGAAAGAATATGAGCGCCTGTCTGGCGTCTGGAATGTGAGGGTGGCCGCTGCCGGTATGGATTTGCAAATGGCCGCACAGCAGCAGCGCTTGAAAGCCGGGTCGTCCTCGCCCGGCAACTGGACACCACAGACAGATGTGCAGATTGCCAACAAAGTTCTCCTAAACGCAAAATATTGATATGAGAAAAAAAATGATTTTAACTTCATTAGTGCTTTTGATCGCCTCCGGCGTTTTTGCGCAGACTGCCTTAGATACAGCCAGCTATAAGCACTCGCTTGAGTTCTTGCAAGGTGACGGAGTGTATGAGAACGGCATGATGACCTTTCTGACAGGCTTGAAGCAATCGATCTGGTCGCACTTCAGCTTATTCATCAACGATGCCCAGGCGCTTGCAGCGATATTCATGATCATCTTTTTTGCGATCAAATCTTATGAAATGATGGTAGGTGATAAGCGCATGGAGATCATGCCCTTACTGCGCCCCTTTGGTCTTGCAATGGTCATTATTTGGTGGGGAGCCTTCGTAAAAATGGTGGCATTCCCCTGTGATTTGATCGAGGCGCAGACCGACCAGATGTATGAAAGCGAGCAGATGAATGTCGACGCCTTGCGGTTTCAGCGGGCAAATCTGATGCTGGCCATGGCCAATTCACTGATAACCTTTCAGGCACAAACCGAGGTCGCCGCAAAGGAAAGCGATACATGGTACGGGCAGGCATGGGACGCGGTGACAAGCACGGTGAAACAGGGCATCTCCGACGTGATATCGCCATTGCTTGAATTGAAGAACCGCCTTACTGTCGGGATGCAATTGCTGTTTACCCAGCTACTGGAATTACTGGGCATTTGGATTTTACGTATTGCGGTCTACATCATCTTCATGATACAGATCATTTACTCGTCGATCCTCATCATCCTGGGGCCGTTTTCAGTGGCGGCAAGCATATTGCCGGCGTTCCGCGACAGCTTCAGCACCTGGATCGCTCGATTTGTTTCGGTGAATCTCTATTCTGGTATCGGCTATCTCATTATGTACCTATGTGCACTAATGCAGGAGTATGCGATGCAGTCCGAAATTAGCAAATACCAGGTGCTGGTAGGGCAGAACGGAACCAGTGCCGACCTCGAAAAGTTGGCTTGGTTCGCCGGGAATGGCATCCTGTCATTTGGAACAGTGATCGTGGTATTCATCATTGGCGCCATTTGCATGTTCACAGTTCCCAGCATTTCGACCTGGATCATTTCCACGTCGGGCATTAGCTCGGCAACTTCCAGTGCAAGCCGCGGCGCCGCAACCGTTTTCGCGGTTACCCGCCGAATCAGCGGCAGCTTTGTATAGTATAAGTTGCGCTATATAAGCGATCCAACCTTTCAACTTTACAACCTTCCAACTTTCCAACATCAATCTCATGATCATTAAAAATATTGAAGCCAAAATAAGGCTCGCAACCTTTTTGGCCGGAGGCAGCTTTGTCGCCGCCGTAATCATATCGGTAACAGCGCTGGCCTATGCCAGTCGCCAGGCGGCAGATGCACGGAAAAGCATTTATATTCTCGCCGGTAATGTGCCCGTTCAGGCAACCCAAACCGATATGGAATTAAACCGCCCCGCCGAATACCGGGCAGATATCGATCTGTTTCATTCACTGTTCTTTTCGCTCACTCCCGATGATAAATACATCGAATACAGGTTGAAGAAAGCGATGTACCTGGTCGATGAGTCAGGCGTCCGCCAGTATAATAACCTGAAGGAAAACGGGTACTTCAATTCGATCCTCTCATCGAGTTCGGTCCTGACACTGACCACAGATTCAATCTCTTTAGACATACAACGTAACTATTTCCGCTACTACGGCAAATTGAAGATCGACCGCCGAAGTTCGACGGTAGTTCGTTCGCTGATAACTGAAGGGTATCTCAAAGATATACCGCGAAGCGACAACAACCCGCATGGCGTGCTGATCTGTAACTGGAAAACTCTCGAAAATAAAGACTTGCAGGATGTTCCGAAAAATACGCTCTAACCGTGACCCCGCCGATACGTTGTGGTCCGAATTGA
>JAFDZL010000547.1 GCA_018266935.1 Bacteroidota bacterium | reverse complement strand
ACATGGGATCAAACATGATCACCGTAGTCCCTGCAAGCAACCTGGCAGGAGCCAGGATTGCGGGATCAAGCTTCCAGACGCTTACTGAGAAAGATATTAAAGCGCTGCAAATAAGGGCCAGATACATATCCGAAATATCGCCCGCTGTTGTTGCACGTTCGCAGGCGGTAAACGGCCATTTGAACTGGCCGACAGCCATGCAGGGTGTTGCGCCGCAGTATCTTGATATCCGGAAGCTAAGTATAGCTGACGGTGTCGCTTTTACTGACCGCGACGTATCGGGCTCGGCTAAAGTTTGTTTGATCGGGCAAACTGTCGTCAATAATATTTTTGCGCCGGGCGAAAATCCGATTGGTAAAGTAATACGCTTTAATAAGATACCGTTTACGATTATCGGTGTTTTAAAGCCAAAAGGAAACAATGCGTTCGGCCAGGACCAGGATGATATTCTTATAGCACCTTACACAGCGGTTCAAAACCGAATACTTGCGACGATCTATTTCCAATATATCTATGCCTCGGCCTCACAGGAAAACCTGACCGATTCCGCCGTTAGTGAAATCACACAGATACTGAGAACTTCTCACAGGCTAACAGCCGACCAGGACAATGATTTTAACACCCGCACGCAGCAGGAATTGATGAATACGCTGAGCTCGACCAGCAGCCTGTTGACCGTGCTTTTGACCGTAATAGCGGCTATTTCACTGGTTATCGGGGGCATCGGCATTATGAACATCATGTATGTTTCAGTGACGGAACGTACCCGCGAAATCGGCTTGCGAATGGCCATAGGCGCCAGAGGCAGGGACATTTTGCTCCAGTTCCTGATGGAAGCCGTATTGATCAGCATCACCGGCGGGGTCATCGGCGTTTTATTGGGGATAGCTTCTTCAAGACTCGTCGCGGTCTTCCTTGGATGGCCGACGATCATATCAGAATCATCAGTTATTGTCTCATTTGTAATATGCGCGATGACGGGAATATTCTTTGGCTATTACCCGGCACAAAAGGCTTCCCGCCTCGATCCGATAGATGCTTTGAGATATGAATGAAAGAGTCGGGCATTGCGTCGTCTGACCACGATCATTGCGGGTTGTGATACTCATCATGTTTATTTTCAAATGTTTATGGTTGCTTTGTGTGAACTAAAATCATTGAACCATGGCACGGCATATCAAAAAACCGCTCGGTATCAAAACAAATTGGGGAGCGGTGCTCCTGGTAGCATTGGTTATTTTACTCCTGCTATTTTTTGTTTTTAACATCCTTTTCAAAAACCCTGTTTTTTAAAAGGATACCTGGCCATGCTGCGAAACAGCGTGGCGGACTCAGAAAAGAGCATGAAACCAAATAACATGAAAGCCCTTATACTGGTCGATCTACAGAATGATTTTCTGCCGGGCGGTGCTTTGCCGGTCAAAGACGGCGATAGCGTAATTCCGCTGCTCAATAAACTCCAGCAGTATTTCGATACCGTGGTCGCCACGCAGGACTGGCATCCCGCAAATCACGCGAGCTTTTCCTCAAACCATCCGGGGAGAAAGGAATTCGATGAGATCTACCTGCATGGCGTCCCGCAAACGTTGTGGCCCGATCATTGTGTGCAGGGTACGCGCGGCGCCGAATTAAGTCACTTGCTCGATCAACACCGGATTGACGCGATCATCAGGAAAGGCATGACCCCAAACGTGGATAGCTACAGCGGGTTTTATGACGACGACCACCGCACGGCAACCGGCCTAACGGGATACCTGAAGAATAAAGGTGTAGGAGAGGTTTACATCACAGGGCTGCCCGGCGACACCGGCGTTTATTATACTGCAAAAGACGCCTTAGCTGAAGGATTTAAAACCTTTGTGATCGAAGACGCAACAAGGCCGCTTAACCGCGAAAACTTCGATGAGGCCATGAGCGTTTTTACCTCGGCAGGGGGAAACACTATTCTTAGCGATGCGATAATTGCAAACCATATTCCGGCGAATTCGTAATCGGATCAAACCCCGAACGGGTATGTTTCGGGCACTTCCCTGGCTTCAGGGAGTACATGGAGCGGGTGTAAAGCGTTTGTCCTGTCTATAAAAATAAAAGCATCGTACCGCAGCGGAATGACCGTTGGTACATAATTACCGTAGCTTTCATATTCCGGGTTATATACTACGCCGATTGCCCGGTGCCCGATGTGATGTTCCATAAAAACATCGTCCATCAGGTCGTCCGTCAGGAATAGTTTATTTCCCTCTCCGGCACGATGAGCCAGGTATTCCCAGCTACCCTTTTGTGCAGCAGGAACAGACATACGCTGCAAACGGGCGCCCCATTGTCTTCCGGCTATCACGCTTCCTTCATACGAGCCAAAGCCGACAAGCACTACGCCTTTTTCATGATGTTTTACCCGCGCCAATTCGCCGATATTGAACATGCCTTCTCCACTCATGTCTGTCGCCCTGGCATCGCCAACATGTGTGTTATGCGCCCATATAATAGCCTTGGAATTTCCGCCGTGAAATTTCATCAGCCGCTCCAGTGTATCAGCCATGTGTTCATCGCGGATATTCCAGGTGTGGGGCCCTCCGAGCAGCATAGCATTGTAATACTTTTCCGCCTTAACCGCGACCAGGGCGTTTTGCTCGGCGCTGAACACATTTTCGTGGTCGGTGTTGTACTGAGGAAGTTTTTTCCTGATCTGCGTTAACAACTGCACTACTTCGGGCTGGCAAAGTTCAGGTACAAACATGCAGGCGCGGGCATATTCCTGTCCTTCACCCTTTTTATATGGCTCGAAGCAATTCAACGCTTCGTTTACGATCTTTACCGATGCCGGGTCCACACGCTTCAGATATTCCTGTATTGCCTCCATCGATTCCCAGAGGCTGTAAACATCGAGTCCATAAAAACCGACTTTTTTGTTGTTTGGCAGATCGCGGTTGTGCTTATGCAGCCATTCGCTGAAAGCAACCATTTCCCAATTGGCCCACATCCAGGTAGGCCAGCGTTTGAACGATGTCAATACTTTTAATGCGCTTTCCCCGGCGTCGGTATAACCTTTGATATAACGGTTAACCCGGTAACAATCGGGCCAGTCGCCTTCCACCGCTATAAAATTGAACCCCTTTTCCGCTATAAGCCTTTTCGAAATGGCGGCCCGCCAGCTGTAATACTCATGGGTGCCATGCGACGCCTCGCCGAGCATGACGATCCGGGCGTCGCCGATCTTGTCCAACAACGGTTGCAAAGCGGCGGAGTTCTGCAGGGGATGAGCATGTCCGGCGATAAGGCTGATCGCCTCTTCTTCGTTGGCCAAAAGCTGGTTGCTGATATAGGGTTTCATAGCTGTTTTTATCAATGAAATAACCAAAAGAAAAGCGGTTTTATGATGATGAAAATCACGCCTCGTTGTGACCTGTATCATTAGTCCGGAGAAGAAATCCATTTAGTTTTAAACTGATTTATATGAAAAGGACAGACTACGAAGAAATTACCATACCGGTAGGGCAGGCATCGTTAAAGGGCGATCTTTTTATCCCCGAAGACGCACATGCGTTCGTTATTTTTTCCCACGGTAGCGGCAGCAGCCGTAAAAGTACGCGAAACCGGATGGTGGCCGAACGCCTGCACCGGGATGGCATCGGTACGCTTTTGTTTGATCTGCTGACCGAACAAGAGGACCAATACTATCCCAACAGGTTTAATATTGATCTTTTAACTGCGCGGCTGAAAGCAGCTACGCACTGGATTGAAAGACGGTACGGCGCCCGGGATTATCCCATCGGTTATTTTGGCGCCAGCACAGGCGCCGCTTCGGCCTTAAAAGCGGCGGCAGCGCTGCCGGAGATCAAGGCTGTAGTGTCCCGCGGCGGGCGGCCCGACATGGCCCATGGAGACCTCGGAAAAGTAAACGCGCCGGTGCTGCTGATCGTCGGTGAACTCGACCACAATGTCATCGAACTGAACCGGTATGCTTATGATCAGCTGCGCTGCCAAAAGAAAACCGTCATTATCCCCGGAGCCACCCATCTGTTTGAAGAGCCGGGTACGCTCGAACAGGCCGCGGAAGCCGCCTGCGCGTGGTTCGGCAAATATTTGTTACCTGCTAAAATAACGAAAGATGACTTTTAATGACAGAATTGATGCCGGCCATGCGCTCGCTACCCGTCTCTCGAAGTATAAGAATACGGACAGCATCGTATTGGCGATACCTAAAGGCGGTGTGCCCGTAGGTTATGTCGTCGCAAGTGAATTAGGCTTGCCCCTGGAACCAATCTTCTCTAAAAAGATCGGTTACCCCGGACATAAGGAATACGCAATAGGCGCCGTAAGTACCTGGGGCAGTTTTGTGGTACCGCATAAGGGAGTTCCCGAAGCCTACGTGGCCGAAGAAACGGCACGCTTACAGAGCTATCTAAAACAAATGCAAAAGACATACCTGGGCGACCAGCCTCCGGCTGAACTAAAAGATAAGATCGTTATCGTTATTGACGATGGCATAGCCACAGGCAATACGCTGCTGGCGACGATCAATATGCTTAAGCAGCAAGGACCGGCTAAAATAGTTATAGCTGTTCCGGTATCCACCAAATCAGGTTATGACTTGCTGGCTGCACATTGTGACGAGTTGATATCGGTGATTGTCGAAAGCCAATATTTTCACGGCGTTGGCGCGTACTATTATAATTTTAAAGATGTGAGCCAGGATGAGGTGATCTACTACCTCGATAAGAACCGAAAAAAAAGCGACCGTCTTCATAAAAACCAGGAGGCTTAGTATCAATCCTGTTTGTGAGAACCATCAGGGCGGCAGATGATCACTATCACTCTTTCGCTCTGCGATTAAAAATAGATTTGACCAGTAAACAACACAATCATGACGCCAACTATCAATACATCCGAAGAAGAAAAAAAGCTTATAAGCGCCGTAAAACAACGGCCGTCAGTTTCTATCGTAATGACTTTCGAACCCGTTGTCGCTTCCAAAGATGAATTAGCACACCGGCTAAAGCTCACGCTTGAACGCGTAAAGCGCGAGCTGCTTGCCACATACCCGGAAAATAAAGCGATGCCTGTAGTGCTTAAGCTGCAGAACCTGATAAGAAATATAGATTATAATACCGGCAAGCGGGCGATCGCTTTGTTTGTATCGCCGCAAACGGAGAATATATTTTATCTCGATACTCCCGTCGATGACCACCTGGTGATAGATAACGGGTTCAGCATACGCGACCTGGTTTACAGCCGTAAGGAACACATGGAATATCTTATTCTGCTGTTGAGCGCATCTTCATCCAAAATGTTCCTCGGCAATAGCTTCAAAGTCATTCCTCTTCATTTTAAAGTGCCGGACAATGAAATGGCTTACAGGAATGATATCGCCGAGCCGGTCGCCAATTTTTCCGACCCGGATGCGCGCAAAGAGCAACTGCTTGATAAGTTTCTCCGCCATATCGACCAGGGCCTTTCAATCGCGCTCAAAAGTTATCCTTTCCCGGTATTTGTAGCGGGTGCCGAGCGGGTGCTGGGTCACTTCAGGCAAATTACCAAAAACGAAAAGGACCTGGCGCAGTTTATAACCGGAAATTATATCGATGCCACCGATGCGCAGATCACAGAGCTCATTCAGCCTTATGTAGTTAACTGGATCAGTGTTAAACAGCATGATCTGCTGCATAAGCTGCAAAGCGCCGACAATGACGGCAAATTGACCTATGGCATCAAAGACGTCTGGACTTCGGTCAGTGAGAAAAACGCCAGACTTTTAGTGGTAGAAAAAAATTACCGGCAGATGCTGAGTTCACATGTTCCAAAATCGTTTTACGTAAAAGATGCCGTCGATAAGATCATTGAAAAAGTACTGCTATGCGGCGGCGACGTGGAGTTTGTCGAAGACAATCTGCTAAAAAATTACAAGCGTATAGCGCTGGTACCGTTCTATTGACAAAGAATTTTCGGAACAAGCGAATGATAATAAAAGCACGTAGAAAACACGAAAAATCGGGACGATGAGCACGAAGAAATTCCTGGCTGTATTTGACGGATTGAGGTATTCATCCGGTGCGGCAAAATATGCTGTTCAACTGTCAGGAGCTTCGGATGCTTACCTGGTTGGTGTATTCCTGGATGATCGTACCTACCACAGCTATTCGCTGACAGGACAGGGAGGGTACGCAAAATTGTTAGCTGAACGAAAAGAACTTCAAAAAACAGATGAACGAAAAAGGCAGGCGTCGGTGAGGGACTTTGAAAAGGCCTGTGACGCCGCCGGCGTCAATCATATTATCCATCATGATCACAGCCTGGCCGTCCGCGAGATACTTGCGGAAAGCGTATATGCCGATCTGCTACTGGCCGATAAGCATGAGACGTTTACACAATACGAACAAACTGTGCCCACATCTTTCATACGGGATGTGCTGGCCGGAGCGGAATGCCCTGTCATGGTCGTGCCGGACGAATTCAAACCACTCAATAAAATCATCCTGCTCTATGATGGTGCGCCCGCTTCTGTATATGCTATCAAACAGTTCAGCTATTTGTTCCCTAATCTGAGACAACTGCCTGTGGAGGTAATTACCATAAAGTCGTCGGAATCTGATCGCCACCTGCCGGAAAACCGGCGAATGAAAGAGCTGATGGACCGGCACTTCACTGATGTGGCCTATACGATAGCTCAGGGCGATCCGGACAACGAGATCATTGAGCAGTTGAAATACAGGCAGCAGGACGAAGTCATCGTTCTGGGCGCATACCAGCGAAACGGCATTTCCCGCTGGTTCAAACCAAGCATGGCCGACTTATTGATGAGTGAACTTAAGGCGCCTTTATTCGTAGCTCATCGCTGAAACCGGCTGCCATAGCGCGGCGGGGTATTATACTGATGTTTACCGATTCTTATCCTGACTTCTCAAGTACGGTGCTCGGCGTGAATTGCTGATCTTAAAAGTAAGGCACTATTAATCAGCGGTGCGCCCGTTTTCTATTCAGCCACTTTATTGCCTCGTACCAAATAACTGAAAGGAGCCCCGTGCCGGTGCAAACAGCCAATTGAGACAAGGTCAGCGTGTGAAATCCAAAAAATGCGGATAAGTTCCTGAAAAAGAACAGTGAGACCGTGATCGTTACGGTCAGTAAAATAACAAGAGGTATCATGTGATTTTGGCTTTTTAGCGTAGTCCAGATCGAATAATAAAATGAGCGGTTCACTAATGTCAAAATGATGTTCGCCGTGACGAGTGTGATAAATACCATTGATCGTATGGTCGTTTCATTAAAGCCGCGGGCTACCCCGTACCGGTAAACGAACAAAGTTCCCAGGGTTATGATCAGCCCCTGGATGACGCTGGTTGTCAGCTCCCTCCATTTAAAAAAAGTTGTGGTAAATGGCCGCGGCCCTTTTTGCATGGTATTTTTTTCCATGGGCTCATTTTCATAAACGATCGAGCATGTGGGCCCCATAATTAATTCCATGAAAATTACGTGGACCGGGCTAAAAATATTCGGGTATTCCCACCCGAGGACCAATGGCAAAAAGACGGTCAGAATGATCGGGATGTGTATAGAAATGATGTACTGAATAGCTTTTTTTAAGTTAGCATAGATCTTTCTGCCCATGGCAACCGCGTCAACCATCTTCGACAGGTCGTCCTCCAATAAGATCAGCGAAGCTGCTGCCTTGGCTATTTCGGTGCCTTTCCGTCCCATGGCTATGCCAATGTGAGCCGCTTTCAGCGCGGGGCCGTCATTGATTCCATCCCCGGTCATGGCTACGACTTCCTTCTTCGATTTCAAAATATTGACGATCGATAACTTGGCATCGGGGAACATTCTCGCAAATATGTTGCAGGACATCACTTTATCTTCGCGTTCGCGGTCCGGCAAACTCATTAATTTTTCGCCGGTTACATGGCTTTCATAGCCGGTAAGTCCGATTTCCCTGGCGATTGCCATTGTCGTAAGCGTATTATCACCTGTTATGATCCTGACGCCGATCCCTGCAGCATAAAAATCCTGCAGCACCCTTTTGATGTTTTTCTTTGGCGGATCATAGAAAGCAACAAGGCCTTTAAACTGGAAGGGAAGCTCTTGTTGCCGCTGAGGAAACTGGTGTTCCCTGAACGGTGACCTGGCGACCCCTAATACCCGGTAACCGCCGGCCGTCAGTTCCTGGACAGACAGATCGATCATCTTCTTTTCCTGTTGACTAAGGCTGCACAAACTGATCAGTGCTTCGGGCGCCCCTTTTGCAGCTATGATTCGGTTCTGGTCGTGATTTTCGAACACGTGCGTCATCATGGGCGGCGTGCCATCAAGCGGATACTCGTGGATCATATGGTATTCACGCCGCTCATCAGCCGGAGCAATTTGTTCATAAAAGTCGTGCAGGGCTATCTCCATCGGATCGAAGGGGATAGGCTCGCTTGCCCACATCGCGGTTCTAATCAATTCCTTTTCAGCTATCGACAATCGGTCATCGATATTTTTAATCGCGCCGGACGGCCATGCGACAAGTTTGGCCAGGCTCATGCGATTTTCGGTTATCGTGCCGGTTTTGTCCACGCAGATCACTGTTGCGCTGCCCAAGGTTTCAACCGTTTTCATCTGTTTAACAACCACGCCTATTTTCATCAGCCGCCAGGCGCCCAGGGCCATGAACGTGGTGAAGGCAACGGGAATTTCTTCAGGTAAAATGCTCATGGCCAGCGTCAGCGATTTCAGCAGGCTGTCTGAGAAATGACGGGAGTGCCAATAATTAATGCTCCATACAATTACAAAAACCAGGGCCCCCGCAATAACCATTTTTCCCACAAAGTTCCCGATCTGCAGCTCGAGCGGCGTTTTTTCTTCCTTTACCTCTTCCAGGCTTTTGCCTATCTTTCCCCAGCGCGTATTGTTGCCTATCGCCGTCGTCCTGGCAATTGCCAGGCCGCTAACGGCAACGGTTCCGCGATAAATATCGCTGCCGCCGTTATTGCGGCCCTTATACGCCGGGACGGATTCACCCGTCAAAGCCGATTCATTAACAAAAAAATCATTGGAGTGAACGATTTCCCCGTCAGCGGGTATCATGGTTCCCTCTTCGACAATAAAGTGATCGCCTATAACCAGTTCTTCCGTTTTTACAAGGCGGGCTTTTCCATCGCGTATTACCTTGCACGAGGGTTGGTTAAATTCCTCCAGCTTTTTGAGCGCTTTTCTGCTTTTCTTGTCCTGGTATAATGAGATGGCAGATACCAGGATGATCGACGCGGCCATAAAGATCGCCTCACCTGTTTCTCCATTAATAAAATAAATGACGGCGGCGACTAAAAGCAGGATAACCATCGGTTCGCCGGCCAGGCCTTTTATCGCGCTCCACAAACGGGACTCCTTTTTATAGACCAGCTGATTACGGCCAAACTCGCCGCGGGACCGTTCTACTTCGGCGGCAGTTAAGCCGGTTATCCCCCAGTTTTCTGAGTTTGTGGCTGATGCTGCGGTTGCTGCTAACATAAAGGATTGAAAGCCATGAGTTCTTTACCGTCTTTGTATATCTATTGAGACAAAGATAGTTTCCATCAGATGAAAGAGTGATATCACAAAGGTATTGTACTGTTGTACCCCTGGCATGATAAATATCATTTGTTTGAGTGACATTCATCAACGCGGGCGACCGGCATAACCCGGTCAGAGATCATTTAACATTGCCTTTACGATCTCCGGCCGAATGACTACGGCTCTGTGCTTCGCGCTGTTGCCCCCGAAGATCAGGCCCCCGAACCGGATACTTGCGTGATGGCTATCGTTCAGACCGCCTGTGACGAAATACACAGGGGCGCCCGAATCGCCCGGCCCCAGTTCGTCATTGGTATATCCAATTTCATATACCAATAGCGAACAGGCATAGGTATCCCACTCGGGCACAAAAGCTTCAGACTTTTTAAGAACCGACCCGCTGAACTGGTCCCGGTTAAGTTCTTTATCATCGCCGACAAAACCATATACGAGAACTGCAGGCGGTATCTTAGTTATGGGAACGTAGTTGAGGACAAGCGAGTCGAGTTTATAAATTTCGCAATTCGAAGGAACGTTAACCGGAATAAAGTAAATGTCCGGACGGTCAGGATTGGCGCGCTGTTGTTTGAGCATGCTAATATCTATTGCTAAAACCGTATCATGTTCACGCGACTTCAAACCCACCCGGACAAAAAGCGTATCCGGATATGCTCCTTTTTTTTTGTAAGACTTAAAAAGCCAGCCATTGACCACATGACATGCGGTCACGAGATAAACGTGATTCATTTTTCCAACAAAAAATCCTGTCGCCTGAACGCTGTTTCCCGAAGAGGCCTTTCCATAGATCAAATAACTGTATTTGGACAATTGAGATGTATCAGGCGAGTTGTTTTGTCCGGATAAAGCAAACCGATTGCCCAGTAAAATTAAAAGAGCGAATAAAAACCTGGTTGACATTTTTTGAGTCATCGTGATCGCATCAGGGCATACGGGTTTGCCAGGTATCGTCAAAGCAGCGCACTGGTATAATACCGCCGCCTTGCCCATTCTTTCGCGTTTTTGATGCCGGTCGCTATGGCGATTCCTTCATCAACATTTCTTTCAAGTAAGGCGTTGGCTATTTCGATAGCTTTTTCGCGTGTTCTGCCCGGCAGATGCTTCATCGATACCGGGTAATTTCTGTTCGTCCAGGGCATAGCAGTTTTGTTTTATGATAAAGCAAAAATATGACTGCTTTATGCCCGGAAAAATGATCATGATCAGTTCTAAATATGATCTGTTTCCGCAAATACGGCCTTACATCGCATTTTCGGATAAAGATATTGCGGTTTAACGCTTTCATCCGGGAAGGATAAAAATTGACTACACTTTTATTGAAAGCTCAGAATGAAATTACAGATCAAAATCATATCTAAGCGCAAGCCTTAAGTAGGGGTATGTTTTGTTGACCGGCGCAAAATCGCGGTAGGTTCCATGAAGATTGAAATAACCTTCCTGCGCAGTAATAGTGAATCCGTGTGCAATGTTCAGCCCTAAATCGTTTATTAATATATGCAGCAGATAATCTGATCGGTTTCCGTTGACCGTAGCCGTCCACGCGCCGTGATAACTTATACTGTAAAAAAATCTTTTAGCAAAAGTGAGCTTTACTGAGCCATAATACGAAAATCCCTGGCCGTAGTCGTAATTGCGGCTATTGTAGGTGTAAGGAGCGGGAAGAGCAGCGAGAATGAGCCCGCCAAGCCCTACGGAAGTATTTATTTTAAACTTGCCCGGGAGATCAAACTCAGAATAGAAATTCATCCTGACACCTTCCGCGCTATAATAAAAAGCATCATTGTTGATATAGTCGTAATTCGCTGAAATAATCGCTAAATGCGTATTGTTTTGAGTATATATCTTCCACCCGGTCAATGATCCGTAAACACTTACAATATTCAGCTTCGAACTGTCGTCCTGGCCGGCCTCGATCACCAGTGAAATATTACTGAAAGCTTCTTTCATGTGCTCATCAGGAGATCCGTATGATATTCTCAGTCGGCCATAAGGCCCGAAATGCCCATCGTTGAAGATATTTTTATTATCGACATTGAATTTTCGCATACCCAGGTCTAATTCTCCTTCCATTTTGGTCGAATCGATCAATGACGGGTTATCCGGCGGCTTTCCCCATTTTCCATCCAGCAGCCTGGTGAGGCCGTTTGACGGGGTGATAAGGAAGGCAAAAACTTCACCGGCCTGGCGTTTAAATCCGTGGGTCCGGTTAATGGTAAGCTTGTTTGCCATGCGGTGGCTAACCTCGCCGAGCATAACGCCGCCGAAACTGGTGGTTATGAAATCGTTAATGGACGGCGCCTGTGTTTCCCCCAGGGTTTCCCATAAATAGCTGCCGGCAAAAGCAGCGGGCGCCGATTGCCAGAAATTGTACCCGTTCGATCGGTAGGCATTAAAAAATAAGCTGCCGTGAAAAGGATGCCCGATCTCATTGGTCTGGAACAGGTCGTTATCCCAGGCCCAGCTTGAAGGGCGCAGATTGGACCCTATTGATTTGAATGATATGTTTGCCCAGTCT
>JAFDZL010000546.1 GCA_018266935.1 Bacteroidota bacterium | reverse complement strand
TACATCTTACACTTTCAGGTCATACGCATGGCGCGCAATTTGGGGTCGAAGCCGGAAAACTGCGCTGGAGCCCCGTGCAATACCGCTATTACGACTGGGCCGGGCCCGCCGAACAGAATGGGCGCAAACTCTATGTGAACCGTGGCTTCGGGTTCCTGGCGTTTTCCGGAAGGCTGGGTATCTGGCCGGAGGTTACTGTGCTCACGTTGAAAAAAAGCGTGTAGTTTAGTTCAGTTTCCAACTAATAAAAGTTTATTTCCATCAGTTTAACCTCGTTATCCGATTCGATTAATTTCAAACCATGAAAGGCGAGGCTTTCATTTAAAGCCTGCATATCACTAACATTTATGGAAACGTCATATAAACTGTCGTCCGTTGCGCGTGTGGTAATAATGATATTCGCGTTGCTTTCAATATACATGATAATATTTTGCAGTTGGAAGCCGATAATTTCGAGCATTGGGTAATGATCAAAATCGTAGCTGCGGTGTTTTGACATAGATTTAAAAGAATGCCATTTGGCACTATCAGCGATAATCATTTCAAAATGGCTTTGCTTTTTTGTTATCAGTTTTGTGTCGAATCTCAATGCATCGCCAAGCAGGCCGATGACAAAATTCTTCATTGAAGATTGATCCAAAATTTTATTTTCATAGTCCTTGAACCGTGAAGAATCACGCCCTATATTAAAAGATATATCAATGTGCTGTTTTAGTTTGATATTATTATTGGTTACAAACCTTGATTTACTATAGCCAGAAATTTCCTCTATAACATCAGACAGTGATTTATCGGTACTTTTAAATTTAAAAATGTTAGAGTTGATTATGGAAGCAGTTTCGCCATCACCTTCATAGTTATACTTGCTGGTATCCGAAGTAGCGACGTTAAATGAAAACAATGCTCGACTTGCAATCGGTCTGTTAATGGGTTTATGGGATCTGTGAACGCTGGCAGGTGTCTCAATAAACTGATCCTGTTGAATTATTTTGGTAATTACACTATCCGTCAAATCATAAGTCTGCCCGGTCCATCGAACAATGTTGTTTTTGTCAATGATGACACAGTAAGGTATGCCTATTGCCAGTGACGGAGTAAGTACATTATATGAATTCATCGTTGCCCTCGTCGTATCCACCAGTTTCAGAGCTCGCAGTTCTTTTTTGGTCCGTATAAAAAATTTCTTTACGATGGACAACGGCTCATTCGTAATGCTTGCAAAGACAATGTCTTTCCCGGCATATTTTTCCGACAATTTGTTAAAATGTGAAAAACCAGCTATACACGGAGCACACCATGTCGCCCAAAAGTCGAGAACGAGAATTTTTCCTTTATAAAAATCAGGCTTCGTATTTTGATCAAATGACTCCTGGAATACAATTTTGGGGGCAACATGATTACGAAGCGAAGTATCTGCTGGCGATGCTATAACAAAAATGGCGGAAAAGAAAAGGAACGAAAAAGTGATTAATGTTTTACTATTCATGTTGATGTATTTAGTTGAACAAGTCTGCACTATAATATTTAGGGAAAAACCAGTAAAGAGGTCACTAACTCCTCTTCACCGGTTTTTTTGTTAGATAGGCAACGGAGGAATAACCCCAGGGCAAAATGCCGTATTGCCACCGTCTGATGAACTGCAACCAACACCATCCTGAGATGTACAGGTGCCTGTACCTCCGCTACAAGCCACGGAACTTCCATCGTCACAGCTTGCAAAACATGAAACAATTGTTTGACCTCCTCTTACTTTTTTCATTTCAGCTTTGCTGAGTTTTTGAAAATCTTTCATAAGATTAAACTTTACAAATAACTAAATTTGCCGTAACCACGCCCCGGCATCCTGGCTGCATGTATGAAAAGTCCATGCTCCTTTACTTTGGCCAAAAGTATCTTGATATGTTATTGTATATCTGTCGGGAATGGGTTGATATAAGCATAGGTTAGATTCTCATCTAATCTATGCTTTATTAAAGAGATGTCAACCCGTGTTTTCACGGTATTTTAAAAAACCGACGAATTCGTTGGGAAATAAGACCAAAACCACTTTTTTGGGGCGGCTTACTAAATAGTTTTGCAATGGACTATTCGCAGTCTGCAGTCAATAAATGGGTTAATGGCCAAATGACGATTTCCCACTGCTAACTGAATACAGGTACACCTGCCTCCCTAATCTTCCATCGTCATCAATTCCTTCGACCACCACACGGTAGGTGCCTTTGCTATCGTTATTATAAAATTCCAGCGTGGCTTTGCCGTCCTTGTTTGTCAGGATATTCGGGTTCCAGTAAACGGTGCTGCTGGTATCCGGCGCATCACTCGCTTTTTTAGGCGAACCATATTTTGGCGTGTAGAAGGCTTTGGCTTTATAAAAACCCGCAAATGGGAAAGTCATGATGCCGTTGGGTTGTGCCTGGCTGAAATAGGCTGTGCCTTCGCCGCCGCGCTTGGTGGTGATAATGATGGCGCCGCCGGGGGCATTTGAACCATAAATAGCAAGATAAGCCCCGCTGCGCAGAACTTCAATGCTATAGATTTCTGTAGGGCTTACATCGTTTAAATGAGATGCTTCCAATATCACCCCGTCAATAATAACAGTCATAGGAATGGGGCCACTTAAATGACTCTGCGCACGTGCCGAAAATGCTTTTCCTGACTGAATTGTTACGCCAGCAAGCTTCCCGTTTAAACAGTCAGACAAATCAATGCACCCATCGCCCAACTGGTTCCACATGATCACCTGGTTGGCATGGCCCGGCCCGTTCAGGTTCGAGGAAAACAGCAGTTTGGGCTGCGGCGGGTGTTTAATGCCTTTGATCGTCACTGTTTTGAGCAGTTTCCCATTTTTTTCCAGGTACTCTTTTTGCTGCTGTTCATATTGGGCGTAGTGGAGTTGGCCGGCAGTTTTTATGGTGTCGGTACTCGCACTTTCGCTTCCGTTCTTAAGCGTAATGATCAATGCACCTTCCTTGGCGATGCTGCTACCGTATATAGATTTGGCAAACCCGGAATATAATACCTCGATACTGTAAATTTCATTTGGATTAACATCATTGATATGTTTTTCGCCAAGATTGACGCCGTTTACGATGACAGACATTCCTTGAAATGATATGCCGATTAATTTGGAGGTAAGGCAATCAGAAAGATTAATACAGTTTCCTAAATCCTTTCCCATAATTACCCTATCAGCATTGCCGCCGCCATGCAAATTGGATGATCTCGAAAAGTCAGGCTGTTCCGGGTGTTTAATGCCCCTGATCGTTACAGTCTTTAACATTTTACCATTCTTCAGCGAGTCATTTTTCTGTTCCTGCCGGTATTGGTTATACTGTGCTTTGGATGACAGTTGTTGCACGGTGTCAATAGGCACCGTTTCGCCGTCGACATATTTAGCCGGCATTATTTGGGGATAGTCCGGTACAAACGCTTTGATCTTCACATTACTGCCGTTATTGCTCTTGCGCGCCCTCACAACCAGCGTCGCGGTGTCGGTGATATTTAAATCCGCAAAAATGAACCTGCCGTTTTCGTCGGCTGTAGTATCCCGCACAAGGTTTTGTTTAGTGGCCAGCAGCGTCACCTTACCATGCGGAATAGCCTGGCCGCCGGGCTTGGTAATAGTGCCTGTGAGTTCCTGGGTGCGTTCCGGCGGATATTGTTGTATTGCCGTACTGGTAAATGGTTGTGTTAATATCTCCTTCCATTCATATCTGCGGTAGCCTTGCGTCAGCATCAGCAGGTCGAGGTCGGTACGGGTTTTATCGCTTTGGTTGGTGAAATAATAGTTCGGCTGCTCGATATAGCCTTTCAGTTCCGAGGTGAGCAGCAGGTTGTTCAGTATGGTGCTTTCGCTATTCTCATCCGGATTTACGTTCGTTTCATTGATGACTGAGACCGAAAAGCTGCCTGTGACAGGTCTGCCTGCACTGTCTTTTGCTGCGAGGTTGAGCTCGACCTGATCCCTTGTGTTAAAAGTTTGACTATTGGTGTTGAGTGTTAAGCTGATCTCATCAGCTTTGTTTTCGATAAAAGCTATTCGCTCTGCTAAAGGTTCGCCCGACTGATCGAATAAGGTGAACTGGGTTATTCCTTCGGGGAAACGGTTCTTTTCAATAGCTGCGATGTAGGTGGTTTGCTCCAGCTTGCCTTGTGTGGTATAATAAACTTTACCATTGCTTTGGGCGATGACGTAGAAGGTTTTGTCTTTATCTGTAGTTAGGGTTTTATCGTTGACCGAGATTTTTACATAAATGCTGTCCTTCTCACTGTTGTTCACGCTTAAGGTATAACCGCTGGGACTGGCTTTCGGCAAATCGACCGTAAAAGCGGTCTCGCCTGCGATATTGATCCGGGCATGATAACTTTTACCGGCTTCGGGGACGAGGGCGAACTCACCCATGCCTAAGTGCTGCGCAGCGAAATCAGCCACGACATTACCAGAGCTGTCTTCGATGGTTCCTTTAATGTCTTTTCCGAGCCCGTTAAAACCAACTGCTTTAAATGCCACACGGCTTCTCACGCCTGCCACCAGTTCGCCGCCTTCGGGGAAGAACTGCACGTCGATCTTTTCAGGAGCTTTGACTACTGCCGGCGCAACGCCGCCGATGACGACTTTTTGTTCATCCAAAGCACCCGGCCCGAAATTCTGCATCCATCGGGTGTAAGCCCGCACCCTGTAACTGCCTGGTTTCAAAGTAACCGGAAGCGGAATATCGCTCCAGCCGATGCCGGAAACCAGCGGGATGCTTTGCCGGGTCACCACGGAATCGGCCGGGCTGATCAGCTCCACATACAACACCCCGCTCAATGCCGATGGCTGATGCTTTTGGCCGATAACGGTATAAGCTTTGTACCATATCGTATCCCGGAAACCGTAGATGGTTCTGTCTAAGTGCAGATAAACGCGTTCCTGCGCGGGCTGAGCATTCAAACTATTGATAGCTTTTGATAAAAATGAACTGTCCTGTGCGGAAGCGCTCAGGCTAAAGACGGCCAGTATCAAAACAAAGATTTTGCGGGGCATAGGCTTAATAAGGTTAGTTAAAGATAAGGCCACAGTACCAAAAAAGCAAATACCATTTTAGCCCAAAACAAAAGCCGCCCTTTTTGGAGCGGCTTACCTGGTTACCTGTCAGTAATGACTTAATGACTCAATGATCCAACGACCTTCTGCCAACTGCCCACTGCAAACTGCCAACTGATCCTCAGGCCCGTGCTGCCACCAGGTTGTTCACCTTACCTACGAGCTCATCAAACCCAAAAGGCTTGGCGATCACATCGTCGCAGCCAAGTGTGCCATAATCAATGTCTTTATGGAAATAGGTAGATGAAAGTATCACCGGTACCTGGCCGAACTGCGGGTGCCATTTGATCTGGCGGCATATATCCGCGCTTTTTTGTCCGCTTAGTTTATAATCTAAAATGAACAGGTCGGGGCGGAATATTTTGGCTATTTCGATGATATTCTGGCTGTCGGAAGTAACCAGCACCTGGAACTTTTCATACGAAAGAGTCTCTTCCACTACGTCCAGTACGTCCTGGTTGTCGTCTAATACTAAAATGCGGTTTAACATAATTGTTGTGTTTTGTTATTTAATCAGGGTTTGTTGGGTAAAAAATTTCGATAGTGCGTGTGTGTCGTTTGATGTTAAACCTTTATTGATATGACGTATAAACGGTCGGGAAGTTTAAAGTATTTTAATTTGGGTAGTTAAAATTTGTTAACAGCAACGGGCTGACATCACCTCGGGCTAGCTCAAAAATCTTATCTTTGGCGCTCAGCTATGGCCCGGCGAACTACTAATTTCACATCATTCTACCTCCTCGCTATTCTCATTTGCATCGGCATCGGTGTGATCACTGAAGATAAATACATCGGCATCCTGCTGGCTATCGCGGCGGTGCTTTGGATTATGGGAATAGAACATCGCTACAAAAACAAAAACAGGATGCCATAAAGTATCCTGACTGCGCAAAATGTACCGAACTCTTGAAACGTTAAATAGTGTTAAAAGATGTTAAAGGCGGCGGCCTCAGCATCAATAACTTACAAAAAGCATGGATATTTAGGTAATAAAACACTTATCCGGATACCATGCCATACAAAAAAACCAACAACCTGCTCGGCTGGCTTTGCTTTCTCATTGCCTCCATTACCTACATCCTAACGCTCGAACCATCCGTAAGCTTTTGGGACTGCGGCGAATTCATTGCCTGCGCCTATCGTTTACAGGTATCGCACCAACCCGGCTATCCCATGTTCGCCATGATCTGCAAGGTGTTCTCGCTGTTGTCGATGGGCAATACAACTAAGGTGGCTTACTTTACCAATATGGCTTGCGCGCTGGCCAGCGCGGCTACGGTCATGTTCCTGTACTGGACAATAATCCTTATCGCACGTAAGATGATGCTGCGCAGGGGAGAACTTACCGCACAAAAACAGGTGTTGATCTTCGGAGCAGGCTTAGTAGGGGCGCTGGCGTTTGCCTTCAGCGATACATTCTGGTTCTCATCTGAGGAGACGATCGTATTTGCGATGTCGGCTTTGTGTACAGCGATCGTGTTCTGGGCGATACTGAAATGGGACGCCCACGCCGATGAGCCCGGCGCGGATAAATGGATCGTTTTTATCGCCTACGTGATAGGCCTTTCGATAGGTATTCACCTGCTCAATTTGTTGACGATCCCTGCTGTTGTATTGGTATTCTATTTCCGCAGGCATAAAAAGATCAATATCAAAAGCGGTATAGCCGCATTTTTGATCAGTATAGCGATACTGGCATTCGTCCAGATAGGGGTAAGAAGTTACACCATCATGTTCGCCGCTTATACCGACCTGTTTTTCGTCAATACACTCGGCCTGGGCCTGGGCAGCGGCGCTATCCTGTTCTTTTTGTTGCTGATCGGCGCATTGGTCTATGGAATTCGTTACAGCATTAGCAAAGGGAAACCGATGCTCAACCTGGCTTTCCTGTGCCTCGCATTTTTGTATTTTGGTTATGGGTCGTTCGTATATATCCCTATCCGCGCAACGGCGAACACCGACCTGAACAATTGGAAACCGGATAATGCATTCTCACTCTATGGTTATTTGAACCGCATCCAGTACCCGATACCGCCGCTGGCGAGCGGTCCTTATTTCGACGCTAAGGTGACCGACCAGCATAACGGGAGCCCCTTCTATCAGCCCCATAACGGCAAATATGTGGTGGCAGGGCACCAGCTCGAAACAGAATATGACCATACGACCCTATTGCCGCGCATTTTCAGCCAGGACAACGGCGACCCGCAATTTTACCGCCAGTGGCTTCACCTGGGCGATAGTGATGTACCCACATTCAGCGACAACCTGAAGTTTGCGTTTAGCTGGCAGGTATGGCAGATGTATTTCCGCTATTTCCTGTGGAACTTTGCCGGGCGCTACAACAACCAGGACGGCCAGCAGCAGATGGGCGGCTTCCATGGCTATGCCGACGGCGACTGGACGACAGGTATCTTCGATCATTATAAACATCTGCCAAAATCGGTCGTGAATGACAACAGTTATACCCCGCTTTATGCCCTGCCGCTGGCGTTGGGCCTGGTCGGATTGTTCTATCATCGCCGGCATGCCAAACGCGATGCACTTGTTATCGGTCTGCTTTGGTTGTTTACCGGCCTGGCGATCGTATTTTACGTCAACCAAAATCCGCAGCCGCGCGAAAGGGATTATTCCTATGTCGGCTCATTTTATGCCTTCGCGATATGGATCGGTTTGGGTGTGTTCGCCATCGCCGAGTTTATGCAGCGTAGGCTCAACGCTAAAACAACAAGCTATGTCACCATCGGCCTTTGCCTTTTGATAGCGCCGGTATTGATGGCAAAGCAGGAATGGAAGGCACACGACCGTTCGACGAAAATGACGCCGCATGATATGGCTTATGATTACCTGATGTCGTGCCCCAAGAACGCCATCCTGTTCACCGGTGCGGATAATGACACCTATTCATTATGGTACGACCAGGAAGTGGAAGGCATCAGGCCCGATGTGCGCATAGTCATCAGCACGCTCTTCAGCGGCGACTGGTATATCCGCCAGCACCAGCAACTGCGCATGAACCAGTCGGCGCCGCTGCCTATCACCATGCCTTATGAGAAATATATGCAGGGCACGCGCGACTTTATCCCTTACAGCGATGCTAAGCTGCCCGATTCAGTCGAGCTGAAGGATGTCTTCGATTTCATCACTTCAGACGATTCGCGCGCCAAGGTGGAATTGCAGGATGGAGAGGTGGTGAACTACCTGCCCACCAAGAACTTTAAAATGAGTATCAACGCCGATGAAGTGATCAAAAACGGCGTTGTTCATCCCGAGGATCGCGGCCGTATCACCGACAGCATGCAATGGAAGTTCGACGGCAGCTATATAGGCAAGGATAACCTGGCGCTGATGGATATCCTGGTGCATAATCACTGGAAACGGCCGGTTTGTTTTACGGTTACGATGCCGCAGAAGGATCTCAACGGCCTTGAACCTTATTTGTACAAAGAAGGGTTCGTCTATCAGCTGATGCCCTTAAAGCCTTCGGCAGACCCGCAGGCGACGAAGATCAACAATACGGCGATGTATGATAACCTGGTGAACAAATTCAAATACGGGAATTTCAAGCACGCCAAAAACCTGGACGAGCAATCGACCAACCTGTTCTACCCGCTCATGACGGCGTCATACATCGAGCTCACCCAAAGCTTGATGAACTCGGGCAGGAATGACCTGGCGCTGAATGCCCTGCACAAATACAACGAGGAAATGCCGGATATCTATCCTTATGCCGGTATTGCCCAAAGTAAATACTGGCTCATCGATACCGCCTTCAGGCTGAATGACAAGACCACGGCCAAAAAATATACGACAAGCGCGGTCAATTACCTTACCGATCAGCTGAATTACAGCTACAGCCTGCTGCAAAGCAGTCCGGGGGATGTTAATGCCGGAAACGTACAGTTCGAGGTATCGGCGCTGCACAGCATCGCTAATCTCAACAAGGAATACCATGAGCCGGAATTAGCCGCACGGCTGCAGGACGAAGCTGACGATTATATGAAGAAGTTTAAGGAGGTGATAAACCGATAATAGAAAATCACGTAGTTTTTTAATTTAAGGGCAGTGTCACCGTAAACTCGGATCCGTTTCCTTCTGCGCTTTTAACATCGATATTACCTCCGTGCCCCTTCACCACAATATCATAGCTTAAAGATAATCCTAATCCCGTTCCTTCACCGGTAGGTTTAGTGGTAAAGAACGGCTGCATGATCTTCTCGCGAACGTTTTCCGGGATACCGGTGCCATTGTCTTTGACAGAGATCAATATGGAGCCGTTTTGTTGTGTGGTGCTTACCTCGACGGTAGGTTTATAAGCACCGCCCGCGATTTTTGCTTTCTGATTGACTGCGTAAAATGCATTGCCAAACAGGTTGATCAATACACGTCCAATATCTTGTTGTACAATGTTTATTTTTGGCAGTTTGTCATCAAAATGCGTCACCACTTCGGAATTGAAACTTTTGTCTTTAGCCCTTACGCCATGATAGGACAGTTTTAAAAATTCGTCCGCCAGTACATTGACATTAGTCGCCTGACGCTCGCCAGAACTGGCACGACTATGCTCCAACATGCCTTTCACGATAAAGTCGGCGCGTTTGCCGTGCTGGCTGATCTTTTGCTGGTTTATTTTTAGATCCTCGGCAATAGTTTTCACTTCATTGTAATTGCCTTTGCCAATTTCCTCCTGCATTTCTTCGATCAGTTCGGTATTCACTTCCGAAAAATTATTCACAAAATTCAACGGGTTCTGTATCTCATGCGCGATACCCGCGGTCAGTTCACCCAGCGAGGCCATCTTGGCGGACTGTACCAATTGGGCCTGGGTGGTTTTAAGTTCGCCTAAAGTGTTTTGTATCTCTTCTTTTTGACTTTGCAGCACTTTATTTGCTTTCCGCCGCTGGTTGCTGTTTCGCCAGAAAATGATGGCCAGCAGCAGCAAAACAACCAGACCCGCTATGAGCGCATACATGCGCACCGAGGCCCGGTATTGTTCCTGCGCGGCCGCGATCTCCTGCTGGCGTTGCTTTTCTTCAAAGTCAAGGTTTAGTATTTGCTTTACCCTGTCCTGGCTGTACAGACTGTCTTTAGCCGCGGTTGCCAGCCTGAAATATTTATAGGCCTGGGGTAAATTGTGGTCCTCGTCGTAATAGCTATAAAGCCTTCTGCCTGCGTTCAAAACGTCCTGTTCAAAACCGCCGGCTTTGGCAACATCCAGCGCCTTTTGCGCATAAAATTCGGCCGAATCCTGCCGCTTGTTATTGTGATACAATTTAGCCTCGCTGAGATATGACTCACTCAGCATTTGCTCATCATCGATAGCTTTAGAAAGGCGTTCGGCATCGTTAAGATACTGTAATGCCTTATCCGTATGTCCGCGGGCTATTTCTATCTCGCCAAAATCCCGGTCGATATTATTGATCAGGTCGTCGAATTTTTTTCCTTCCCGGGCGCCCCGCCGAAGAAAATAGTCAGCCGAATCGATCTTGTTCAAATTAAGATAGTCTTCCCCTATATTCACCAGCAATATCGGCTCCAGTCTTATGCTGGTGCGGTCGTGCAGCTTGTAGTCCCTTATATATTGTCGCCATTGTTTTTCCGCCGGAAGTAAACCATTGAGCGCCTTGCGGTAGTCACCCTCCCTGGTGTAGGTATCGCCCAGGTTATTTAACTCTCTAACGGTACCCAGTACATCGTTAATGCTTCGCGATATCCTTAATGATTCGTAGAGCATCTGTATGGCTTTCGGGTAATCGCCAAGCGTGGCATAGCCGACAGCCATTCCATTGAGTGCCGAAGCCTGCTTCGCCGGCAGTTTATACTTTTCAGCTAAAGCGTACGCCTGCTGTGCGATAACGATATCCGAATCCGGGTTTGACAGATAATAAATATGGCTCAGGTCGAGCATAGTTTGAACACGCGTCGAGTCGTCGAGTTTGCCGGACAGTTTCGCCCTTAAGGAATCAGCAACTTTACGCTGCGCGTGGACGCTCAGAACGATGCTCAACAGAGCGAGAGCGAGGATTATCCTTTTCATGATTTGATTTTGGTAGAGGTAAGGTACGCAATTTTAGTCCGAAAGTCCGCATAAGTCGGAAAGTCCGGAAGAAAAATTTAGCTACAACTTAACAAGCCATGCGGTCGCAGGTTGTCATCTGCAACAAAAGTAGCCCGCATTTATGCGCTGTTCACCATTGACCAATCACCCTTCGCACTTTCCGACTTTTTTACATAATTTCGATGCGCTTTGTTAAATAATGTTAACCACGGGCTTTGTTAATAAACTGAAACTTAAAAAACAGATATTTGCCCGAGCCAAAAACATACTAAACACCCATGCAATACAAAAAGATCAACAACCTGTTGGGCTGGCTTTGCTTCGTTATCGCCTCCATCGTTTATACGTGTACGTTAGAACCCTCCGTAAGCTTTTGGGATTGCGGCGAATTCATCTCCTGCGCTTACCGGCTGCAGGTGGCGCACCAGCCGGGTTACCCGATGTTTGCCATGCTGGGCAAATTCTTCTCGCTGTTCTCATTGGGCGATAAGGCCAAAGTGCCGTTCTTCACCAATATGGGTTCGGCATTGGCCAGCGGTGGCACCATCATGTTCCTCTTCTGGACAATTACGGCTTTCGCCAAAAAAATGCTGGTAAGCAAAGACGAAACGCCCGATCCCGGTAAGCTCATCATGATCATGGGCGGCGGGTTGGTTGGCGCGCTTACGTTCACCTTTACGGATACCTTTTGGTTCTCGGCTGTCGAGACCATCGTATTTGCCTGGTCGTCGTTCTGTACCGCTATCGTTTTCTGGGCCATATTGAAGTGGGACGCCCATGCCGATGAGCCCGGCGCCGATAAATGGATCGTTTTTATCGCTTATATTATCGGTTTGTCTATCGGTATCCACCTGCTGAACCTGCTTACCATACCCGCTATCGTGCTGGTTTATTACTTCCGCCGGCACAGGAATATCAATACCAAAAGCGCTATCGGCGCCTTCCTGATCAGTGTGCTGATCCTTGTTTTTGTGCAATACGGCATACGCGGCTATACGGTGATGTTCGCCGCTTATTTCGACCTGTTTTTTGTCAATTCATTGGGCATGGGCTTTGGCTCGGGGGCGTTTTTCTTCTTCCTTTTGCTCATCGGAGTTATCGTGCTGGGTATATGGCTGAGCATCAAATACAAAAAACCGGCTACCAACCTGGCTTTCCTCTGCGTTGCCTTTATCTATTTCGGTTATAGTTCCTTCGCTTATATCCCGATCCGTGCCACGGCCGGTACCAACCTTGACAACTCGCATCCCGACAACGCTTTCACGCTGTATGGCTACCTGAACCGTATCCAGTATGGCGAAACGCCTTTGCTGACGGGCCCTTATTTTGATGCCAAACCAAAAACAGACGACCAGGGCAACCCTGTCCAGACCGAAGGCAGCATCATTTACCGTAAAGGCGAAAAGAAATACGAAAACGCGGGCCGCAGGATCAACACCGAATACGACCACACTACATTCCTGCCGCGCATGTACAATACCGAGAACAACGACGCCTCATACCAAATGGACCCGCAGTTTTACCGCGACTGGCTGCACATGGGACAAAGCGATGCGCCAACTTTCGGGGATAACCTGAAGTGGATGTTCAGCTGGCAAATGGGGCAGATGTATTTCCGCTATTTCCTGTGGAACTTCGTGGGCCGCACCAACCAGATAGACGGGCAGCAGCAAATGGGAGGTATCCACGGCTATGTGGATGGCGACTGGACGCGCGGTATCATCGATGGGGCTAAACACCTTCCG
>JAFDZL010000545.1 GCA_018266935.1 Bacteroidota bacterium | reverse complement strand
CAAAGGGCTTCCGGCCGGGCCACCGGCGTAAACTCCTTCTCGCTCTTCGCGACGACGATCGTCGCGATACCGTTGCCGATCATGTTGGTGAGCGCGCGGGCGGTTGACATAAAACGATCGACGCCAAATAAAATAGCCATGCCTTCTATCGGGATCAGTTTGATGGCGGTTAAGGTTGATGTCAATACGATAAACCCACCGCCGGTAACCGCTGCAGCGCCTTTGGAAGTAAGCATCAGTATGCCGATGATCACCAACTGCTGACCGATTGACAGGGGAATATTAAATACCTGAGCCAGGAAAATGACCGCGATGGAAAGGTAAATCGTCGTTCCATCCAAATTAAATGAATAGCCCGCGGGTATAACCAGGCCAACCACCGATTTCGCGCAGCCGAACTTTTCCATCTTCTCCATCATGGCAGGCAACACCGTTTCCGACGAAGACGTGCCAAGCACTACCAATATCTCCTCGCTGATAAACCTCAGGTATTGCCGCAGGCTGAACTTATAGATGAGGCTGATAATGAACAGGGTAACAAATATGAAAAGCAGCATGGTGAGCAGCACCGAGATCATAAGCCACACCAATGGCTTCAGCGTACCGACGCCATAAGTTGCTACCGTAAAGGCTATGCCCGCAAATGCACCTATGGGTGCTATACGCATCACGACGCCCATGATATTGAAAAACACCTGGTTCAGTTTGTCGAAAAGGTCGGCCACGGGTTTGCCCTTCTCGCGCAAAAGGCTGAGGCCATAACCGAACAGTATCGCAAAAAAAAGTATCTGGAGAATATCGCCTTTTGCGAAAGCATCGAATACGTTTGACGGTATAATGTGCGCGAAAAAATCACCCCACTTCATCTCTGCGGCGGCTTTCTGGTAGGATTGCAGTTTGGCAGTGTCCACTCCGTGAGGCATAGGCAGCCCGGCGCCGGGCTTGATGATATTCGCCACTGCGATGCCCATTACCAGCGCAAACGTCGTAACTATCTCAAAGTACAGTATGGCCTTCCCTCCAACCCTGCCCACCTTGCGCATATCGCCCATCCCCGCGATGCCCAGAACCATCGTCAGGAAAATGATGGGCGCAATGAGCATGGTGATCAGCTTAATGAAACAATCGGTCAGCAACTTCGCCGTCGGCCCGAAATCTTTAAAATAGGCACCCACGACTACGCCCAGCAGGATTGCGACAACGACCTGGAAGGTAAGATTGGAAAGGAGTTTTTTCATGCGTAAGCAATAATACGATTATTAGTCCGCAAGTCCGAAAGTCCGCATAAGTCCGAAAGACTGATTCGGAATTGATTAAAATCCTGCCGAGTTCGAAGTCTCGGCCCGAATAAAAAAGCTTCCGGGTGTTACCGCCGGAAGCTTTTGAAATGTTTTTGCATCGCACGATTATGAAACTACGCCGGTGTTCAGATCAGCATGGTAAGTAGTACCGTTAATGACGATATTAGCCTGGCCGTTGCCCAGGAAAGTAACGGTACCTGTATAGTTCCAAACGCCGGTTGAGCCTGTGCCGGAAGTATTAAAATCGGCCGAACCGCTGATGATCTGGCCGCTGTCATCGGCGGTTACCGAATGAAAAGTATAGGAGAAATTTTGCGTCCCGCTGCCCTTTGAGCCGGTTTTATAAGAAAAATTTCCCCCAAAGCTGAGCGATCCGTTCAGGGTAATGTTAGTGGTGCCCGACCCTGGGGTTACCGCGGCTATGGTCAGATCCTCGATCAGTTTATAGCTTACCGAAAATTCGGGGGTCGATTCGGCTATCGTCAGGTTGTCTGTGACGTTGAATCCAGACACCTCGTTATTGGTACAATTGAAAGCAAACTTAAGGTCGCCTTTTACTGATGCGGAAACCCCGCCATCGGTCGTGGTATAATTGAGTGTCGTATCAGCAATCGTGCCGCAGAGCGGATTAGTGGGCGCGTTAAGCATCAGGCGGCCTTTAGGTACCAGGCCGATGTTTCCCGGGGCGTTCAGCCCGCTGCTCAATCCGAAGGCGCCAAAGCCGCTTTCCAAAGTCTGGGTAATGTTAAGTGCAATCTGGCTGCTGACTTGTTTCGGCGTAAGCGCCGGACCTGAATTGCTCGATTTTTTGCAGCCTGAAAAAGTAAGTACTGCGCCGCTCAGCAGTAATACGATAAGGGTGATTTTGGTTTTCATGATGAATTAAGGTTTTAATGTCCAATAGTAATGAAAATCGCAAATATTATCAACGAAACAGATAGTTAAAGAATTCCACAAATGCTTATATGATCCCCACTCTTACTCATTAAGCATATACTTTGCAATGCCGTCGGCGGGTTTCCAGGTGCTTTTAGGCTCGTAATAATGCCATAGCAATGCCGATACTTTTTGAATCAACTTATAAGCCTCATTGTCGGGAACCCAGCGCTGGTCCTTGTTATTGTTGGTCATGATGGAAAACACATAATCGCCGTGCGGGGCGTTCACCAAAACGGTCTCCGATTTAGCTTCGTCAACCGCACCCTGCTTACTGGCAGCCTGAACATAAGGTGGGATCTGTGACAATGCCTTGTCGTCCCAATAGATTCGTACAAGATCGCGGTACATGCGCTCACTTGCCGCCGGGCTTACCGCCTCTCCGTTTCGGATCATGGTAAAAATGCGGCACATTTCGCGCGGCGTGCTTACCCCCCAGCCATATTTGGCGCGGATCTGCTCGCGTCCCTTTACTCTTGAATTTACGCGCATTACTTTAAATCCGTTCTGCTCAAGCCATTGGTTTATATATTCGCCGGTAACGATCTTTTGCAGCCAGGTACTGGCGGTATTATCGCTCATCGTGATCATCAGCAAAACAACCTTGCTTAGTTCGATGGTGTCCTTGTCTTTGAACGATCCCAAAATATCCTCGCCGGGGTAAAGCAGCGAGTCGCGGTAAACCAGTTTCTGATTATAGGCGAGCTCGCCTTTTTCAATCTTGTCCATCACCCCGCACTGGATACTCACTTTGATCATACTGGCCGTAGGGAACAGTGTATCCGGGTTGATCTCGGCGGTTTTGCCCGTTTTCAGATTCTGCACAAAAATACCGACCTGGCCGTTGAAGCCTTTGACCGCATCCTGCAATTTGGCGGTCAGTTTTTTGTCGGTTTGTGCGAAGGCGGTGAAAGAAAGGATCGATAAGAAGAATAGTAGTTTTAGTTTCATAATCGGATGGTTTGAAAAACTAAGTTATAAAACAATCGACAAAATCGCTGTCCGCGTGTTTTTATATCTTTACCCCTCAAAATGAAACACCCGCGCTGGTTATTATTCCCTTTTTCATTGGCTTACGGATTGGTCGTGGTCATCCGGAACTGGCTGTACGATGCAGGCATCTTCAAAAGCAGGCAGTTTAGCATACCGGTCATTTCGGTTGGAAACCTTGAGGTTGGTGGCGCTGGAAAATCCCCAATGACAGAATATTTGGTCAGGTTATTTAAGGATGATCATAGGGTGGCTACGCTAAGCCGCGGGTATGGGCGGACAACCAAAGGCTTCCTTACTGCCCCGATAGCTATCGGGGCCACTGCCACTGCAACTGAAATAGGCGACGAACCGGCACAATTCAAGCATAAGTTCCCCGATGTTACCGTGGCCGTTTGCGAGAGTCGTGTAAGGGGAATCGACGAGCTTAAGCATACGCATGAGGTGATCATTCTTGACGATGCCTATCAGCACCGCGCCGTAAAACCTGGGTTCAGCGTACTTTTGTTCGATTACGGGAAGATCAAAGAGCCTCACCTCTTGTTACCGGCAGGCGACCTGCGTGAACCGATGAGCGGGCGATGGCGGGCGGATGTGCTGATCGTCAGCAAATGCCCGAATGATATTTCGATCGAAGAACAAGGCAAAATAGCGGCCCTTCTTGAACCGTTGCCCTACCAGTATTTGTTTTTCACTACTATTGCTTACCAGCCCTTGGAGAATATTCGTCGGGGAAACACGAACGCAGTTATTGACCAGGACACCACCGTTTTCCTGCTGACAGGTATAGCCAATCCAACCCCATTGGTCAATTATATCAAAAACTATACGCAGAACATCATCCATCACCGTTATCCCGATCATCACCGCTTCAGCTTAAAAAATATCAGTAAACTTGCCGAGGAATTCAATAGCAGCGCCGCACACAAAAAACTGATTATTACAACAGAAAAGGATGCGGAGCGTTTACTGGAACACGACCTGGAGCAACACGCAAAAGCGCTGCCTATCCTCATACTGCCGATAGCTACCGAGTTTTTGGATGTGGGCGGGGCGCAGTTCGACCATTTAGTCAAAGAATATGTTAGAGAGCATTCAGCAAACCACGTCATACATTAAGAACCGCATCGGCGATTTTGAGCCTGAAGTGGGTATTATTCTCGGCACCGGTCTTGGCGGCCTGGTGAGCGAGATCGAAGTGGAAAAACAACTGCTTTATGCCAATATTCCCGATTTTCCGATATCGACGCTTGAGTTTCATTCGGGCAAGCTGATATTCGGCAAACTGGCCGGCAAAAAGGTGGTGGCCATGCAGGGCAGGCTGCATTATTACGAAGGCTACACGATGCAGCAGATCACTTTCCCCGTGCGTGTGATGAAAATGCTGGGCATCAAAACACTGTTTGTTTCTAATGCCAGCGGCTCGCTGAATCCCGCTTTTCGTAAGGGCGACCTGATGGTGATCGACGACCATATCAACCTGCAGCACCTGAATCCGCTGATCGGCCGGAATGAGGAGGAATTGGGTCCGCGTTTCCCCGATATGAGCCAGCCATACCAGCAGCCGCTGATAAAAAAGGCGCTGGAGATAGCAAAAGCAAACAATATAACCTGTCATAAGGGAGTTTATGTAGCGGTTACAGGGCCGAACCTGGAGACCAGGGCCGAATACCGTTACCTGCGGATCATCGGCGGCGATGCGGTGGGCATGAGCACCGTGCCCGAGGTTATCGTGGCGAACCACATGGGATTGCCGGTTTTTGCGATTTCCGTGCTGACCGATGAAGGCTTCCCGGAAGACCTGAAGCCTGTGTCGGTGGAGGATATTCTGGCAGTAGCGCATGAGGCCGAACCTAAAATGACATTGATACTAAAAGAACTGATTGCGGGCCTTTAATGCTAAAACGACTGAAATATGTGTTCTTGCTGCCGCTTTTCCTTTCGGTAAAGCTGGCTTTCGCGCAATACCCGCAGCAAAACCCCAACTATCCTAACCGGCAGCCGGCGAATTTCAACCGTGATACGGCGACCTCTCAGTCCAAAAACTTAAGCAGCGACCAGGCCATCGACGAGGAAAGGAAAAAAGAAGAGGGCCAGAAAGATTCAGTCGTTTTCACTTCAAAATTTATCCGTGTAACCAATGAAAAGTTGTTAAAGGACAGCACCGTGGTTTTTCCCCTGGATACCGGGTTGAACAATTTTGAGAACTACGGCCCGCTGAACCAGCCCCGCGACCCGAAGATCAGCCTGGGCAATACCGGTCTGCCACAGCGCGACCTGCTTTTCGAGCCGAGTAAGATCATCGGCTTTGATGTGGGGCAACATTTTTTGGATCCTTATATTTTAACGCCGCAGGATATCCTTTACTACAAAGCACGTGTAGGCTATACCAACCTTTCACTTTATGACAGCGGCGTAAAAGAACAAATTTTCAAGGCGATACACACCCAAAATATCAACCCGCAACTGAATGTGGGCTTCAATCTCAACTTCATCGGTTCACAGGGCTTTTATGCGCGGCAGAACGTCGGTGATATGAATGCGGCTTTTTTTAGCTGGTATGAATCGAAAAGTAAACGTTATAATTTACTAGCCAATTACATTGCCAACACGATCAAGACGCCGGAAAACGGTTCGGTGACAGATGATTCTCTGTTTACCAGTCCGCCTTCCAGCGCCTACTCTACCACGCAAAACCTGCCCATACGGCTGTACTCAGCGCAGGATAATGTGCGCAATAATGGCCTGTACCTGAAACAATATTATTATATCGGCGAGATCGACAGCCTGAAAAAAGGCGCCGGGAACTCGGTTTTACCTACACAGCGCGTGGGGTACACGCTTTACTATAACAGGATCAAGTCGGCCTTTTTCCAAAATGAACCGGATAACTACGGTGTCTTCCCCGATTATTATTATAGTTCTAAATATTCGCGTGACTCGCTTAGCGTGTCTCACATACAAAACGCATTTTCTTATAGCTTCTACCTAAGGGGTAAATCGACCGGTGCGGTGAAGAACGAGGTCAAACTCGACCTGGGCCTGGTGCAGGATTATTACAATTACCAGCAGTTTGTGACCGATACCGGCATCATCAACACCTACGGTCGCATCATCCAGATCGACAGGAAACAAAATAATTCGTTCCAGGATATCACGCTGAAGGGAAGGGCAGGCTATAGGTTCAGTGACAAAATATTACTTGACCTCGATGTGCAGCAGATAGCCGAGGGCCGCGATTTCGGCAACTTCCTGTACGACGGCAAATTGACGCTTTCAGGCGGCAGAAAGGCCGGCAGGATCATTCTTGAGGCCTATTCACAAAACAGTTCCCCGCCACTGGTCTATACGAACTGGGTATCCAACCACTATATTTTCCATAACAATTTCAGTAACCAGAAAACGACCAGCGCGTCCTTCAACTATATCAACGACGCCCTGCAACTCGACCTGAAAGCGGAATACTATCTTATTTCCGATTATCTATACTTTAGTGCACAACCTAATGGCATAGATGCCACGCCAACACAGTTGCATTCGCCTATCAATCTGCTTAAGCTGAGCCTTGGTAAGAATCTGTCGTTCGGCCACTGGCACTTTGATAATTATATCGTCTATGAAAAGTCGGATTATCAATCCACCCTGCGCGTACCCGATCTATATACTTACAGCAACCTCTATTATTCCAAATTGCTGTTCCAGGTGCTGCACAGCGCATTCGGGATAAACGTCCGTTATAACACGCCTTATGTGGCGCCGTCCTACGCGGTGGGTCTGGGCGAATTTTACAACAATACGCCGAATATCACCTTCTCCTCATACCCGGTAGGTGCGGTGTATTTCAAAGCGACGCTGATACGCACCAATCTCTTGCTGGAATACGATTATGTGAACCAGGGACTATTCAGCAGCGGCTATTACATGGTGAACCGCTATCCCGGTCCGAACCGGATGCTCAAGATCGGCGTTTCGTGGACGTTTTATAATTGAGTTGGCAGTTGGCGGTTTGCAGTGGGCAGGGGAAATTTGTGCAAACTGCGGACAGCCAACTGCCAACTATGTTTTCTGATGCCTTTTCCTGGCTGCCGGGAATAATACGTTGTTTAATATAAGCCGGTAGCCCGGCGAATTGGGATGCAGCGAAAGATCTGTAGGCGGACTATTCGGGCTGGGCTGATACTCTTCCGGGTCGTGGCCGCCGTAGAAGGTCCATTGTCCCTTGCCAAATTCGCCGTGGATATAGCGCGCCTCATTGGCGGTTTTCAATTCGCCAAGGATGGTAACGGTTGGCTTGAGCTTGTCTTTGTTAAATGCCGTGGCCAGTCCGCGAAAACCTTTGATCACCCGGTCATGATCCTGCACGAGCATACAGGGCACTACATCCCATTTGGCTGAAAAATCGAACAACGTAAAAAGGTCTTCCTCCTGCGGAATGCGGCGCGAAAAACCTACATCGATATTGCTGAAACCATGCGTATATGGATCGGTATTCACCGTAAAATTTTGGAAAGCGAGCGTCTGGCTGAAATCAAGCTTGCTTTGCGCGTCAGGGTCGGCGGGATCGCCGTCGTACATCGTCCCAACGATATCCGTATTCTGTGCCGCCAGCGCAATGTCAAAGCTGTCTGCGCCCGAGCACATGGCGAACAGGAAACCGCCACCGGCACAATAGTCGCGGATGCGCTGAGCCACCGCCAGCTTTAATTTGGATACCTTGGCAAAACCGAATTTGTGCGCCGTCATTTCCTGTATCTGCCGGTCTTCAATGTATTTCGGCTGACTGGCATAGCGGCGGAAATTTTTACTATACTGCCCGGTAAAATCCTCGTGGTGCAGGTGCAGCCAGTCGTATTTAGGCAGAACACCTTTCATCACTTCCTCATCGTAGATAATATCAAAAGGAATTTCGGCATACTTCAATACTAATATAACGGCATCATCCGAAGGGAGTACGCCTACCTTGGGCGAATAGACAGCTATTTTAGGCGCCTTCTCCAGCTTCACCATGTTCATGTTCACCGAAGGATCGTTGATCTGCGCCAGTACCTGGCTCACCTGCGCATCGGCCAGTACCTCGTAGCTAACGCCGCGCACTTTACATTCGTTTTCAAGTTTCTGGTTGTATCCGGCCAGGAAGCTGCCGCCGCGGTAATTAAGTAGCCAGTCAACGGTTTCCCCGTTCTTCAATATCCAGAAGGCAACACCGTACGATTTCAGGTGGTCTTTCTGCGCATCGTCCATCGGGATCAAAAGAGAAGCAGCCCTGGTTAGAAGGGGCAGAAAGCTGAAAGCTAAAAGCAGAAAGCGAGGTATGAACCGCTTCATTTCTTAAATACTTTAAGATACAGAAGCTATTGTTAGTATGCTGAATGAAACAAAAGTTTTACCTGTTCAGTTTTACTGCCCACTGCCCACCGGCAACTGCCAACCGAATCACGTTTTCTGTTTCTTCTTCTTCGCGGCGGGAAATAAAACATTATTCAATATCAGCCGGTAACCGGGTGAATTAGGGTGCAGTGCCAGGTCGGTGGGCGGGTCGCCTACTACGTGCTGGTAGTCTTCCGGATCGTGGCCGCCATAAAAGGTCCATTGTCCTTTGCCGTATTCACCATGGATGTATCGCGCCTCACCGGCGCTTTTCATTTCGCCCATGATGGTTACACCGGGTTTGATCAGCTTTTCGTTGAAAGCCGTGGTCAATCCCATAAAGCCTTTGATCACCTTGTCATGATCCTGGGTGAGCATACTGGGCACCACATCCCATTTGGCCGAGAAATCAAACAGGGTAAAGAAATCCTTTTCCCGGTCGATCTGGCGTGTTGACGTTACGTCGATGTTGCTGAACTGGTGCGACATGGGGTTCATGTCGAGCGTAAAATTCTGAAACGCAAAGCACTGGCTGAAATCCAACTTACTTTGCGCATCCGGATCGGCCGCATCGCCGTCGAACATACTTTCACAGATGTCTGTATTTTGTGCTGCCAGGGCGATATCGAAAGTATCAGTCCCCGAACACATGGCAAAAAGGAACCCGCCGCCCGCGCAAAAATCGCGAATCTTTTCGGCTACTTCCAGCTTCATCTGCGATACTTTCTTGAAGCCAAGCTTGCGCGCCATAGCTTCCTGTATGCGCTGATCGTCATTGTACCATTGCGCATAGCGGAACGAGCCGTAAAATTTGCTGTATTGACCGGTAAAATCCTCGTGGTGCAGGTGCAGCCAATCATACTTGGGCAGGTCGCCGCGAACAACTTCCTCGTCATAAACCAGGTCGTAGGGTATTTCGGCATATTTCAATACCAGTGTTACCGCATCGTCCCAGGGAAGCTTATTTTTTGGCGAATAGACCGCTATCTTCGGTGCTTTTTCCAGCTTCACCACATCCATATTCACCGATGGGTCGCTGATCTGCGCGATGATCTCATTCACTTTGGCATCCGGCAGCACTTCGTAGCTTACACCGCGTATCTTACATTCGCTCTCAACCCTCTGGTTATATTGCATCATGAAGCTGCCGCCGCGATAATTCAGCAGCCAATCCACTTCTTCGCCGTTCTTCAGGGTCCAGAAAGCAATGCCGTATGATTTCAGGTGATCCTTTTGCTCGTCGTCCATGGGAATCAAAATCGAGGACGCCCGCACGAGTACAGGCAAAAAGCAGAAAGCAAAAAGCAGAAAGCGAAGCGGCTTCATATCCAAATGTAATGATTATTCATTCACGCTATTATAACGCAAAAACCGGGAATCAGTTGCCTTTACCGGTCAGGCTGGTGAGGCCGGCTGATTGTCTTTCTTCCGCAGGTATCTTCATAAACTCGCGGTAACTCTCGTTGATATAAACGGTGAGGTTAAAGTCGGGCGCGGTGTAGATCTCGAGGGCGGGCGTGTACATCGTTATAAAGTTCTGCATCTCCTGGCCCTTGAACGGCACGTAATTTTTCAGGCCTTCGGGGCTGAAAATTTCGGCGATCCTGGCCTTGATCGCTTCATCTTTTTCGGTTTGGGCTGCATGTTCCCTTTTTTTGGCCGCTGCGTTTGAATCGAACACATTCAGCCTCACGCCGCCGGTGTAGTTTGTCCCTTTGCCATCAGCCGTGCCTTTGTCGTCTGTTGCATAAACAAGCGTCTGCCCGCCGAAAGGAGACAACAGGGGCTTGGGTTTCAGGTTGCCCAACTTCGTTTCCTGACCGGTTACCTTTACCTCGTTCAGCATGTTCGACTTCAGGATCAATTGTATCTCCGTATATTTCAGATCTTTTACATATAAAGTATCCGGATGGTAAGCAAATGAGTTGAAAACCACCAGGTCGCCTACCTTTGCCACGATTGAAAACGCGCCTGTGCGGTCGGATACGACGGCACCGTTTGTTCGCAGGTTCCTGATCGTTACGCCAGGCAAAATGTTTTTGGTTTTGTACTCGTAAACTCGGCCGGTAAGGTTATCCTGGGCCGAAACCAAACCCGCTAACAAACAGAAAAACAAAAAGAAAAAAAACGCACGCATCATGGGAACTGAACCACTAAAGAGATGATTAATTTTGCATCAAATCTCAAAGATAACGTAAATTGTCTGAACCGGAATTGTCAGGATTCAAGAATTAACAGAATTTAACGTTTGTCATCTAAAGCATAGTTTGGTCGCGTTGAATAAAACCCCAGATTTTATAGCTGAATTAAAATATCTCACTACCGATCAAGGCGGCAGGCGAACTCCCGCACGATCTGGTTATCAATCACAGGTGAAATTTGCGTTCAGCGAATTGAGACAAGTGGACAGCAAATTTTTCCTGATAAAGAGACTGTTTATCCCGGAGATACCGTTAAAGCAGAAATAAGCATTGTCTCAACTGAATTTCTCGATCATAAATTAACGCCTGCTATGTGTTTTGAATTTAGGGAAGGATCGCGAATACTAGGCACTGGAAGAATCTTGGAAATATTAAATGAAAATCTTTCAGCTAAATAGTTTTCACTAGCGAGAAATCACTTTAAAATTCATATCGTTGATAGGAGGCTCCGCTGGAGCCCTAAATTCGCTATTTATCATTCTATAAACAGGCGACTCCTCTGGAGTCGATTATATTGCCGATTTTGCTCCGGAGGAGCACCCTGTTTATAGGAAAAAATCAAACCATAACCTGGCTCCATAGGAGCCTCCTTTTTAAAAGCTATTTCTATGACCTTTCGCCTTTCACCTTTCACCTCATAATACTAACTTTGCTGCCTCTTAAACAGTAAAGATGAGTAAAGCGATAATCAAAACTGCCAAGGGCGATATGACCGTGGAGTTTTACGATAAAGATGCGCCGAATACGGTAGCCAACTTTAAGAAATTAGCCAAAGAAGGCTTTTATGACGGACTGACCTTTCACCGGGTAATACCCAATTTTGTGGTACAGGGCGGATGCCCTAATACGCGCAACCCTGAAACCGCGCATCTTGCAGGACAGGGAGGGCCGGGATACACTATTGATTGTGAGACAGAAGGAGATAATCAATATCATGATCGTGGCGTGTTGTCAATGGCTCGCACCGCCGTAAGGAATACGGGCGGATCGCAGTTTTTTATCTGCCACAGCCGTACGAACACCGCCCACTTGGACAGACAGCATACCTGCTTTGGCAAAGTGGTCGAAAATGTGGATGTGGTTGACAGCATCCGCCAGGGGGATAAGATATTGGGTGTTGAGGTAATTGAGGAATAGTTGATTGAGTTGATTAAGTGAGTGGTTGACTGAGTTTGATCTCAACCAATCCAACTTAATCATCATAATCGAACCTAATCAACTAATAAAATGAATCTAAAAGGAATAGTAGCGGTAGGCGGCAAGCCGGGATTGTGGAAGGCGCTGGCGCAAAATAAAACAGGATTTATACTGGAAAGCGTTGATGCGCAAAAGACCAAACTGGTGGCCAACTTATCCACGGCAAAGATCGCTGCGCTGGAAGAGATCACCATTTTTGGGGACGAGGACGATATCCTGTTAATGGACGTTTTAAAACGCATGCAGGCAGCCAAAAGCGTCCCAGACCCGAAGGCAGATGGTAAAGTGCTGCGCAACTTTTTTCGCGAGGTAGCGCCGGGCCACGATGAAGAAAAGGTTTATGCCTCGGACATGAAAAAGATCGTCTCATGGTACCATATCATGAAAGATCAGCCGTTTTTCAGCGAGCCCGACCCAGCGGAGGCGCCTGTGCAGGAACCTGCAAAAGAAGAAGTGACAGCGCCCGTTGAAGAACCTAAGGCTGAAAAACCTGCTGCAAAAAAGAAAGCGGCGAAGAAATAGTCAGCGTTAGTTGATTAAGTTGATTGGGTTAAGTAGTTGATTAAGTTCTGTGATCGTTAACTCAATCAACTTAGTCCAACTTGATCAACTTAATCTAACTCTAAGATCAACAATCCGTATGCTTACAATTTTCGTCCGAAAACTCCGGCTCGAAAGTGCTGTGACTTATGGACATATGCTCAAGCCGGTGACGAAGATCGTGCTTGATGTTATCGAACGTAAGCTCGGTTTTAGGGTCGATCACCAGGTGGGCCGTTAAAGCATTTTCGGTAGTGCTTAGTGCCCAAACGTGGATGTGGTGCACATCTGATACCCCTTTAGCTTTCATGAGTTCCGTCCTGATCTTGCTGACGTCCATTTCCCTGGGAACACCATCCATTTCCAGGCGCAGGCTTTCGGTAAGCAGCGTCCAGGTTCCGCGCAATATAACGATAGCCACAACAAGACTCACCGCGCTGTCGATCCAGTATAACTTAGTGAAATAGATGATCACGCCCGATACTACCACACCAAAGGATACGATCGCATCCACAGCCATGTGCAGGTAAGCGCTTTTCACGTTCAGGTCTTTGTCTTTATCTTTTACGAAAAGATAAGCTGTGATAGCGTTAACGCCGATACCGGCTAAGGCTACCCAGGCCATCGTACCGCCGGCGATAACTTCAGGATGGATAAAGCGCATGACCGCTTCGTAACCGATCACCCCCACCGCTATGAATAATACCAAGGCGTTAAAGAAAGACACAATTATTGTCGAACGTTTATAGCCATAAGTATATTCGCGGGTAGAACCAACCTTACTGAGTTTGAAGGCCAGCAGCGCCAGCGCGAGACCGGCAACATCACCCAGGTTATGACCCGCATCGGTCAGCAGCGACAAGGAATGACTCCATAGCCCGAAGACCACCTCGAGCACAACAAAGCTCGAATTGAGAATGATTCCGACGATGAACGCAGTATTAAGATGATCAAGTTTGGGTGCGTGGTCATGATGATGGTGATGATCGTGCCCGTGCGAATGATCATGGGAATGAGAATGTGAATGCATGTGCATGCAGCAAAATTAGTGTTTTATGATCAGATTAATGATCGGCCTGAAAACCAGGAAATACAGGATCACCAGCATCAACAGGTATTTGATGGCATAGTACAACGTGCGGTTGTAAGCCTTGATGGCTTTGCCCAGCCTGCGAATGGAATAAACATATTTGAAAGCCTTATTGATGTTGCCGGTTTTATCGCCGCCCATGTTGGGTGAAGCGCCGGCCCGCATGATGAACCATCCGAAGAATTTGTTCCAGGCGCGGCCGAAAATGGTCTTTACCGGGCGTTCGATATCGCAGAACAGGATCACCCGATCCATATCGGTCTTGTTCTCTGCGTAGTGGATATAGGTTTCGTCGAATATCACGTCCTCGCCGTCCTTCCAGGCATAGCTCTGGCCATCGACAATGATATGGCACTTTTCAGAGTTTGGCGTGATCAAGCCTAAGTGATAACGCAATGAACCGGCATAAGGGTCGCGGTGCTGCAACAGTTCGCTCCCGGCGGGCAATACAGCAAACATCGCAGCCTTAACTGAAGGGATGCCTTTGATCAGCTCGCAGGTTTGCGGGCAGTACTGCCTTGCCGAAGGGTGAAAATCGTTATACCATTTCAAATAAAAACGCTTCCAGCCGCGCCGGAAGAACGAATTGAAACCGGCATCGTTGTACTTATCCGAGCCTTTTATCAGTTCCTCTCTTTCCAGTTGCAGCGCCTCGTCACGAATAGTTTGCCAATTGTTGCGGAGGCCAGTCAATTCCGGGAAATTGGATGTGCTGATATAGGGCTTGTTCTCGACACCCGATAAAGCATACATCGGTATGTTGATAGGCGCCATGAAAGTGGAATGATCAGTAAGCTGGCGAAAAAACTTATAGCGAACTTTGCCGCGGTAATGTACGATCACCGTCGAGATGACCAGGATATAGAGGATGATGAATTTAACCGAGATCAGCTCGGCAAGTATTTGATGCATAGCAGCGGGATATCGGCCAAAAATATTAAAAATGAACGGTGTAGCGCTAAAATAATTTTATAGCGCCTCATTTTTACAAACCATTTACCGTCTCAGGGATGATGATAGGGCTCGCCCCGAAGGATAGTAAAAGCACGGTAAAGCTGCTCGGCGAAGAAGAGGCGCACCATTTGATGCGAAAAAGTCATACGTGAAAGCGATATTTTGTCATTCGCACGCCGGTACACGCTTTCATCAAACCCGTACGGTCCTCCTACGATAAAAACCAGGTTATTGACGGAACCCAACGCTTTTTTATCCAGGAATTCGGCAAATTGGGGCGAGGTTAGTGTGGTGCCTTTTTCGTCCAGTAATATCACCTGGTCCGTTGGCAGCAGCTTCTTTAGTATCAATTCGGCTTCCTTAGCTCTTTGCTGATCCTGCGATAAGCCGCGGGTGTTTTTCAACTCGGTTATTTCAACAAAATCAATCCGTATATAATGACGCAGCCGGTTAAGGTAAATGCTGATACCTTCCCTTAAATATGCTTCTTCCGTTTTGCCGACCAGCAGCAGGGTTATTTTCATAAATGTTTCTCCGTGTCCGAAAACATTGCAACTTTACAACATTTCATTCTTACAACAAAACTTAATGGAACAGGATATCATCAGCGATTACCGGGAAAGGGCCAATACCGCCGCTGCCGAAGCGGACAAATACAAAAAGCTGTCGGACAATTGCTCGCTGATGCGCCTGGGGGTGTTTGCATTATTTATCCTGGCAATAGTGGTATCTGTCAGTATCAACAGCCTGGTATTGCTTGCGGTGCTGGCATTGATGCTTACGGGCTGTTTTAGCTGGATCGTCAACCGGCAAAATCAGTTCGACGACCTGAAAGAATACTACCTGGACACCAAAAAAGTCTGCGAAAACGAGATCGACACGATCCTGTTCAACGGGAATATCTATCCCGACGGTTCATCATTTATTAATGACAATCATTTTTACACATCCGACCTGGATGTCTTCGGTCCGAACTCCCTGTTTCAGTTGGTGAACCGCTCGGCAACCGTCCTGGGGTGCGTCAAACTTGCCGGCTGGCTGAACGGTCCGGCGGCAAAGGATACCATATTGCTGCGCCAGCAGGCGGCAAGTGAGATCGCCCAAAAGAACGACTGGAAAATACATACCCAGGCCAATCTTGTTTTTTCGCTGAAACAGCCGAAAGAGCAGATCAAAAACCTGTTTGCTTACCTGAAAATACCGGTAGAAATAGCGAATAAACGATTCCTGGACACCTACAGCCAACTTGCGCCATATATCCTGTTAGCCAGTATAATCCTGTCTATTTTCTATACTCCCACAAGGTATGCTGCAGGTGTTATCGCGCTGGTGAATCTCAGGCTGGTTTATTCGCAATTAAAAACGATCAACAAAACCGACCTGATCGCCGGTAAACTGGGAACAGCGTTAGGGCACTTCGTAACCGCGTTCAAAGGTATTGAACAGGAAGACTGGCAAACCGACCTGCTGAAGAGTTTGGTCAACCGCTTAAAGAGCAACGAGGCCCAAACGGTTTCCGATGCCATCAAGGCGCTTTCAATCCTGATCGATAAGCTTAATTACCGCCTGAACGTAGTAGCGGCTATTTTCCTGAACGCCTTCTTTTTGTGGGACATCCGCCAGATCATCGCCATCGAAAAATGGAAGACAGACAACCGTGAGCGTCTTGAGGATGCCTTTGAGGTACTTGCTGAATATGAAGCACTCATCAGCCTGGCAAGTCTGCATGTAAACTACCCGCAATGGTGCTTCCCCGAAATAGTTGAAGGTGAAGGTTACACACTTACCACGAAAGACCTCGGTCATCCCCTTATCAAACCGGTTTACCGGGTTACCAATGATTATGAACTGAACGATACTTATAAGATCGATATCATCACCGGCTCGAACATGGCCGGCAAAAGCACGTTCCTGCGTACCATCGGCATTAACGCTGTACTTGCGCTTTGCGGGGCACCGGTTTGCGCCGCGTCTATGCGGGTGTCTGAAATGACCGTACTCAGCTATATGCGTATCAAGGATTCGCTGAACGAAAGCACATCAACCTTCAAGGCTGAACTGGACCGGCTGAAAATGCTGCTGGCTGCTGTTGATAGCGGGCAAAAAGTATTCTTCCTGATCGACGAAATGCTGCGGGGTACCAATTCGGTGGATAAATATCTTGGCTCCAGGAGTGTCATTATCCGGCTGGCGAAACAAAAAGGCGTCGGCCTGGTGGCGACCCACGACCTGCAAATAGCCGAGCTGGAAAAGCAATATCCCGACTATATCCGCAATTTTTACTTCGACATACAAGTAAAGGACGGTGAAATGTTATTCGATTACAAAATGAAAGAGGGAGAATGCAAAACCTTCAACGCGTCGATGCTGCTGAAACAGATTGGTATTGACGTGGAGGCAGAATAAAAAATGTGCAGACGAAATCGATCATCTGCACACCTGTAATTTGCACATCTGCACATTAATATTAACGCTGGTTACCGCCGCCGCCACCTGCACCGCCGCCTGCGCCGCCGATGCCCTGGTCGCCTTGTTTAATATCGTCGTTATTGATCTTATTCTTATCTGCTGTAAAGGTTGTTTTACCAAAGCTATACTGGAACGTCAGACCCACCGAACGGAACGGGAACTGGAAGGTGCTGTTTTGCACAAAGCCGGGACTCGAGAGGTTGGAGTTAAAGTCCTTATACTTATTGAACGGCTCGAGCACGTTGATACCCAAAGACGCTTTCTTTTTCATGAATTGCTGCTTCACACCCATACCCAATAAACTGAATGAAGGGTTGGTACCCTGTATCGTATGGCGCGGCGAACTCCCGAAGGTAAACACCTGGGCAATAAAACCGCTTTTCAGGTCCCACTCAGCCATGGCAAAACCATTGTATTGGACATACGTGCCATTCTGGGTTTGATCCCGGAGGAACAGACCCGAGGGATCAGGTTTATAAGTATAAGCGTTGATATTCGCCCTTAATGTCACATTCCTGATCGGGCTTACCGAACCGAAAAAGCTGGTGCCAAAAGAGTTATTATTTCCTATGTTATGGGAGGTCGTCAGGGTACCGGGCTGTGCATGAGTTGAATCGACCTGGATAAGGATCGGGGCTGCTATGGTTTCGATCAAACCGCCGGTGTGTTTATAATAAACCGACATATTAATTACCGATGACTTGACAAACGTTATGTAATCAAATTCCAATGTTTGCGATACTTCGGGCGCCAGGTAAGGGTTACCTTCGCTTTGTGCAAGAATGTTTGTCTTATTATCGTACGGGTTCAGGGAGGTCAGGCCCGGACGCGTAATACGCTTACTATAAGCGAGCTTAATGGTCTGTGTGGGCGTCAGCGCCTTCTGTATGGTTAAGCTCGGAATAAAAGTATTATAGCTGTTGCTGAAAGGTCTCAGCGAAGTGTCGGAACTGGCCGTTTGAGGCGCACCGCTGATGTTGGTGATCTCGTCCCTTGCGCCAACCAATAAGGTGTAGCCCTTGGGCAATGTAATGGTCAGCACCCCATAACTGGCAGTTACATCCTGGTTGTAATTATAAACAGCCGAATTAACATTATCAAAGACGAAGCCATCCGGAGTTCCGGCTGCCTGATCGTAGGCAAAAGCATCCTGCGTACCTACCAAACGCCTTAATATTTCCTTACCGCCGGCTTCCAGTTTGAACACTTTATTGATCGGCAGGGTATAATCTGCCTGTAACGTATATTCATTGTTCAAACCGTTGATATTAGCTTTTGAATTGGGGAGCTGCGCGTTATTATAATAATAACTGCTAAAATCGGTTACCGTACGGCTATGGCTCCATTGGGTTGACAGGTCCAATTCTTCGCCTTCTTTATGGAATTTATGCGTATAATCCAGGTTCCAGTCGAAACCACCAAAGCTGTTATGATTTAAAGCATGAGTCGAATATTGGTGATTTAAATCGTTCGTCAATGTGTCATAATGTGTTGGCAACAAATTGATAAACTGAGACTGGTTGTCGGCCACGGTATTGAACCCGCCCTGGTTGAGCCTGATATTGGTATGCAGGCTGTTAAAAGCGTTGAATTCATAATTTGCCGAAACGTTGCCAATAGCGCCATAGCGCTTCACATAATTTGTACCGCTGGACGTGGTACTGGTATGCACGGTATCGACCGGCTGTATATCATTGTAAAAGCCGGTAAGCGAAGTTTGCGGCCACGTGTAGTTGCCGCCTACGTTCATCGACAGGCTGAAACGGTTCTTATTGTAGTTCAGGTTAAAGTTGCCGTTGTTCTGGCGCGTACCGATACCGACGCTCACCGAGCCGCTGATCCCGCTTATATTCTTTTGCTTGGTGATGATGTTGATGATACCGGCCGAACCTTCCGCATCGTATTTTGCGGACGGCGAAGTGATCACCTCGATGCTTTTGATCTGGTCGGCAGGGATGGTCTTCAAAACGTCCGACAAGCTTGCCGAAGTGGCGCCTGAAGGTTTACCATTGATCAGCACGCGCACGTTCTGGTCGCCGCGCAGTGATACGTTACCATTGATGTCAACCGCAACTAAAGGTACTTTCTGCAGCACGTCGGTCGCGTTACCGCCGGTGGCCGTCAGGTCCTTTTCTGCGTTATAAACGATCTTGTCGATCTTATTTTCGATCAGGGGCGCCTGTGCCGTAACGGAAACCTCCTTCAACGTCTTAGCGCCTGAACCGACCATGATCTGGCCCATGTTCTTGTCGGGTTTGGCATTTGTGGTGGTTATACCGCCGACATACTTTTCAGGGTAACCCACATAAGTGATGCGTATCTTATAATCGCCGGGATGAACGCCGTCGATCTTAAAATTACCTTTATCATCGGTCAAAACACCATTCAGGGGCGACTTGCCGGTAGCGCGGAAAAGCGCCACCGAAGCATAGCCCAGCGGCTGCTTAGTCACGGAGTCGATCAGCGTACCGGACACTTTACCGACTATGGTCGATCCGCCGCCGCCAACGCCGCCGAATTGCGCCTTAGCTGTGATAAAAGAGCATAATATTATTAAAAGTATAAGTAATCGTTTCATTTGATACTGTTTTCGAAATTTGAGGCGAAATTAGATGAAATGTTACACGGCAACGTCTATAAATTTGTCATTTAAGTGTAACTGTCGCCAAATCGTTACAGGTTTTCGGTGTAACAAATACAGTATTCCGTTTCGCCCCTGATTTGTTCCTGGTAATTCGTTTTGAGTATAACAATCAGGATGCTTGGAATTGGACAATTAATCCTTGACGTCATGGCGAGGGACGAAGCCATCTCTGAACTTTGCCGTCATGGACCGAAATTATCGATTTGCGTGTGCAGAGATGGCCACGCTCTCGCTCGCCATGACGGTTGGGTTATAGAACAATATTCACTATCCTACCCTTCACCACGATCACCTTTTTGGGCGATTTACCGTCGAGGTATTTTTTTACCTCCGGGCTGGCCAGGACAAAATCTTCAATCTCCTTAGCCTCGAGTGCTAATGAGATATTCAGATTGATCTTCATTTTACCGTTGACTGAGATCGGGTAAGCAAACTCATCTTCAACCAGGTATTCGGGGTTGAACTTTGGATACACAGCATAGGATAACGTTCCGGCCTTATTGCCCAGCATTTCCCACAATTCTTCGCAGATATGCGGTGCATAAGGCGACAGGACGATGACGAGGTCCTGAAGAATGGCGCGTTTATTACATTTCAGGTCGGTCAGTTCGTTCACCGCGATCATAAAGCTGGATACGGAGGTATTGAATGAAAAACGGTCGATATCTTCCTCCACTTTGCGGATGATCTTGTGCAGTGATTTCAGTTCGGCTTTTGATGGAGCGTCATCCGACACCCGGAAGTTAAGCTGCTCATCATGGAACAGCTTCCAGAACTTACGCAGGAACTTGTACACGCCCTCGATGCCGTTGGTATTCCATGGCTTGCTTTGCTCCAGCGGACCGAGGAACATTTCGTACATGCGCAGCGTATCGGCGCCGTGGCGGGCGATGATATCATCGGGGTTTACCACATTATATTTGGACTTCGACATCTTTTCGATCTCGACACCACAATGATATTTTCCTGCTTCGAGGATAAATTCAGCATCCTTATATTCATCACGCCATTGCCTGAACTTTTCTATATCAAGAATATCATTTTCGACGATGTTCACATCGACATGCAATTCGGACGTTTTGTATTGTTTGATGAGTCCGTGTGATACAAAAGTGTTCGTCCCGGCTCCTTTTTCATCAATTAAGCGATATACAAAATTGCTCCTACCCTGTATGTGCCCCTGGTTGATCAATTTTTTGAATGGCTCTTCTTCAGGCACCAAGCCCAGATCCTTCAAAAATTTGTTCCAGAAACGGCTGTACAGCAAGTGGCCCGTCGCGTGTTCCGAACCGCCGATGTACAGGTCAACGTCGCGCCAGTAATCGATGGCTTGTCTGGATGCAAATTCCTGGTCATTGCGCGCGTCCATATACCGGTACCAGTACCAGCTTGAGCCGGCCCAGCCTGGCATTGTAGAAAGTTCATACTCGAACCCGTTGTAATTCCAATCGTGAGCACGACCCAACGGCGGTTCGCCCGTTTCGGTTGGCAGGTACTTATCGATTTCGGGCAAGATCAACGGCAAGTCTTTCTCTTCGATCAAATGCGGCAGGTCGTCCTTAAAATAAACCGGCACCGGTTCGCCCCAATAACGCTGGCGACCGAAAATGGCGTCGCGCATGCGGTAGTTGATCTTGCCTTTGCCCAAGCCTTTGTTCTCCAGGAATTCGATCACTTTCGCAGTACCCTCCTTATAATTCAGGCCATTCATGAAGTCTGAATTGATATAGCGGCCTTCCTTGGTCGGATCAGCCTCAGTTTCGATGTTTTGAATGTCGATGATCGGCACTATCGGCAAGCCGAAATGTTTGGCAAACAGGTAATCGCGCTGGTCGCCCGAAGGTACAGCCATTACCGCGCCCGTGCCATATCCGGCCAAAACGTAGTCGGCGATGTAAATGGGCACCTTTTCATCATTCACCGGGTTGATCACATAGCTGCCAGTGAAAGCGCCTGAAACCGTTTTGGCATCTGCCATGCGGTCCAATTCCGATTTCTTTTTGGTTTGGGCGATGTATGCGTCGATCTCGGCTTTTTGCTCAGGAGTGGTTAACGATGGCACCAATTCATGCTCCGGCGCAAGCACCATAAAAGTAACTCCGAAGATGGTATCGACCCTTGTAGTAAAAACTTCGATGAAGTCCGAAGCCGGAAGTCCGAAGCCGGAAGTCTGATTGTTAGGTCCCGACTCTGAAGTCCTCTCCTTTGGAGAGGATTTAGGTGAGGCGGCGATCGGGAATTTCACACTCGCGCCAACACTCTTCCCTATCCAGTTCCTTTGCATTTCGGAAACAGG
>JAFDZL010000544.1 GCA_018266935.1 Bacteroidota bacterium | reverse complement strand
TCACGTTTGAAGATAGGGAGATATGGGACGAAAGAGATAAAAACGATTCAATCTACATTCACCGCATCTGCAACAACCCGGCTTCCAGGGGAAAGAGGTATATCGATAATATTGCAAACTGGGCGCGTGATTATGCGGTGCAGCAAGGAAAGCAATACATACGTCTCGATACTTTAGGAAACAATACCAAACTCATTCGGCATTATACCTCAGCCGGTTTTGAATTCCTTGGTATTTTCAGACTGACCGATACGGCCAATTTGCCCGGCCATTATCAAAAAGAGCCTGATTGCTGTTTGTTTGAGATGCGGATGTGACCAGGAAATTACTGCACCAAGCCGGCCCGTCAGGATATACAGCCGTCCGGAAACGCTTACCGGGCAAAGGCGACCCGTACGACTGTATAGTATTTAACCCTGGCTTTCTTTGGCAAATATGCCGTCGATGCTCAATGTTCCCGGACCCCCAACAAGCAGGCATAGGTAACCCAGCAGATACAGCGCAGCCGATTCGCCCCCTCCAAATATGTCGCCTTCCTTGATTTTAAACAGGGCGATCGACATGATTATCATTAAAGGAATAGCTGCAGCCCGCGTAAATAGACCCAGGGCAATTAAAATTGAGCCGAATAATTCAACTATCATCGCTATGGCTAATGATACAGAACTGCCCAATCCCAGGAAGTTCAGAAAACCGATCTTCATTGCATCGAAATGCAATAGTTTTTGATATCCGTGATGCATTGTCAATATCGCCAGACCTAGCCTTAGTATGAGCAGCGCCAGGTTAGTTCCATTTTCCGGATAAAGCGTTGCCAAAGTTTTTCTCATGATTATTCAGCCAGTTGAGCTAATTTCTCTTTTTCTTTAAGCGCCCACTCTGCCTTTGCTTTCTCAAAATCCTGGCGGAACCTCGGATTTTGGAAAAGCTTATTTACGATTTGCCGGGCTAAAATTCTCGACCCTTCAACATCGCTTGGAAAGTGAACGCCGACTATTTCTCTTGAAAGTGACATCTTGTAAGCGTCCGCGATAAAAATATCAGTAAATTCAGGCGCCAGTTCCTGGTAGATATAAGCCATTAAGTAAGCGTCCGTTGCTGTACCGGTAGGATAGGACGGGGCATCCGCCTTTTCCAAATTATGTAGTTTAGGTTCCAAAATATAGGGCCTGATCCTGGCGTATTTGTATTTTAATGACCAGATAAAATAATTTGCATCCTGCCAGGCATTCGCCATCATGTCTGCGGTGAGCGGAAGCGATTTTGCGTTAAACCAATTTCCTATAGAGTGCCCAATGTAAAACAGGTTAGCCCTGTTGGCATCATATAGAGAGTCGCCTTTATGAATATTAAGATTGTAATAAACGTCTGATAAGAAATGACTTTCTCTAATATCTTCTTCCGTTCTGTTCTTCTCCAAATCAAACATATATCCCAATTCTGCCCGGGTTTGCAGGGAACTATTTGCAGGCGGGGAGGGAATTTTAAGTTCCGATGCTGAAACGTTTTGAAGATAAAACGGCTTAAGGCTCAGTCTTTTTTTTACGGAAACCGGATCAGAGACATAACGAACTGAATCGATCTTTTCAGCGGGCGACTTTGGAGCCGGACTGATATGCTGTAATAATTTATAGTGACCGCGTGCCGGTGTCAGCTTTTCGTTGAATACGATTTTTTGTTTCTCCTTTATCGTTTGACTATAAAGAAAATCAGGTAGCAGGCAAATTACAGAGCTCGTCAATAATAGCGCCCTGAGTGTCCAGATAGTTGAATAATTCATTGTTTTCATATTCCATTCATTAATTTTTATTCGAAATTATGACGGCCTGGAAACGAAAACATGTAAAAAATAACTGACTTTTGGTTGAAAGGAAATCTTATGGGACGCCTGCAAAGTTCGAATTCTTCTCCCTGTTATTTTTGGTATAATAAGGCGGCTATCTTTTATGCGTCGGGCGTTACTTCGATGCACCGTCACAATACCATGCAGATCGTTTTCGATATTCAGCGTAACTTTCGTTGCAGGTTAAAACACGGCGAATGGAAAAATTGCAATTGCGTAATAATAAAGGAAAGTGCACCGCATCAGCTGAATACAAATGACAGCGTTCAGTTAATTATTTATCTTGATCCAACTACGGAAATCGCTCACACTATCAAACATCGTTACCTGGGCGAAAATGACATATCCTGTCCCGACCTGGGCATATTTCAGATTACCAATACGGTCGAGTTGCAAAAGTCAATTGTCAGCCCTGACCCCTTTATGCTGGAGCGATTGGTATCCGGGATACTGATTTATTTATCTGGTAAACATCCGCATAACCCGATAGACCAACGGGTGGCATTGGTGGAACAAACCATCGCCTTATCTCATCCGGATGACTTTACTTCGAAAAACCTGGCCGAAAAGGTTTACCTATCAGAGAGCCGGCTGCGATCCTTATTTAAGGAGGTGACCGGGGTTTCATTACACCGTTATTCTCTCTCAAGCAGGATGCGGGTAGCAGTCAATCAAATCATTATGGGAAATACGATACGGGATGCCGCAATAAAGGCAGGATTTACGGACGGAAGCCACTTGCAGAAGATGATGCTGAAACACTATGGAATAAGCCCCTCCCGGTTTATTAAAGAGAAATTAATGAGTGCCGATGTAAATTTAGACCCGACACCGCTTCGTCTTGAAACGACTGTTTGTTAAAACAGCCATTCTTTAATGCCTGCTTCGCTGAACATTACATAAACTCTCTTGTCGTTGCTAATAAACTGCTTATGAGAAAGTTTATTCCGGCGATCACTTGTCTTTTCATATCTATCATTCTTTCAGGCTGCGGCTTAATGGAAGACGCTTTTAAAGCGGGCGTTATTTTCGCGCTCATTATTGTGGCCATTATCGCATTGGTTGTCTGGCTGGCGCGTATTGTGGGCAGGTCCGTTTCAAAAAATATGATCTCACCTGGGACGAAGATGAGATCACACGCGACAATACGGCTGCATAACTCATTTAACAACTGAATTTTGCGGCCGCAGTTGGTTAGACTAAATTATGCCATTGCCGGTCTGTTGGTGTTGGCCGATGAATCTGATTTCAGTTTTTTGTGGTAATAAACGTAAGACGCAATAGCGAAGACTACATAGATCAGCATGATCATGGCTGTTTTGGCTACAGGCTGACCAACCGCGCGCTCCGAATAATAAGATGAATAAGCAGCAGCCGACAGGTCATAAGCAAATCCGGCATAGGCCCATTCCTTTATCCGCGGATATCCCGGTATAAGAATGGCGATAACGCCTAATATCTTAACAAATCCAATGAACGGCGTAAAATAGGCCGGGTAGCCTAATTGTTTATTAATGATCAGCACAGCATCTGAAGTGCTCATCAGGTCGGGGATAGCCGACCAAAGCATTAACCCGGCAAAAACGATGGTAAGGCTCCAGTAAGTAACGTTAACATTTTTCATCTCAGCGATAATTTAGGGGTTACATAATTGATTATAACAGAGTCGTTTCGCTCCCAATACAGGGTAGCTTATTTCTAAGTTAGGAAGAATTATTGTTAATATTTTAGTGATATATATCACTTTTTGCTCTTGAGAAAGGCGGGGAAAGCTTGATCTTAACGAACGATTACGCTGAGTATTTGAGACTACCAATTTAGAAGTCCGAAGCTTCAAACTTCGGACAGTGGGCTTGGAATTATTCATCGTTTTTCGTTTGAACTAGCATTATTAATTTAATATTGTATTCTGTTTTTAGCACTTTTGCAAACCGCTGTATCAATCGAATCGAGTTGTCATTAGAGTCTGACTCTTTAACGAATTTTCTACCGTCATACTGAAAATTTTCAATGAATTGCCTGTACTGATCTATATCGACTCCTAACTCTCTATTTGAATAGAAAGTACTCAATATTTGATGCCATTTATTAGACAGCCTGAGGTCCTCGTTCAATAATTCTCCGCTGTGCCAAGCAACATCACCTCCATTTTTTGAATATGAATAATGATGTTCATGTGTTGAGACTATCTGATGGGGTGGTATCGAGATGTGATAACGAAGGAAAGGACTTAAACCTAACATCAGCTTTTTGTTAATGGATGAGTCATGGGCGTCTAACTCCTTGTAAGAAAAAGGATCAAAAGGATGGAATCTAAAAAGCTTCCCCTTGTTTAATGCCTTTTCATATTCTGTAATGTTAAGGGTAAGTGGTGCTACATATGCTGCATATTGGTAGGGAGGTTTGTTTAAATTGCATAATATATTATGTTGATAGTCCAACGCTGTCGGTGCCTTTCTTCTAAGTTGGAAGTATAGAATGGGATTCCCAAAAAGATGGTTTGTTTTTCGATACTTAATAATATTAGCGAGCGGTTTGTTTTGAAACCTTAAAAGTATTGGGATATCGTGGTCTAGACCTTGCGATACCTTAAATTGTAAATAAATGGGTACAAATCTATTGAAAAGCTTATCTGCACCTGTCATCTGTTCATCTACTGATAGAAGACGGAATCTTTTCGCCCATATAGGAGTAACGTATCCTAAATAATTAGAAACGTCCGATTCGACTTGGTCTTCACTTAATTGGCTCGGTAATTTAAAGGACATGATTTTACTTTTTTTATACAGGGTGCGAAGTCGTAAGCTTGGGACGCCAGGAAGTACTATTGGTCGAATTCCCCTACCAGTATGTTAATTTGTTTCTTTTGATTCGTATTTTGAATATGCTGTTCAATGGTATCAATTTTAATTGCTTCAATTGGTGGTGACCTCATCTCATAACCTTCAGTGGCTTTAAACCCTTTGCTGTTGAGGTAACTTACAATTTGCTTTACTATGCGGGGGTAATTACAGTTTTGTTCTCGCGTAACGACGATATTATTGCCATCAAAGTTTTTATTTCTAACAAGGTCTTCTACATAATTATATATCAACTCTAGATAATCAGATCCTAATCTTTTTTCAGCATTGATATTGACATCACCATTGATTCCGACATTATTTCCCGTGCCAGATACTATATGTTGACTGCCTTGGACAACTGTATTCGTTTGAGGTGAAGCTGACTGAGTGTTGGTCCTAGTGGTATCCTTTGTTTTAGCAATGGGGCCAGAAATTTTCGTAAGCCTTATTGGAACCATAAGTGGCGATGCGGAAATATGTTTAGTAGTTGTTTTATAGCCATTCTTAGATATTCTTAAGGTAATAAGGCCGCCAGCCTTAATACTTGCCGGTAATTTTAAGGAGAATATCCCGGTGTTATCAGTGGTTGTGGTCGCGTTTTCGCCTACAACATCAATTTCAGCAGCCTCTACTGGATTGCTTTTTTGATCCAGGACTTGGCCAGGAACGGTAACATTTTGTCCAAATATTTTTAGCGGAATTAATAGAATGATTATGCAAAGAATTTTCATTTATTTATGTATTAATTGAATTATAATATCAGATGATGGTAAATCGTATGATTTATCATATGGAACGTAACTTTTTTTTTCGACATGGATTCTTACATGTGTAATTGAATCTTTGAAAGGAATTTTAAAATTTCCATTACTTTCTGAAACATACTGCTCATTCCGTCCAACAACAACTATCTCAGCTTGCGGTATACTGTTATTTGACGAAGCATCAACAACGGTTCCGGAAAGAAAGCATTTGTTGTTTTCACCATTCGGTTTCTGAATATCTTTACGCCAAGGATGATAAGTTATTAACGCGACGACAATGGTCACAGACGCAGGAATTAATGCTAAAATAATATTCCTTCTAAAGGTTAAATTGCTTTTATTCATATTCTTTGGATAAAATTACAGATAACTATTTGCAAAATCCATTAATTTAACTAACATTTTTAGCATCTTTATCCATGCCCGCACCCGACCAGATCGCCAAAGCTTTCCCGCATGAACCCACGCCGCAGCAAACCGAGTTGTTCGGCCGGCTGCACCAGTTTTTGCTGAGCGGTAACGGCGACGAGTGCTTTATCCTGAAGGGCTATGCCGGTACGGGCAAAACCACGGCCATCAGCGCGCTGGTGAAGGCGCTGAAATATTATAATTATAAATCCGTGCTGCTGGCGCCCACTGGTCGCGCAGCCAAGGTGATCAGCGGTTATTCCTGCCGGAAGGCTTTTACGATACACAAACGCATTTACCGCAAGCGCTCAGCCATGAATATTGATGATCCTTTCCGGCTGGCGGAAAATCTGGCCAATGATACCCTGTTCATCGTCGATGAGGCCTCGATGATCTCGGATGAAGCATCGCCAGGTCACCGCCAAACGCTGCTGCACGATCTGGTGGATTACGTCTATAACACCAAAAACTGCAAGCTGGTGCTGGTAGGGGATACCGCGCAGTTGCCGCCTGTAGGTTCCGATTACAGCCCGGCGCTGGATTTCAATTTGATGAAGAAAACCTTTGCGATGGATCTGTACACTTTTGAGCTGACCGATGTGCTGCGCCAGGAAAAGGATTCAGGCATTTTGATGAATGTTACGGCTATGCGCGAGATCATCCGCAAGGGAGCCGTGCTGCACCCGAAGGTAGTTACCAAAGGCTTCAAAGACGTCTTTCGCATGACGGGCGAGCGTTTGCAGGAAGGGCTGGAATATGCCTATGGCAAGTATGGTTATGACGAAACGCTCATCATCTGCCGTTCTAATAAGAACGCCAACCAATACAACCAGCAGATACGCAGCCGTATCCTGTACCGCGAGGAGGAGATCACCGGCGGCGACCAGGTAATGGTGGTGCGCAATAACTATTTCTGGCTGCAGGGCGAGGAGGAAACCAGCACGGACTTTATTGCCAACGGCGACATTGCCCGCATCAAGCGCGTCCGCCGGACGGAAGAGATGTACGGGTTCCATTTTGCGGATGTGCAGCTGGAGTTTACCGACTATGCGGAAGACCCTGTGCTGGAATGTAAAATCTTGCTGGATACGCTCTATTCCGAGTCGCCGGCCTTATCCCAGGATGACCAGAAACGCTTTTTCAACGAGGTATTGAAGGATTATGAACACATCGTCAGCCGAAAAGCCAAATTCGATGAAATGAAGCTGAATCCTTATTATAACGCTTTGCAAGTCAAATTTGCCTATGCTATCACTTGCCACAAAGCCCAGGGCGGTCAGTGGGAAGCGGTTTTTGTTGATCAGGGTTATTTAACCGATGAGATGATCAATATGGATTTCCTCAGATGGCTGTACACCGCTTGTACCCGGGCAACAAAGGAGTTGTTTTTGGTGAATTTTAGCGAAAAGTTTTTTTTGAACACGAGTGAATAATTTACAGGATTTTCAGATCATCCTGTACATCAATTTAATCTTGAAAATCGTGTTCTATTCCACCCTCGGTATCCGAATAACAAACGTCGATCCTTTCCGCTCTTCGCTCATCACTTCGATAGTCCCCTTGTGGTTTTCGATGATCTGTTTAGAGATACTTAATCCCAGGCCGGTCGATTGTTCGCCGTGTACGCCGGGGCGGCGCGCTTTGGAAAAGCGTTCGAAGATGTGCGGTATCATTTCGGCAGGGATGCCCACGCCATAGTCGCGCACCTCTACAACGGCCATGCCATCCTTGGCGCTCAGGTAAACGTCAATCTTCCCGTTCTCTTTCGAGAATTTGAGCGCGTTGGTGATCAGGTTGTCCATCACCCGCTGGAACTTTTCAGCGTTAATCTCGGCGAATATCTGGTCCTTTGATCCGATGAAAACGATCGTATTTTTGGTGTTTTGCTGCGCCTTCCAATCGGTAACAAGGCGTCTCAGGAAATGGTTCATTTCCGTCCGCTGTGTGTCGATAACGTTAATATTCTCGTTATTGGCCGCGTCCAGCAGGTCGGCAATGATGCCGCGGGCCTTCGCACAGGAAGCCTTGATCATTTCGAGGTTCTCGCGTGTATCTTCCGTCACTTCATCGAGTTCCATCATCATGGCGATGGTCTCTACCGCGCCTATGGGATTGCGCAGGTCGTGCGCCACCATACCGAGTATTTCGTTCTTAAACGCATTTGCTTTTTCGATGGCGACGTTCTTTTCACGGATGTCCATCACCTGCATAAAATAGCTCGACTTGTAATTATAAAAGTACCGCGTTATGAAGTAGAAACAGAACAACAGCGTCACAGAAATGATCTGGTTATAGATCATTTCCATCGGCTCGGCAGCGGTATAATACAGTAGGTACGTGAACACCAGTTCGACGAGTATGATCAGCAGTATCGTCTCGCCATTGCTTAAAACAAACACTACGCTGATGATACTCAGTGCGGTAAGATACAGCGTGAGCGCATTACGGGGGTCGGATGTGGCGATAAAGCTCGAATACATCCCACAAAAAATAATGAAGAAGGCGAAGGCAAAAACGAAAAGGTCAGTAACAATTGTCGCTTTTTTGTGTTTCCTATATAGATAGATCAGCAGGTAGCTGCCGCAAAGAAAAAGAGGCGTTACGGCAATATAAAACCAGTTAGTGTAGTTAAATTCGGGATAGTTTTGAGCCCTTGTAAGGCTCTCCGGGAATACATAGTACAACACACGCAGCAGCACGTTCAGGATCAGAAAAATGATACTGCCCGTCCTCACGGAAGTTAAGTTCCGGAGGGTATAATAGTCGCGGTAGGCCTCACGGTTCTTGCCGGAAACTCTGCTATACTGCGGGTTGCTCAAGGATCAGAATTAATTAAGAATATCAAAAATAATAAAATTCGGCAAACGCAAGCACCGTGGTATGTTGAACCGCCTGATAAAGTTTGTATTACGGCTATAAATGTAGGACAAATTGTCGTTCAAAACTAAATTTATAGTGACAATTTTGCATAACCAGACCGATGGCAGGTAATTTGAAAGGATGAGGATATGAATTTTAACAACTTTACTATAAAAGCACAGGAGGCTGTTCAGAAGGCTTCCGAGATCGCTAGCGGCAACCAGCAGCAGGCGATAGAGAACGCTCATTTACTGAAGGGCCTGCTTTTGGTTGATGAGAACGTAGTAACCTATTTATTGAAAAAACTGAACGTTAACCTGAACAGGCTGAACGAGACGCTCGACGAGCAGATCGCATCTTACCCAAAAGTTAGCGGCAGCAATATTTATTTGTCATCTGATGCCAATTCGGCATTGCAGAAAGCCCAAAATTATGTTAAGGAATTCAAGGACGAATTTGTGTCTGTCGAGCATATATTGCTTGGTATCCTGGCGGCCAATGGCAAGACCGGCTCAGCTTTGAAGGACGCGGGCGTAAATGAAAAGGACCTGAAAAAGGCCATTACCGAATTGCGCGGCGACAGCAAAGTAACCGACCAGAACGCCGAGGCTACTTACAATGCGCTAAATAAGTACGCTCGTAACCTGAACGAGTATGCCGAATCGGGCAAACTCGACCCGGTGATCGGCCGTGACGAAGAGATCAGGCGCGTGATACAGATATTGTCCCGCCGTACCAAGAACAACCCGATACTGGTGGGTGAGCCCGGCGTAGGTAAAACAGCCATTGCCGAAGGTATCGCCTTCCGTATTATCAAAGGCGACGTGCCCGAGAACCTAAAGACCAAGACCGTTTATTCGCTGGACATGGGCGCTTTAATTGCCGGCGCCAAGTACAAAGGCGAATTCGAAGAAAGGCTGAAAGCCGTGATCAAAGAGGTGACGCAGGCCGATGGCGACATTATCCTGTTCATTGACGAGATTCATACGCTGGTTGGCGCCGGCGGCGGTGAAGGTGCGATGGATGCAGCAAACATCCTGAAACCGGCTTTGGCACGTGGTGAACTGCGGGCCATTGGTGCTACTACACTGAATGAATACCAAAAATATTTTGAAAAAGACAAAGCGCTGGAACGCCGTTTCCAAATGGTCTTGGTCGATGAGCCGGACACCCAGGATGCTATTTCCATCCTTCGCGGTTTGAAGGAACGTTACGAAACGCACCACAAAGTGCGTATCCTCGACGAGGCCATTATTGCAGCCGTTGAAATGTCGCAGCGCTATATTTCTGACCGTTTTCTGCCGGATAAAGCCATCGACCTGATGGACGAGGCCGCCTCAAAATTGCGTATAGAGATGGATTCGGTGCCGGAAGAGGTGGACGAACTGGATCGTAAGATCATGCAAGTGGAGATCGAACGTGAAGCCATAAAACGTGAGAAAGACGAAAAGCGCGTGAAAGAACTGAGTGGCGAGATAGCAAACCTTTCGGCACAGCGCGATTCGCTGCGTGCGCAGTGGAAGAGCGAGAAAGATGTGGTCGATAACATTAACCAAAAGGTTGAAAAAATAGAAAATTATAAGCTGGAGGCCGAGCAGGCTGAACGTGCCGGTGATTACGGCAAAGTGGCCGAATTACGTTACGGCCGTATCAAAGAAGCCCAGGACGAGGTAGAGAAGCTGAAGGCGACGCTTGCTGAAAATCAGCGGGAGCACCGGATGCTGAAAGAAGAAGTTACCGCCGAGGATATTGCCGGCGTGGTATCGCGCTGGACGGGTATTCCGGTTTCCAAAATGGTACAGAGCGAGCGCGAAAAGCTGCTTCACCTGGAAGCAGAATTGCACAAACGCGTAGCAGGGCAGGAGGAAGCCATCGAGGCCATCAGCGACGCCATTCGCCGCAGCCGTGCCGGTTTGCATGATAAGCGTAAGCCCATCGGTTCATTTATCTTCCTTGGTACCACCGGGGTGGGTAAAACCGAACTGGCAAAGGCTTTGGCCGAATACCTGTTCAACGACGAGAACGCTTTGGTGCGTATCGATATGTCCGAATACCAGGAACGCCATGCCGTATCGCGTTTGATCGGCGCCCCCCCGGGCTACGTGGGTTACGATGAAGGCGGTCAGCTGACTGAGGCCGTACGCCGCAAACCGTACAGCGTGGTCCTGCTTGACGAGATCGAAAAGGCTCACCCGGATGTATTCAATATACTGCTGCAGGTGCTTGATGACGGCCGTTTGACCGACAATAAGGGCCGTGTGGTGAACTTCAAGAACACGATCATCATTATGACCTCCAACATCGGTTCGAACGTCATACAGGAAAACTTCCAGGATTATGACGAGGACAACAAGGACGAAGTGATCGCCAAAACGAAAAACCAATTATTTGAACTGTTAAGGCAGACCATTCGCCCCGAGTTTCTGAACCGTATCGACGAGATCATCATGTTCACCCCGCTAAGCCGTGACGAGATCGGCGAGATCGTGAAACTGCAGTTCGCGCAATTGCAGAAGACGCTGGAGGAGATCGGTATCCACATGGACGCTTCGGAAGAAGCCCTGGACTGGCTGGCCCAGTTGGGTTACGACCCGCAGTTCGGCGCACGTCCGCTGAAAAGGGTGATCCAGAAAAAAATACTTAACGAACTGTCGAAGCAAATTTTGGCGGGCAAAGTGGATAAGGACAGCAAGATCAGGCTGGATATGTTCGATAACCAGTTCGTCTTCCTGAACCCTAAAGAAACGGAGCACGTATAACAAGCTCCCTGATTAATTCTATTTATACCTTAATGCCCCTCCGAATTATCGGAGGGGTTTTTTGTTATATACGGGTGTCGCAAACGACATGTTTTTGGCGTATAACGATAAAAGGAGTTATAATGAAGAAAATATTGTTGTTGATCTGTCTGGCCGGCGCATTTGCTGCCTGCAAAAAAGGCAATAATCCACCTTCACATTACGATGGGGTCATAACCGGGTATGATATGCGGGAATGCGCGTCGCCAATTTGCGGAGGCCTGCTGATCATGCTAAAAAATGATACCGCGAAAAACCCACCCCCGTATTACCATATCGGTTCGACTTTACAACAGCTTGGTATCGACCCCAATACCAAATTCCCGATCTACGTCGATCTGACCTACAAACCCGACACGGGTATTTACGCTACGTATCATTGGATCGTGGTAACGCATATTGAAGTGGTGCATTAGCAAATACCGCCCCTCGACAAAGTCAATGAGATCTGGCCGGCATGGTGTGAAGTATGAAACAGGATATGCGAGAAAAGTCGCAGCCTGGTAACTTTCCCGAAAAAGGGCGTGTCGATCGTCGTCAACCAGTCGCCGGCAGGCGTGTTCTCAATAAGTTGTTCCAAAAGATCATACCCCTGTTTTACCAATAGCCTGCTCGCCCCGGTATCTTTGCCCTGCCCGGTATCGGTCATTCCCATTGTCGTATTCTGAACCTCGGTTGGAAGTCCGAAAAAAGTAGTGAACAAATTCATCGTTTCCCCGATATGACGGTAAATAAACCCGATCGAAGCAGCGTCTTTGTTCAGCCTGAAACCGGCGTTATCATTTGAAATTCTGTTAAATGAATAAGAACTTGTCATTCGATGTTGCTCAAGGACGTTTTGAAAAAATTGCTTTTCCATAATTGAAATTTTGGGTTTTATACTGATGACAAGCAGGCGGAGTAAAATTGGACAATAAAATAAATTTTGTTATCGGAGCCCGATCAAATTCCGGCTAAAATTCCCGGCCGCTCGTTTCCATCATTTGATATTTTTTTGCAAAATTTGGCTTATATTGTTTATTCGCCTACCGGCTTGTATAATTATTACCTGATCATCCCATTCAAATCTAAATGGCAATCAAAAGAAAGCGTGTTACTGGTAAATCATCCGCTGCGGTCTCAAAAGCGGCAAGCGCTTCCAGGCATGCGAAAAGCAGGTCATTCCCGATAGTCTGTATAGGCGGATCGGCGGGCGGACTCAAAGCATTCGAGCAATTTTTCAGGCACATGCCGGCGGATAGCGGGATCGGATTTGTGGTTATCATGCACCTGGATAAAAGCCATGCCGGCGATGTTGCAGGTGTGATCCAGAATTTTACGCCGATGCCGGTAAAGGAAGCGTCGGACGGCGAAACCGTTGAGCCCGACAGGGTATATCTGATACCCCGCAATAAAGATATGGGCATTCATAACCGCAAATTGCTTTTGCTTGCGCCTGCCAAGCCCAACGGGTTCCGGTTGCCTATTGATTATTTCCTGCAAAGCCTGGCCGAAGACCAGTGGAACAGGGCTGTGGCGATCATTATGTCGGGCATGGGTTCGGATGGCGAGACCGGCGTAAGGATGATCAAAGAAAAGCTGGGCATGGTGATGGCGCAGGACCCAGACACTGCCGATTTCAGCAGTATGCCCAAAAGCGCTATCGGCACCAACCAGGTCGATTATGTGCTGGCGCCGGACGAAATGCCCATCAAGCTGATCCAGTACCTTAATCACCCGGCTATGGCCGAAGAGATCAATGAACAGTCAAAAAATGAAAGTCGCGACGCTACGGCCATCCAAAAGATACTGATGCTGCTGCGTACGCATACCGGCCACGACTTTGCGCAATACAAAAAAAATACTATTACGCGCCGCATCGACCGGCGGCTGGCATTTCACCAGCTTCCGGATTATATGCACTACATCACCTACCTGCGCGAAAACCCGCACGAGATCGACATATTGTTCAATGAACTGCTGATCGGCGTTACCAAATTTTTCAGGGATCATGCGGCGTATGATGTTTTAAAGGAAAAACTGTACGGTGTGCTGAAGCAAAAATCCGAGAGCGATCCGGTACGCGCATGGGTTGCCGGTTGTTCGACCGGCGAGGAGGCTTACTCTGTTGCGATATTGCTGCTGGAATGCCTGAACACGATGAAATTGCGCAAGCTGCCCAAAGTGCAGATATTTGCTACCGACCTGGATGCTGACGCCATTGAACAGGCCCGCCAGGGCATATATCTTGACAATATCGCCGCCGATGTCTCTCCGGAGAGGCTTGAACGGTTTTTTACCAAAAAGGACGATCATTATTTGGTTAAAAAAGAACTGCGGGAAATGATCGTGTTTGCACAACACAACATTATCAAAGACGCGCCATTCACGCGGCTCGACCTGCTTTGCTGCCGTAACGTAATGATCTATTTGAATGCCGATCTCCAAAAGAAGATCATCCCGATATTTCATTATTCCCTCAATTCCAGGGGGGTACTGTTTCTCGGACCGGCCGAAACGCTGGGCGGATTCAATGAGTTGTTTGTGCCGATAGACCCGAAATGGAAAATTTTCGAGCGTAAAGAGGGGGCCGCGTCCATGGGAAAGATGTTAGACTTTCCGTTCAATATATCCAAGCAAACTGCACCTGCATACAAGATGGAAGAAACCAAACCGCTAAAGAAAAAAACGCTGGCAGAAACGTATAATAAAATGCTGCTGGACAATTACACGCCCGCTTCGGTTCTTATAAATGATAAAGGCGACATCCTTTATATCAACGGGCGCACCGGTAAATTCCTCGAGCTCAATTCGGGCGAAGCCGTGATGAATATCAACCAAATGGCGCGCGAAGAGATCAAATACGCCCTGGGTAATGCCATACACCAGGCCAGGCTGCAAAAACATCCCGTACTCATCAAGGACATAAAAGTAAGAGAAGACGGGAAAACCCGCGTGGTGAGCCTGAAGGTTGAGATGCTGCAGGATACTGCCCTGCAGGGACTGATACTGATCATTTTTGACGACAAGGGCATTCAAAAAAAATCGGACAAAAAAAAGAAAGAGGCAAAAGCGGAAAATAATGCCGCTGCAGAAGAGCTGGAAAAAGAACTGCTATATACCAAACAGCAATTGCATAGCACGATCGAGCAGATGGAGACTTCACTGGAGGAGCTCAAATCAACAAATGAAGAGCTGCAAAGCACTAACGAAGAACTGCAAAGCACCAACGAAGAATCGCTGACCACCAAGGAAGAGATGCAATCGCTGAACGAAGAGCTGATGACGATCAATATGCAGTACCAGGCCAAAGCCGAAGAATTGACCCAGCTGAACAACGACATGAAGAACCTGCTGGATAATACGGAGATCGGCACTATATTCCTGGACACCAAGATGACCATCCTGCGCTTTACGCCGCAGGTGAAAAAGCTGTTCAATGTTATACCATCTGACGTGGGCCGTTCGATCAAGGACATCGTATTTAACTTTGAATACGCAGCCCTGGAAGACGACATCCATTATGTGATCGAAACGCTGGCGGCTAAGGAGGTTGAGATCAAAACCAAAAAAGGCGACTGGTATAACCTGCGGATAATGCCTTATCGCACCATGGACAACTTTATTAACGGGGCCGTACTGACATTCAATAAAATAACACCTTTAAAAGAGCTCGAATACCAGGTGGAAGCGTTGCAGGAATACGCGCTTACTATAATTGAAACACTAAAGGACCCGGCTTTGTTGCTCGACAAGGATCTGCAGATACTAAATGCCAATACCAGTTTTGTTAATTTTTTTAAAGCAGAACACCTGGAGCTGAAAGGGATGAGCCTTTCTGTTGTTGCACATGAATTGTGGAAAACCAGCAAGCTCGACCATTTGCTGAAAAAGTGCCTGCAGCATGACAGCGAGCTGACTTTTACCCATGACTTTCCGGTTATCGGAACGAAAACGATCCACATAACCGCTAAGCCATCCATTAATAAGGAGACTAAGGAAACCTCCATCGTAATGATCATGATGACAGAAAAAAAATAAAGCGTTGAACCCGATTGACGACAGATTACCAAAGAGGGAATTATTCGACGAGTTAAGAGAGAAAGCCGAAAGCATCCTTCACTCAAGGGGCCTTGGGAACAATACCCCCGAGGCTGTTGAGGCGCAGAAACTTTTTCACGAACTGCAAATCCATCATTTAGAACTGGAAATGCAAAATGACGAGCTGAATATCGTAGCTACGGAGCTTGAGATACAGCGCGCTAAATTTTCGAGCCTTTTTGATCTTGCACCGATAGGCTATGCGGTAGTGAATACCAAGGGCGTTATCCAGGATATCAATCAAACGGGAAGCAAGCTTTTCGGACTCAGCAAGCACATTCTGCTGAAAAAACCGTTACCCGGATTTATCTATGCCGATGATGTGACCGCGTTTTATAACTTTTTCCGGAAACTGTTCTCGGAAACCGGCGAACACAGCTGCCAGCTTAGGATGTTCAAATTAGGCCAGTCGATATTTTATGCGCAGCTGAATGGCATTTGTATCATGAAAGCCGGCAAGGATAATTGTTATATTACGATAACAGATATCACGGAAAAGAAAATCGCCGAACTGGAATTGAAGAGAGCCAAGCATCGGCTCGACGTAGCGTTAAGCGCTTCATTAACCGGTACATGGGAAATTAATATGACATCCGGTGAAATATACCTGGATGATTTTGCACATTCTATATTCGGCCTTAAGGCTGCCGATTTCGATGGGAAATACCCATCGTTTCTGTCGCTTATTGACGAATCCGACAGAGGCAATGTCGATTCGATCTTGCGCGTAGCGATGGTTCGTGAAAACGATTTTAACGTAGGGTTCTCCGTACGTACGCCAGGCGGAAAGCTCAGGTATATTGACGCAAGGGGACAGGTGATCTATGACGGGGACGTAAACCGGCGATTTACAGGAACCATAACTGATATTACGGAAAAAAAACTGCTTGAATTGGAGACGCTCCGGCTCAAAGAAGGCCGGCAGCAGGAAATACGCGCGGCGTCGCTGCAGGCTGAAGAAAATGCGCGGCGCAGCATTAGCGAGTCGCTTCACGACAGTGTGGGACAGATACTTTACGCCATGAAACTGGACCTGCAGCAAATGAAAAACCGCGACGATGAGGGCTACGATAAATATTATAAACAGGTGAACCAATTGCTGGACCAGAGCATACAGGACATTCGTAACCTGTCGTTTGAACTCGCGCCGTCGATCCTGAAGGATTTTGGCTTGAAGGCGACCCTTGAAGAAATGGCCAGGCGCCTTTCTTCTGATACCTTGTCTATTAAAGTCAGTGTAGCGGGGCTTGGCGAACTTGAACTGAACCTGGCGACAAATATCTATCGTATTATACAGGAGCTTGTAAATAACAGCATAAAACACGGGCATGCAACCCAGGTTGATATTGAAGCGAAAAGAGCCGATGAGATCTGCGTAAAAGTGACTGACAACGGCAAAGGGTTTACGAGGTGGAAAAAAGCGGCGGTCGGCGAAGGCACTGGTCTTAGCAGCGTTCGGAACAGGGTTGAGCTGTATAAAGGTTCGGTGGATATTAAATCGGTTAGAAATAAAGGCACGACGGTGTTTATCCATTTGAAACATTACTGATCTTAGTCAAGTTTGTACTTTCATGGAGAATAGTTCGGTTGTTGTTGTCGGCGCTTCGGCAGGCGGCCTCCAGGCTGTGGCTGAGCTGATGACCCACGCTCCTGCCAATCTCAATACTGCTTTTTTCGTGGTGATCCACGCATCCAGGGAATCCACGGGCTCCATATTGCTTCAGCATATACAAAAGCACACGGCGTACCCGTGTAGCCTGGCAAAAGATAAAGAGCGG
>JAFDZL010000543.1 GCA_018266935.1 Bacteroidota bacterium | reverse complement strand
CCTTCGCGGGTCAAATCTAAATATCCCTTATTTGAGCCCCAACATCAATTCCGCGGTCACAATTTGTCACTAGATCGTGCCCTAAATCATTTTTGGATTTGATCATCGTCATCGCGCAGGTTAATAGCTTAATCCATTTTTGTCTTAAATAAGACAAAACAGCATGGCTACGTTTAAACCGGGCGCTTATAGTTATTGGGCGATAAAGGAGGAGATTAAACCGCGCACGCCAGGTTTATGGAAAAGATTCACAGCCTTCGCCAACCGCCAAAAACCGCGCAAAGCATTTTGGTTTTTCGCCGCGCTTACTGTACAAGGCATATTTTTTCTGCCTCTGCCGGCGTTCCTGGTATATTATTATAACGCTTCGATTAGTGTGCTCTTGATCACAATGAGCTGTTTCTTCACCAACATAATCGCTTATATGGGCGGTGCAGGCATACGCACCGTGATCCTTCTATCGGCTTTAAGTATCCTTATTCAGCTATTGACTGCCGTAGCTATCATCGCCTTCTAATTAATCTAAACAGATATCGCTTAAAAAAGCAAGCCCCGGGAATTTTTCCGGGGCTTTGTTGTTTCGGCTCATCTGTGAAAAAAAGTATCGGCTGTAAAGATTTTTTATCCGGTCATGCTAAAGAGCTGTGTCGCGGGCTGGTCGGCCCAGAGCCGTGCGTCGAGCGCCATGCAGATATTGCGCAGGAAATGCTTGCCGAGCGGTGTTACTACTAAATGGTATGATCCGAGTTCTACCAGGCCGTCATCCGCTAGTTCCTTCATTCGGGTAATACCGTCACCCAGGTCATCTGAAAATTCTTCCTTGTGGTTCCAGCTGGTTTCACCCTTGCACATGATATTTAGAATATGCTTCCGGATGATCATATCGTCGTTGGTCAGGAAGTGCCCTTTTACTATTGGCAATTCACCGCTGTTTACTATCCTGGTGTATTCTTCGACATTTTTAACGTTTTGGGCGTAGGCGTCCCAGGTGTCACTGATAGACGATACGCCGAGCCCTACCATCAGGCGGGTGTATTGATGCGTATAACCCATAAAATTGCGGTGCAGGGTTTTGTTTTTTTCAGCTTTGTAAAGACTATCGCTCATCAGCGCGAAATGGTCCATGCCGATATCGTGATAACCCAGGGCGGTCAGCGTATCGCGTCCAAGCTCATATAATGATCGTTTCTCTGCAGGGGTCGGCAAATGCTTTTCGGTAAACATCCGCTGACCGGGCTTTACCCATGGCACGTGCGCATAACTGTAAAAGGCGATGCGGTCGGGCATCAGAAGGCCCACTTTTTCAATAGTTTCGGCCAGGCTATCCAGCGTCTGCAACGGTAGGCCATATACCAGGTCGAAATTGACTGAATAATAACCGATAGCGCGCGCCCATTCGGTCACGTTCTTTACCTGGTCAAAAGTTTGCACGCGGTTGATAATAAACTGTACCCTTGGATCAAAGTCCTGTATGCCAAAACTTACCCTGCGGAAACCCAGGTCATATAAAGTCTTCAAATGATCATAAGTGGTATTGGCCGGGTGGCCCTCGAAACCGAAGTCGGCCTGGGGATGAATTACCGAATCTTTCAGTATCCCTTCGATCAGTTCGTTAAGATTCTCCGGGCTGAAGAAGGTTGGCGTACCGCCGCCTAAATGTATCTCTTTGATTACGGGCTTATCTTCAAAAATATTTCGGTACATATCCCATTCTTTCAATACAGCCTGCATGTAGGGTTCTTCAACCTTGTGGTTCCTGGTGATCCGAGTGTTGCAGCCGCAATAGGTGCAAAGACTTTCGCAAAACGGCAGGTGGATATAAAGGCTTATGCCGTCTTTTAAGTTTGTCGCAGCAAAGGCGTCTTTTACAGCTTGCTTCCACTGGTCAACGCTAATGGGTTCTTTGCTCCAATAGGGCACGGTGGGGTAGCTTGTATAACGCGGCGCGGCTACGTTGTATTTTTCAGAGAGGTGTCGGGGTATGATCATGGCAGAATGTTGGTGTTGTCTTTAGATATTGTAGCCTGTGTTTTAGTTTTCTCAACGTGATTTTTTTCGCTGGTATCGTAACTACGTTTCTCTTCCTGCCACAAATCGAGGTTTTTTATGGTTTGGGCAGATAGCTCTTCCAGCGCTTCATTTGTCAGGTAAGCCTGGTGCGGTGTTATCAGTACATTTGGGTTATCTATCAATCTTTTTAGCAGTTCATCTTTGTTTTTTTCGTTCTGATGGTTTTGGAAAAACAGGCCCTTTTCAAATTCATAAACGTCAAGGCCAAGATAGCCGACCTTGCCGCTATCCAGGGCGTTCAGCATATCGGTAGTGTTGATCAACGCGCCCCTGGCAGTGTTAATGATCATCACGCCATCTTTCATTTGTTTTATAGCCGACTTATTGATCATCCCCCGTGTCTGTTCCGTTAAAGGGACGTGCAGCGAAATAATATCAGATTGGGATAAAAGTTCTTCCAGACTTACCAGCGGCACATGATCGTGACCTATTCCCAGGTTTGCGTCATAACCTAGTACTTTACATCCAAACCCTTTAAAAATTGTTGCTGTCGTGAGCCCTATATGCCCCATGCCGACGATTCCAACCGTTTTGCCATAAAGATTAAAACCAATGAGATCGTCGTTGCGGAAATCAAAGTTGCGACCATGATCGCAGGCTTTGATCAGTCTCCTGTTAAGCGCCAGGGTGAGCGCCACGGCATGTTCGGCAATAGCATGAGGCGAGTAGGAGGGCACGTTGGCAAGTTTTATGCCATGCCTATCTGCCGCTTCCTTATCGATATGGTCGGTCCCGGTGGTTCTTGTGGCGATGTATTTTACGCCGAAGCCGGCCAATTTGTCGATCACTTCGGCTGACGCATCGTCATTACTGAAAATAACTACAGCGTCCTTTCCTTCTGCAAATACGGCCGTCTCCTTGCTCAAAGCATTGGATATAAGCGTTATATCGTGTTTTTTTTGGTTCGCCCGGATGAGAGATTCCTTCTCAAAAGGCTTTATACTATAGGCTACAACCTTCATCTATTGCAGAAATTATTAGAGCAAAGGTAACTCCGCTATATACAGAAGCCTATGAGGGTTGTCAGTGAAAAAAGTGATCTTCGTCAGTTTTTCATTTTGATCAGGCGGTTCAGGTCAAGGATATGGATGTTGCTTCCTTTCTTTTCGATCAGTTTTTCGTCCTTGAAATCGCTCAGGGTGCGGCTCACCGTTTCGGTTGCCATGCCGGCCATCGACGCCAGTTCATCACGGGATATTTTGAATTGCGAAGGATCGGTAAATTGTTTGCTCAGGCGCACCAGTGTTTGTGCGAGTCTTTTTCTTACCGAGTTGTAGGCCAGTTCAAGCAGTTGCTCTTCTTTTTCCCTGATGTTGTTAGCCAGTATTTTAATGAACTGAAGCGTTATATCGGGATGTTTATTTACCAACGTAACTATGCCATCCTTAGGCAGTAAGCACACTGCTGAATCATCGACTGCTTCGGCGGTTTCGGTGAACGACTCGTCGAGCAGCAACGAGTTTACCCCCAAAAAGTCGTCGGCTTTGTACAGGCCCATCATCAGCTCACGGCCATCTTCAGCCATTTTGAACGTCCTGATGGTACCTTCGATAACCAGGTAAATACCCTGCGGATGGTCGCCTTCATAGTATAACACCTGTTTCTTTTTTACCTGGCGTATTTTGCGCCCGGCTATCATCGTTTTCAATTCGGCCACGCCCTGGCCGTTGCCGGTCGAAAGCTTTTCGAGGCTTTGCAATGATTTGCTGTAATATTCCTCTTGCCTGCGCTTTTTTTCAAGCCGGCTTTCAATGGCATTCAGCAATTCTATATCGTCAAACGGTTTGGTCAGGTAGTCATCGGCGCCCATTTCCATCCCTTTTCTAAAATCGACCCGTTCGGCCTTTGCGGTCAGGAATATGAAAGGGACGGAGGCGGTATCCGCGTTCTTGCTCAGCATATATAAAACACCGTATCCATCCAATTCCGGCATCATAATGTCGCACAGAATCAGGTCGGGTTTGTGCTGATAAGCAAGGTCAACACCCAATTTGCCATTTTCGGCCTGGTGAACCTTATATCCGGCCAGTTCCAAAATTTCCGTCGTGCTTTCGCGGATATCGTTATTGTCTTCAATGATCAGGATCGTCTTCATGTTTATTGCGGGAATGTGATGGTGAAAGAAGTGCCTTTATTTACTTTGCTTTGAAATTTAATGTTGCCGTTCATCAGGTTCGTGTACCGGGTGAGAATGTTCAACCCGAGACCCGTACCGGGTATGTTGCCGGTATTATGCGCCCTGAAAAACGCTTCAAAAAGATGTTTCTGGTCGTTTTCCGGGATGCCGATGCCATTGTCTTTTATGGTGATGACTAATTGTTTGTCACTAACCTCAGTATTGAACTCTATGAAGCTGTTTTCGCCTGAATATTTGATCGCGTTGCCGATGAGATTGATAATGCAGTTCTTTAACAAGGCCTGGTCGAGCTTTGCCGTGCTGCCTGTACCGGTATGCTGGTAAACTATCATCTGTTTTTGCTTGGCCACCAATTGCATTTCTTCCGTTATTTCCTCGCCAAATTTCACAACATCAAATTCTGCATAAACGGGTTCAACCTTGCCGGCTTCAAGCTTTTCAAGCGAAAGAAAATCGTTTAATATGGAGGTCAGGTTAGTCACAGCCGCTTTGATCTTGGCAATATGTTTCACGATATTGGCACTGTCATGCTGTACCGAGTATTTTTCGATCAGCACGGCTGAAAGCTGAATGGCACTTAACGGTGTGCGGAACTCATGCGATGCCATCGACACAAACCGGCTTTTCAGCTGGCCCAATTCCTTTTCTTTCTCGAGCGAGATGCTTACCTCCTCCTTGGCCAGTTGAAGGGCCTGCACGGTCTCTTTTAGCGAGCGCGTTCTTTCCTCAACTAATTCTTCCAGTTTGGCCGCGTATTCCCGTAATTTTTCTTCCGCATCTTTTTCTCTTGACACGTCATGAATGAAACCGGCATATACTTTTCGTGATAAAAGCTGCACCTCGCTCACCGCCAAACGGAAAGGGAATACGGTTCCGTCTTTCTTAAGCCCCTTCACTTCGCGGCCTATGCCTATGATATGCGGATCGTGGGTGCGCTGGTACCTTGCTATGTAGCCGTCATGGTTTTCTTTGTAGGGCGACGGCATAAGGACATTGACATTTTTTCCTATCACTTCGGCGGGTGTGTATTGAAACAACGCGCAGGCCGCCGGATTGATGGTTTCGATCTTGCCGCGTTCATCGATAGTAATGATCCCATCGATGGCAGTTTCAATAATTGCTTTAAGCAGCGCGGCATTCTCCATATTAGTGATTTATGTCACAAATATGCGAAATACTAATCTCTTTGATAAATGCTTTTAGTTACAGGAAAAAGTGACTGAGATCACTTTTAATAATGCAGCGCTCAAGATAGTGATTCGAACCCTGAGTTTGGTTTGCGCCGAAAATTAGAAAAGCCACCGAAATGGTGGCCTTAAGTGTTCCCGACGAGATTCGAACTCATATCATCAGAACCGGAATCTGACATTCTATCCGTTGAACTACGGGAACTAATTTGTGCAAATATATCAATTTATCGTGCGGTTAGTCCCTGTTCCAGGCGCAGTTTAATATATTTTATTTTGTTGCGGTTATAGGTGTAGGTTACATGTATATCGCCGGTATCGTTAGAAATTATTGCAGGATAGCTGAACTCGCCGCTTTTGGCATTTTCAAAAACATATATGTCCTGCCATTCCTCGCCGTTATTTGAAACAGCGAGTTTGAGGATAGATCGCCCGTCCCACCAATTTTTGCCGGCCGGTAATGGGTTGTAAACCAATAATTGCTTATGATCAGGCAATGTTACTGCGTCAACGCCCGAGTTTGGATTTGGCAAGCTGCTTTTTGTGACCGCCGACCATGTTTTTCCGTCATCAGCCGACCAGCTTTGCACCAGGATATTCTGTTTGCTGCGGGCAAGTAGCTGCAATTTGTGGTTTGAGTAGCTAAGTATTGTTGGCTGTATAGCCTGGAACGTGTCGCAATTGATGGTGATGTACCTCCAATTTGAAAGATGATCGTTTGAAATTTCCATGTGAATGGCCCAATGTTTTTCATCCTTGCTCTCGGTGCTTGACGGATACAGAATATCTCCGGATATTAACTGTATCGGCTTATTCTTTATTGGCCCCAAAAAACCAGCAGGCAGCTTTTCAGCGTCGGACCATGTGTTGCCATCATCCTTTGATATTTTATACATTCCCCACCATTCCCTTGGATTTGGACCAACTTTGTAGAACAGGCAGAGCGTTCCGGCCTTTGTTTCAAACAACACAGGGTTCCAGCAAGCGTAGGATAGGGTTGGCGATTGAATTCCATCCGCCAGCTTTGCAGGTCGGGTCCACCCGTGCGGGCTTTTAATGGACATCCATATACAAACCTCGGGATTTCCTTCTGCGGTACCCCCGAACCATGCAGCCATTAATCTTCCGTCTTTTAACTGTACGATAGAAGAAGCATGGCAAGATTTAAATGGGGCTCTCTCAAAAATATATTCGCTTTCTAAAATGTGCGGCTTAGTCTTTTGCGCAAAAGAATATGAAACATTGCACAAGAAAATTATCAGCAATAATAAATTCCCGATGTGATTTTTCATTGTTGACATTGACTACCGGCTAAGAACTGTTTTGGCAGGCTCGATTGAAAACTACACGTTAAACCTGAAATGCATAATATCCCCATCCTGCACAATATAGGTTTTGCCTTCGACGGCTAATTTACCGGCATCTTTAATGGCCGTTTCGGAGCCATTATATTTTACAAAGTCATCGTATTTGATCACTTCGGCACGGATAAAGCCTTTTTCAAAGTCGGTATGGATAACGCCTGCCGCCTGCGGCGCTGTAAAGCCGCTGGTGATAGTCCAGGCGCGGACTTCCTGAACCCCTGCGGTAAAGTAAGTAGCCAGGTTGAGTAGTTTATAGGCGGCCTTGATCAGCTTGTTTACCCCCGATTCAGCCAGGCCAAGATCATCCAGGAACATCTGCCGTTCCTCATAAGTCTCGAGCTGCGCGATTTCCGATTCTATCTGGGCTGAAATAATGAGTACTTCTGCCTTCTCATCTTTCACGGCGGCTTTTACTTTGTCAACATAGGCATTGCCGGTATTAACCGAAGCCTCGTCCACATTGCATACGTAAAGTACCGGTTTGGCGGTTAAGAGCCATATATCCTGTATGTATTCTTTATCTTCTTCAGCGACAGGTGCGGTACGGGCCGATTTGCCTTCGAGCAAGTGGTTCTTATAAATGGTCAACACTTCAAAAGCTTTTTTTGCTTCTTTGTCGCCGCCGGTTTTGGCCATCTTTTCGATCTTGCTGATCTTTTTTTCGATCGAGTCCAGATCCTTCAGTTGCAGTTCAGTGTCGATGATCTCTTTATCCCGAACCGGATCGACGGAACCATCCACATGGATCACATTGTCATTATCAAAACAGCGCAGCACATGAATAATGGCATTGGTCGCACGGATATTAGCCAAAAACTGGTTGCCAAGCCCTTCACCTTTGCTGGCGCCTTTTACCAGGCCAGCTATGTCCACGATCTCAATCGTGTTGGGAACAACGTTTTTGGGCTCGACGATCTCAACCAGTTTGGTCAGCCGTTCGTCCGGCACGGTGATCACACCCACATTCGGCTCGATGGTGCAGAATGGAAAATTTGCCGCCTGCGCCCTGGCATTTGATAAGCAATTAAAAAGCGTCGATTTGCCCACATTCGGCAGGCCGACGATACCGCATTGTAAACCCATATTTTTAGAATCAAGAACCAAGAGTCAAGAATCAAGATGGCTTGAGCTGACAATGAAGTCTTGGCTCTTGGTTCCCGGCTCCCGGCTCTTTTCGAGCCGCAAAGATAAAAGAAAAAACCGGCCTTGTATTTTTGAAAAAATAAACGACTTTTGCCAACGTTACCCAAGGCAAAAATTTTATCACCAATGTAAACAAGAGGGCTTTTTTATGGAAGAAATGGTTGAACAGGCAGAACTGTTACTGGAGCAAAACGACCCCGAACAACTCCGGGAATATTTAAACAACCTAAACATATCAGACGTCGAGGTGCTGATAGGTGAACTTCCGGAATATGGGCCCTTATTTATCGATCTGCTTTCCATTAACCGTTCGGTGAATGTGTTCCGCATTCTGGACTTCCCGGCCCAGGAAAGAATTCTGCAAAAACTTCCGGGCGCCAAGATCACCGAAATTATAAAGGAACTTCCGCCTGACGACCGTACATCGCTTTTCAGCGAGATGCACGCGGATACAGTGCGAGTTCTTATCAATCAATTGCCGCCGGATGAACGCAAAGAAGCCCTAAGTTTATTGGGCTACAACGAAGACAGCGTAGGACGATTGATGACGCCTGATTATATCACGGTGAAGAAGACCTGGAACGTTGAACGCACGCTGCAGCATATCCGCAAATACGGAAAGGATTCAGAGACTATCGATGTGCTGTATGTGATAGACAGCGGCGGCAAATTGCTGGACGATATCCGGATACGGGAAGTGCTGCTCGCCGACCCGGAAACGCGCATCGGCGATCTGATGGACAACCGCATGATCTCGCTGCACGCAAACGATCCGCAGGAGGAGGCTATTAATGTGTTCAGGATGAATAACCGGGTGGCTTTGCCCGTTACTGATGATCATGACATTTTGCTCGGTATAGTCACTGTTGATGATATATTATGGATTGCCAATGAAGAATACACCGAAGATATCCAGAAGATAGGCGGTACCGAAGCATTAGACGAGCCATACCTGGAGATAAACTTGTTCAGGTTGGTAAAAAAACGTATCGGATGGCTCATTATCCTATTCCTGAGCGAAATGTTGACTTCAACGGCGATGCAATTTTTCAACGACGAAATAGCGATAGTTATCCAGCTTACTTTCTTTATACCGCTTGTCATGTCGAGCGGCGGCAACAGCGGTTCGCAGGCTTCGACGCTTATTATACAGGCAATGGCACTGGGCGAGGTGACACTTGCGGATTGGTGGCGGGTAATGCGGCGCGAGATATTATCTGGAATAATGTTAGGCGTTATATTGGGCATCATCGGGTTTTTCCGCATCAGCATCTGGGCTCAATTCAGTAACATTTACGGCGTACACTCCATGCTGATTGCTTTGACCGTAGGGATAGCACTGATAGGTATTGTATTGTGGGGGTCGCTCGCTGGTTCTATGCTTCCTATCTTATTGAAGAAACTCGGATTCGATCCCGCTACATCCTCTGCGCCATTTGTGGCCACACTGGTTGACGTGACCGGCCTCATTATTTATTTCAATATCGCTATGATCGTCATGGGGCACATTATGCACCCGGCGGCAGCGCATCATTAAAATAAGAAAGCCCCGCTCATCGCGGGGCTTAATTTTTATATCAGTTTAGTTTAGTTCTCAGATATCGAAAGAGAAATCGTCGTCAGCTGTTTTGGCCACTTCCGGTGTTTCAGAAAGTTCGTAGCGTTTTTCCACCACTTCCTGGTTTGCCTTAATGTAGTCAACAGTGTCCTTCAGCCCTTCAGCAAATTTTTCAAAATCTTCCTTGTACAGGAATATTTTGTGCTTGATGAACACACCATCTTCGAGGCGTTTTTTGCTTTCTGTTATGGTAATGTAGTAGTCGTTTGATCGTGTTGCCTTTACATCAAAAAAATAAGTTCGCTTGCCAGCCCTCACCTTTTTCGAAAAAACCTCTTCACGTTCTCTGTTGTCGAAATCACCCATGTTAAGTAATTGTAATTTGATTTACCGGGCATAAATATAAATAAATTTTCAAAGTACAAGTATGAAAATGAATATTGTATTATTTTTTTCAAACAATAGGAGATATTTTTGTGGTATTAGTTAAAATAGTCAAACGTTTTCTTCTTCTTCCAGTAGTTGCTTTTCGTATAATTCAAAATACATGTTGCGAAGCTCCATCAGCTCATCGTGAGTGCCATGCTCCACAATTTCGCCATTATCCATCACTAATATTTTATCGGCGTTTTTGATGGTCGATATGCGGTGCGCGATGATCAGGCTCGTCTTACCCTGCATGATACCGCCCAGGTTGCTTAATATCTCTTCTTCGGTTTTTGTATCAACTGCCGAAAGGCAATCGTCAAATATCAGTATCTGCGGGTGCTTTACGATAGCCCTGGCGATGGAGACGCGCTGCTTTTGTCCGCCGGATAAGGTAACACCCCGTTCGCCGATCATGGTTTCGAATCCCTTTTCGAGCTCCATAATATTGCTGTGTACCGCAGCGTCTTTCGCGGCTTGTTCCACTTTGGGCATATCTAATACGTCTGCGCTGAAGGCGATATTGTTGGCTATAGTGTCCGAGAAAAGAAAAACCTCCTGCGGTACAAAGCCAACTTGCGAGCGATAATTACCTAGATTTAGCCGCTGAACCGGGATGCCATCAATGGTGATCTCGCCGCCGGTACAATCGTACATCCGCATGATCAAATTGGCAATGGTAGTTTTACCCGAGCCCGTCCGGCCTATGATAGCGATCATCTGGCCGGGCTCGGCGGTAAATGTTACGTTCTTTAACGCTTCGATACCGGTATCGGGATAAGTGAACGAAACGTTATTGAACCGGATATGCCCCTGTACGGTGTGTAAAGCTGTGATCGGCGATTTGATCTCGGGTTCCTCATGCAGGAATTCGTTGATCCGCTTTTGCGATGCGGCGGCGCGTTGTATGAGCGACGTAACCCAGCCTAAAGCCATCACCGGGAAAGTCAGCATATTCAGGTAAACTACAAACTCTGCAATGTTCCCGGGTGTGATATTTCCCTTCATCACTTCAACACCCCCGAAGTACATCACGATAACATTGCTCAAACCAACAAGCAAAAGCACCAGCGGATAAAAGAGCGCCTGCACTTTCACCAGGCCCATCGAATGGGTTTTATAATTTTCGCTTTCTTCGGCGAAACTGTTGCGGACAAAATCTTCCCTCACGTATGATTTGATTACTCTGATACCGGAAAGGTTTTCCTGCACAAAGCTGGATAGTGCAGACAATCGCTGCTGTATCTTTTCGCTGCGGAAATTGATAATATTATTTACGTAGAATATCGTGAGCGCGAGTATTGGAAGCGGCAGGATGGAGACTATGGTTAACTTCAAATTGACCGTCAGCATAAAGCAGATGGCGATCATAAAAAGTGTAACAGTATTAATGGTGTACATAATGCCCGGGCCCAAATACATGCGAACACGGCTTACGTCTTCAGTCGCGCGGTTCATCAGGTCGCCGGTATTATGCCGGCGGTAAAAAGCAAGCGAAAGCAATTGATAGTGCGCATAAAGTTCGTTCTTCATATCGTACTCAATATGCCGCGACATCAGGATGATGGTTTGGCGCATGAAGAACAGGAACACACCGCGGATGAGATATAAAGCCAAAACAATTCCGCCAAATAATAACGTGCTGTAACCGAAGATAGCATAGATGGAAGGCTGTTTGCCAAAACCCGAAAACAGGTGGTACAACGGGATATTTTCCGTCACCATATCGACCGCATCGCGAATAACCGACGCCGTAAATACCTGGAAAATGTTGGATATAACAACAAACAGGATGCCCGGTATCAATCGCCACCGGTATTTATACAAAAACTTGTTAAGATAAGCGAGGCTTTTCATGGTTGCCTAACAAAGGTAGGTTTTTTTGCGGTCGATGGTTCATGGATCATAGTTCATGGTGTCAAATCCGGGTAATATCTTCTTTATTGAGTATTGTCTGCTATGAACTATGAACCATGAACTATTAGCTAATTATGTTTGCCACAATCAAAAAAACCTATACTTTTGTCGCAATCCTGTTCGGATCGTTTATTATAATGACAGCCCTAACCACCAGCGAATCATTGTTTGACCAGATGAAAACGTTCGGTCATCAAAAGATAGTTTTTTGCAACGATCCTGATTCGGGCCTTAAGGCGATCATAGCCATTCATGACACTACACTGGGCCCTGCTTTGGGCGGCACACGCATGTGGGCCTACAAAAGTGAGGCTGATGCGCTGAACGATGTGCTGCGTCTTTCAAAAGCCATGACCTATAAATCGGCGGTTGCCGGGTTGAACCTGGGCGGAGGTAAGGCTATTATTATAGGTGATTCGCGAAAGGACAAGTCTGAAGCGCTGCTGCGCAAGTTCGGCCGTTTCATCAAAAATCTGAACGGCGAATTTATCACAGCCGAAGACGTAGGCACCAATCCGCGCGATATGGAATATATCCGTATGGAAACGCAGCACGTAATGGGCGCGCCCGAGTCTATTGGCGGCAGCGGCGACCCTTCGCCGATCACGGCGTTAGGGGTGTTTATGGGCATTAAGGCTGCGGTGAAGGAGCTTTATGGTAACGATGCGCTGGCGGGCCGGTCAGTAGTGGTGCAGGGGATAGGACACGTAGGCGAGAACCTGGTGCGCCTGCTGCGCGACGAAAACGCTATGGTTTATGTGACTGACATCAATGAGGAACGCATAGGCCAGGTGGCAAAAAAATATGGTGCGCAAGCTGTGTCTAATAATACTATATTTGATATAGAAGCAGACATATATTCGCCATGTGCATTGGGCGCGACGATAAACGCGCAAACCATTGGCAAACTGAAGTATGCGATAATCGCCGGTTCAGCCAATAACCAGTTGGAGGATGAACAGGAACAGGGCCGTATGCTGCTGGAAAAAGGTGTTTTGTTTGCGCCGGATTATGTGATCAATGCGGGCGGTGTGATCAATTGCTACTCAGAATTAATGGGTTTTAGCAAAAAGCGCACCCTGCAGCTCACCGAAAATATTTATGAAGCAACAAGGAATGTATTGAGGCTGTCGAAAGCCGAAAAAATATCGACCATAGAGGCAGCAAATAAGATCGCGGAGAAGAGAATAGCCGATATTAAAAAAGTGAAATCAACCTACTAATTACAAAACAGGAAACATCCTAATTCGTTCTTTATACCATGTTAAACAGAAGACATTTACGCGTAAAAGTTTTGCAGGCGTTGTACGCCTATCATCAGTCTGATAATAAGGACATTAAGCAGCACGAAAAAAACCTGCTGCAAAGCGTGGAAAAGGTGTACGAAATGTACATCTGGATGCTTTCCCTTATCATCGAGGTTGTCGATTATGCCGAGATCGACGCGCAGGAGCGTGCGAATAAACACCTGCCCACAGCCGACGACCTGAAGCCTAACCTGAAGATACTCGAAAACAGGTTTGTGCAATCCTTGAAACAAAACTCAGAATACCTGGCTGCGGTAAAAAAATACAAGATATCGTGGGCCTTTGACCCCGAGCTGGCGAAGTCGTTATTTATTATCCTGAAAAACTCTTCCGAGTACGCCGATTACCTGAAAAAGACGGATGACAATCTCCAGAGCGACAAGGACCTGATTAAGTTTATTTTCAAGAAAGTGATCCTTAAATCGATGCTTGCCGAACAGGTTTTTGAAGATAAATTCATCTTCTGGCCGGTAGATAAGGATGTTTTGCAGGCGCTCATCGCCAAAACATTCAAGAATTTCTCCAACGATAACTATAAGCTGAACAAGCTGGCCGAGGTAACCGCTAATTGGGACGAAGACCAGGAATTCATTATTGAACTGTTCCATCAAAGCATCAAACACGATAAGGAGTACCAGGATATGATCAGCAAAAAGACGCAGAACTGGGAACCCGACCGTATAGCGATGATGGATACGTTGCTGATGAAAATGGCTATTGCCGAGTTTATTAATTTTACTTCTATTCCGGTGAAGGTCACCATCAACGAATACCTCGAGATATCGAAGGAATTCAGCACGCCTAAGAGTAATTCGTTTATAAACGGTATCTTAGACAAAATTTTGTACGAGCTGAAAGCCGATAATACGATAAAGAAGGTCGGCAGGGGATTGATAGAAGATTAATTTATACGAGATATAAATACTAATATTAGATGAAAAAACTGTTTTTAGGCCTTTTGGCTGCCGGTATGCTGATGGTGGCCTGCAATTCGAACCAATCTGGCGCCACCGCATCCAACGGAACAACCGCAGTAGCTTCCGACGCCCCTATAATGAAATTTGAGACCGAACATCATGACTTTGGTAAGATCGTCGCAGGGGATAAGGTAACCTACGAGTTTAAATTCACCAACACGGGTAAATCGCCGTTGATCATTACCGACGCCGTAGCGTCATGCGGTTGCACAACGCCGGTGTGGCCCAAACAACCGATAAAACCGGGCGAGAGCGGCGGTATTAAAGTTACCTTTAACAGCACCGGTAAAATGGGGCTGCAGGACAAGCAGATCACGATAACGGCTAATACTAAACCGGCCCAGAATTTAGTGCACCTGATAGGTGAAGTGGATTTAGCAAAACCGACAAATACAAAATGATAGCAACTATTTTTTTAGCAGCAGCTGCACCGGACGCCGGCGGCGGCTTTGGAGTGTTCCTGCCGATGATCCTGATCATCGTCGTGTTCTACTTCTTTATGATACGTCCGCAGGTAAAAAAACAAAAAGATCAGAAAAAATACGTACAGGAGCTTAAAAAGGGCGATAAAGTGGTAACTACTGCCGGAATTCATGGCAGGATAGCCGATGTATCTGATGCAACTTTCCTGATCGAGACAGAAGGCGGCGGCAAAATACGATTCGACAAATCGGCCATTTCGCTGGAGGCTTCAAAGGCGTTGAATACTCCTCCGGTTCAGGCAAAATCCTAATAAGGCGAAAAGCTGAAAGCGTAAGGCGGAAAGCTTTTCTTTTCAATTTGTCGCTTACAGCTTTTAGCTTCGGTCTTTCTGCTTTTAGCTTGGAAAAATGGCCTTAATAAAACTTTCAGCTTCGGAACGGCGGCGCGCGTCGGCTTTTTTTACGTGCCTCGTGCTGGCCGCGTTAGCCTGGATATTTACTACGCTTTCAGGTAGCTTCAAATTCGACGCTAAAGCGGTAATGATCTTTAAGAACGCTCCGCAGAAACGGGCGTTCCATTCATTACAAAACGATACCGTCGATCTCACGGTAGAGGGGACAGGCTGGCAGATGCTGTTTCAAAGAATGAGCGGTTTGAACAAGCCGGTTGAAGTCGATCTGCGCGCGCTGGAAAAACAGGATTACATCGTATTGAGCTCACAGTTAAAACAGATCAACGAAAAAAGGGAAGCTGACCAGCAGATCGTTTCTGTAAATCCTGATACGCTTTATTTTGACTTCTCCGATCGAGCGGTAAAGAAAGTGCCGGTGCAT
>JAFDZL010000542.1 GCA_018266935.1 Bacteroidota bacterium | reverse complement strand
CGAGGTGGAGAATTATCCAGGCTACCCGGATGGCATACTTGGCCCGGCGATGATGGAGAATTTTGAGCAGCAGGCCCGCAGATTGGGTGCCGCTATTCGTTTCGGTTATGTGAGTTCGGTTGATTTTTCGAGTCTTCCGCACAAGGTTACGATAGATGAGACCAAGACGATTCTTGCCGATACAGTGATCATTTCCACCGGTGCATCGGCCAAATGGCTGGGGCTGGAATCGGAACAGAAATATAACGGTTTCGGCGTATCGGCCTGTGCGGTGTGTGACGGTTTCTTTTTCCGCAAACAAGATGTGGCCATCGTCGGCGCGGGCGATACCGCCGCTGAAGAAGCCACCTACCTGGCCAAGTTGTGCAATAAAGTATATATGCTGGTGCGACGGGACGAATTCCGCGCTTCAAAAGCCATGATGCACCGGGTGCAGAATACGCATAATATCGAGGTGCTGTACAATACCGAAGCCAAAGAAATAGTAGGCGATGGGCAGGTGGTAACTGGCGTCCGCGTGATCAACAATAAATCATGCGAAGAAAAAACGCTGGATGTAACCGGCTTTTTCGTGGCGATCGGCCATCATCCCAATACGGAAATTTTCAAGGACTGGATCACAATGGATGAAAATGGTTATATCGTTACGCAACCTAATTCAACCAAAACGAATATCGAAGGGGTATTTGCCTGCGGCGATGCCCAGGACCACGTTTACCGCCAGGCGGTTACCGCGGCCGGTACGGGTTGTATGGCGGCAATCGATGCCGAGCGGTATCTTGCAGCGAAAGAACATTCAGTGACCGCTTAATAAGGCGTTGACGCGAACGATATTTTGATTTAATATTGTATAAAATCATTTAACTATGGGAAAAGGCGATAAAAAATCAAAAAAAGGTAAGATAGCGATGGGCTCGTTCGGTAAGTCACGGCCGCATCGGCCCAAAAAACACGAGGAAGAACAACCTAAGAAGAAATAATCGGAGAGCCATCCAGCAACGGGTGGCTTTTTTGTTACCGATTTTTTACACGAATTGAAACACTATTTTTTCAAAATCCGTTAACTTCACCGCCTTCTGATTAATAAGCTATTAAATTGCTATGTGTAAAAGAATTTTTCTACTGCTTTTCATTGCCTCAAACTTCATTTTCGCCAGTGTCAATGCACAAGACAACGACCCCAATATGGGTATCATTCCCGCGCCAGTTTCGGTAAAAAAAGGGACAGGTGAATTTGTATTGAGTCAGCAAACGGTTCTGTCCGCGGACAGCGACAGCAAAGCCGTTGGCTTCTTTAGAGACTACCTGCAGAACAGGCTGAACCTAAAAAATGAGCTTAAAATAGGCGATGCCGCTAGCGCAGGAAATAGCATTGTATTAACGTCGAAAGGCACTGACAACTTGCCCGATCAGGGTTACAGGCTTATCATTTCGCCGCAACAGATCGTGATAGCAGGAAAGGGTGCGGGTCTTTTTTATGGTATTCAGACACTTTTACAGTTGATACCGGTCGATCACACGGCGGCTATTAAGGTTCCATGCGTTGAGATAGAAGACTACCCCCGCTTTGCTTACCGCGGTTTGATGCTTGATGTTTGCCGCCACTTTTTCTCAGTGGAATTTATCAAAAAGACCATCGACATGATGGCCTATTATAAACTGAACAACTTCCACTGGCACCTAACCGACGACCAGGGTTGGCGTATCGAGATCAAAAAATACCCGCGCCTGACTGAAATCGGCAGCCAGCGTGCGCAAACCCTGATCGGAAGTTACCGCGACCGCACGCAGGGACCACAGTACGATGGTACACCTTACGGCGGTTATTATACGCAGGACCAAATTCGCGAAGTAGTGAAATATGCAGCCGACCGTTATATCAATATCGTGCCTGAGATCGAAATGCCGGGACATTCTAGCGCGGCATTGGCGGCTTATCCCGAATTCAGCTGTGATCCATCCAAAACTCATACCGTAGCCGAACATTGGGGCGTATTTAAAGATATCTATTGCCCTACAGACAAGACCTTTGGCTTCCTTGAAGATGTTTTGGCGGAGGTAATGGACCTGTTCCCGAGCAAATATATCCACATCGGTGGCGACGAAGTGCCTAAAGACGCGTGGAAGAACTCGGCCTTCTGCCAGAAGCTGATGAAAAAACTGAAGCTGAAGAACGAGGAAGAATTACAGAGCTATTTCATACAACGCATTGAGAAATTCGTGAACTCAAAAGGCAGAAGTATAATAGGCTGGGACGAGATACTGGAAGGTGGACTTTCACCAAATGCGACAGTAATGAGCTGGCGCGGGGAGGATGGGGGCATTGCCGCCGCCAAACAAAATCACAATGTTATTATGACGCCTTCAAGCGGTGGGCTTTACCTTGATCATGCACAAGGCCGCACAGGCGAACCTTTGAGCATAGGCGGTTATACGCCTTTATCCGCTACTTATAGTTATAATCCGACTCCGGCTGCGTTAACGCCTGATCAACAGAAATTTATCACCGGTGTGCAAGCCAATTTATGGTCGGAATACCTCGGGACTGAAACCAAGGCGGAATATATGTATTACCCGCGCATGCTGGCTTTGTCTGAAGTTGCCTGGACACCGTTGACGAATAAGAATTTTAAGGATTTTTCCGAAACGCGCCTGCCACGTCAATTGGCTTTACTTGATAAAAACAATTATGATTATCGCGTGCCGGAAGCAATCGGTGCTGCCGATACGATTATGTTCGGTTCGGAATTAAATGTGAACCTGAAGCCATCGGTAACCGGCGCCATAGTTTACTATACGATAGACGGTTACACACCGCGTGAGACTGACCTGGAATATCACGCACCAATGAAGTATGCCGTGCCGCAGGATGCATACCGCGAATTGCAAACCATCGTGATCACCCCTTCGGGCAAACGCAGCAACGTTACCCATGTGGTGGTCTATAACCGTGCGCCTTTGGCGGCCGTAGCCTATCAGGGGGCTACGCCGGGACTGAAATACCAGCTGTTCCAGGGCACATTTAACAACACTGATCAGTTCAAGGATGCGGCAGTAGTTGATAGCGGCGTGGTAAAGGGCTTTAACACCAATGTGCTTCGTAAAAACAACCCGGCCTTTGGCGTAATATATTCAGGCTATATCCGTATTGACAACGATGGTTTGTATCAGTTCTCAACGAAATCGGACGACGGCTCCGTGCTGAGCATTGATGACCAGCCGGTAGTGAACAATGATGGTAAGCATCCGTTGATAGAGCAGGGTGGGGCGGTTGCATTACAGAAAGGATATCATAAATTTACGCTGAAATACTTTGATGTGGGTCAGGTGAGCGCTTTGCGGGTATATATGTCGATGCCGGGCAAGCCAAAAACCGAATTGCCGACGGACGCTTTGTATAATTAATTATTGAATTACTGAATTATTGAATGAATGGGTTATTTTCGAAGATTCAGTGTTCAATCGATAATTCGCCAATTCAATAATGCACTAACTGAAATGGACACCAGGTTTTATTTGTCAATATTAGCTGTTTGTATCATTGCAGGCTGCACGCAAGCTCCGCAGCAGGCGGCGGCACCTGCCGCGCCGGTAAAAAAGCCCGACTATGTAACCCCCTTTCATTTTCATAAGCTAATCGAGGTTTCACCGGGCCAGGATTACGATGTTTTAAGCTGGGGCAGGGGATCAGCAACTAACGGCTCGTTCCTGATATTGCATTCCGACTCTGCCGCGAAGAAATATATTACGACTACAGGTGATTTGGATGGAACGATCGTCGATGTCTATAATTCTGACATGGACCTTGACGGCAACCCTGAGATACTGATCCAGGCCAGGGGGACCGACAGCACGAACTACGCGAACATTTATGCCTTTGAATTCAGCAGCAACAAAGCACAAAAACTGGATTTCCCGAAGCTGACCAAATCGCAACGGAAAGGCTATAAAGGTGAGGATAACTTCTACATTAAAGAAGGAAAATTCATGCGCGAATTCCCCATATACGACGGCACCGGTAAAGACGCCAGATCAACCGGCGCTAAACGCGTGCTGGAATATGGGCTGCACGATAATAGCTTTACCGTAAAACAGTTGAGCAAAGATTCAACCGACAAAACGACTGCCGCTGTCGTGCAGCCGGTAAAGCCCACCGCTTCTGCCTCAAAATCTTCAGAGAAAAAGACCAAGAAGCAAACCGCTGAGAAGAAACGTAAAAAGAAAAAGCATCATCGCAGCAGCGAGTGAGTCGCGTCAGCCAAAGCCATCATTTCCTTCGCATTTGCAACTCCTACGGCATCATAATCGTTATTGAAATAGAACCAGCCTTCTTTTACCTTCGGGTTGTCTTTAACGGCATTCACTACATTTTGCAGGAATTCTTTTGAATATGACGACCGGTATAAGTCTGGTACGCCATGAAAGCGATAATAAACCCACGCGTTGTTCATAATTACATCATCCGGCAGTAACGGATGGCTTTGCCCGCAAAAGGTGATCTTATTTTTGGTCAGTATCTTATAAACATCCTCCCGCCACCAGCTCGTGTGCCTGAATTCGAGCACATTGTTGACTGATGGATCCAGGTTCCTGATAATTCTTTCCAGCCTTTCTTCATTATAACCTAATCGCGGCGGCAGTTGGAATAATACAGGTCCAAGTTTTTCCCGGAGCCCCTCGCTAATCGTCCCGTAAAAATCGTTAATCATACGCGCTGTATCGTGAAACTGCTTAAAGTGCGTGATGGCTTTCGGCGCTTTTACCGAGAAACGAAAATCGGCCGGTGCTTTCTGATACCAGGTTTGCAGGAACGACAATTGCGGAAACCGGTAGAATGTCACGTTCAATTCCAGCGTCTTAAAATGCTGACAATAATAGTCGAACCAGTTTTTAACGGCGAGCTTTTCAGGATAAAATATGCCTCTCCAGTCCTTGTAATGAAAACCCGAACAGCCAATGTGCCAGTCCATGCAAAATAAATGATCTAAGGTATATGTTTGTTTGTAGTGCCATCTACATAACCGTGCGAAGCCATTGCGGCAAGCAAAACACCTTGATATTTCGAATATGGAAAATTACGTGAATTAATAGAAAACAAGACGAAAGTTATTATGTTATTGGTTAAATAATTGTCAGCTATCTAAGCTTATAATTGAAAACCAAAACATTCAAATGGACCAGTCAGCTTTAACTCCCGGGTCGATACGACAAAGGGCAGAGCATCTTCGCATTGGAGGTTTGCCCAAAAAGATTCTCCGTAAAATTTCGTCGTATGTTTATAAGCCGGCGTTAAAAGTCTGTTCCGTGAAAAAAAATATCATAAAATTGGGATCGCGTTATGGTGGATGGTCGTTAGTAGATGCGCCTGATCTTATGAATTCGACCATAATTAGTTGCGGTTTGGGAGAGGACGGCTCTTTTGACGTTGAATTTGCCTCGCGATACAATGCCAAAGTTGTAATAGTTGACCCTACACCCCGGGCAATAGTTCATTTTAATAATCTTGTTGAACGTACAGGCCAATGCGCATCGACGGAATATGCGGCTGATGGAAATCAACCGGTTACAGCCTATGATCTGAAGAAACTGAAACCGGCGAATTTTGAATTAATTAAGAAGGCCCTGTGGATCGAAAATAAAAAGGTGAAATTTTTCTCTCCTCCTAACAAGAACCACGTGTCTCATTCGATAAATAACTATTTGAACGAATGGAGTACCGAAACCGACCATATCGAGGTTGATTCGATAACAATCGATCAGTTGCTGGATTATGTAAGTATCGCGCCGCCGCCACTGATGAAGATTGACATCGAGGGTGCTGAAATTGAAGTGTTGAAAGACATCATGGCCAAGGAAATACACCCTGCGCAACTGCTTGTTGAATATGATGAACTCTCAGTCCCGTCTAAAAGATCAAAAGAAAGGATAGAGTCAACGAACGAGGTGTTGCTTGATTCCGGCTACAGGTTGATCCATCACGATAAGCCATCAAATTTTTTGTATCTCCACAAAACCGCCTGTTAAGTAACCCCGAAGCGTCCATCTTAAAATGTCCGCAATTCTTCTTTAAGGCCGACTTTTTGAGATAGAAAACGCCCCGCCAATCTTCATGATGCAAATCTGAGCATCCGATATGCCAATTCATGCAAAATAAATATACGATGTGCCTCGTTTGTTTTAAGTGCAATTTGCATATCTGCATATTCGCACATCTGCACATAAAATCGCAAATTTGCTATTCATGCATTTCCTGTATCCCGCATTTCTTTTTGCTTTAGCGGCGCTGGCCATACCAGTCGTTATACACCTGTTCAATTTCCGCAAATATCAAAAGGTGTATTTCAGCAATGTACAGTTCCTGAGAGAAGTGCAGGAACAGCAGGCGTCGCGCAGGAACTTAAAAGAGCGGCTGATACTGGCAGCGCGATTACTCACTATCCTATTCCTCGTACTGGCATTTGCCAGGTCGTTCATACCAGGCAGCAATACGGTGAACTCGGGCAAACAGCAGGCACTCAGCATTTTCGTAGATAATTCCTATTCTATGCAGACGCTCAATAAGGAAGGTTCTTTGCTGGACGAGGCAAAACGCCGCGCTAAGGAAATTGCCTCGGCTTATAGCATAAACGACCGCTTTCAATTGCTGACACAGGATTTTGAGGGGAAGCACCAGCGCTTGTTGAGCCGGGATGAGTTTGACGACGCGGTTGACGCGGTAAAGATCAGCCCGCAAAGCCGTACGCTGCAGCAGATCATCAACCGGCAGGAGGGACTGCTTGATGAACAGCAGGGCGTCGCAAGATCAGCTTATATCATCTCCGATTTTCAAAAGAACATGGCCGGCGGTAACACGGCAAAGGCAAATAAGAGCGTCCATTACAATTTAATTCAACTGACGGCAAGCGAATTGCCCAATGTGGCGGTTGACTCGGTTTCGATGCTGGCAGCAGTACACCGCCCTGGTGAAAATGAAAAACTGGTCGTGAAACTGCATAATTATGCCGGTGAAAAAGCCGAAAAGGTGGCTTTGAAGCTGATCATTAATAATGAACAAAAAGCTTTAGGTGCTTACACATTGGATGCCCACGCGGTGCAGGACGATACGCTGTCATTCTCGGGTCTGCAAAGTGGCTGGCAGCGGGGTCATATTCAGTTGCAGGATAACCCGGTCACGTTTGATAACGATTTCTGGTTCACCTTTAATGTGAAGCAGCAATTGCCTGTCTTACTGATCGACGGCGGAACGGAAAATCTATTTCTCAAAGCCGTTTTCGCAACCGATCCTTTTTTTGCAGCAAAGCGCGTGACAGACGGCAATGTGGATTATGCTTCGCTTGGCGCCTATCCCGTTATTGCGATGAGCGATGTCCGGACAGTTTCGACAGGGCTTGCACAGCAGCTAAAAGCTTATGTGAACAATGGCGGCACGCTCGTATTCTTCCCGGCTGATGAAGCGGACCTGGCCAATTATAAAGACTTTCTGCAATCCATAAACGCCGCCTGGCCGGACAAGATCGATTCGGTCTCAGCAAAAGTTTCGGCCATCAACCTGCAAAACCCGGTATTTAAGAACATATTCGAATCGTATCCGCAAAATCCCGACCTGCCTTCGGTCAAAAAGCATTACCAACTGAGTTCAGCGGCGAGGGGCGAAAACCTGATGGAACTGCCCGGCAGGCAGGCATTTTGGTCGGGGTACAATAGCGGTAAAGGCAAAGTTTATATATCTGCCGTTCCGCTCAACGATAATTACAGCAATTTACAGCGCCACGCCCTCTTTGTCCCCATCATGCTGCGTATCGCATTGCTGAGCGGTCATGATCAGCCCTTGTTCTACACCCTGGGCCGCGACGAAAGCATCGAAGTACCGCCGGTGCAGGTAAATGAAAAACAGGTATTGAAACTGATCAGGGGCGGCCACGCCATAATCCCGGATCTCCGGCAGCGGGGAGAGAATACACAATTATTCATATCCGATCAATTACAGGAGACCGGAATTTATGACCTGAAAAGGCAGGACAGTTTGGTTTCGGCGATAGCATTTAATGATAACAGGAAAGAATCGGATATGAGCTATTTTGCATCCTCCGATTTGAAGCAAATCTTCCCGCAGGCCGGCAACGTTTTGCAGCCCGGACCAGGCTCGTTAAAGAGCGCAGTGGCTCAGTTAAACTTCCGCCTGCAATTGTGGAAACTTTGTGTCATTTTGGCCCTGATCTTCCTGGCTGCGGAAATACTGCTGGTGCGTTTCTACAATCCTGGCATACAGCAGGTTGCAAAGCCGGTGTAAGAAGATACATATTCTATCCCAAAGCAGCGCAAATGAATTTGCTTATCAAATCAGCTACGATCTCCGACCCGGGTTCGCCCTTTTCCCAGCAAGTTGCCGACGTTTTGATCGAAAAAGGCCAGATCGTTAAGATCGGCAAAAAGATCAGTTCGGACGCGGAAACTTTTGACGCCCGGGGAAAATATCTTTCACCGGGTTTTTTTGACCTCAACTGCAATATCGGAGAGTTGGGCATGGAAACCAAGGAAGACCTGAAAACAGGTACGCTGGCTGCTGCGGCCGGCGGATTCACCGGCGTGGCCCTAATGCCAAACACAGTGCCGCCGGTGCATTCTAAAGCCGAGATCGAATACCTGATGAACAAGGCTAAGAATAACCTTGTAGATGTGCATCCAATGGGCGCTATCTCGTACAAAAGGGAAGGGAAGGACCTGGCGGAAATGTACGACATGCATATTCATGGCGCCAAAGCGTTCACTGACGGCAACCGCCCGGTGCAGGATGCCGGCCTGATGGAACGCGCGCTGCTCTATACCAAAGGCTTTGAAGGTTTGGTTATATCATTTCCGGAGGACACCGCCATAGCGGGTAAGGCTAAGGTGCACGAGGGCGAGGTGAGCACCTTGCTGGGCATGAAGGGAATCCCGGCGCTTGCGGAAGAGCTGATGGTGGCCCGCGACCTCTACCTGGCCGAATACACCGGCTCGAAGATCCACTTTACTACAGTATCAACCGAGCGGTCGGTTTCCTTAATCAAAGAAGCTAAAAAGAAAGGCTTGCAGGTAACCTGCGATGTGGCAGTGCACCACCTGCTGCTGACAGACGAGGCCTTACTGGGCTTCGACAGTCAATATAAAGTGAAACCACCCCTGCGTACCAAAAAGGACGTCAAGGCCCTGCTGAACGGTTTAAAAGACGGCACGATAGACGCCATCACATCGCAGCACACCCCGCACGAGGTTGAATTTAAGAACGTAGAGTTCGAAGTTGCCGAATTTGGAATGATCAATTTGCAGACAGCGTTTTCTATCGCCCTGAAAGCCGGCCTGACGGTAGAAACGATCGTTGAGAAAATGGCCATCAACCCGCGGAAGATTTTAGGACTTGATGTGCCTGTGATCGCGGAAGGGCAGGAGGCCAACCTGGTGATCTTCGACGAAAAAGCAGAATGGATATTCAATAAAGAGAATAACAGGTCAAAATCTTATAATTCGCCCTTCATCGGGCAAAAACTTAAAGGCGCAGTTTTGATAACTGTAAATAACAACAAGCTTTTCAGATCATGATCGACCATAAAGCAGCGGCTGCCATCAAAGCCGCATTAAGCGCTTTTTCGGCTTATAACAATATTGACGCGACAGCACTTACTTCCAAATTCACCGCCGTATTTTCCGCGCAGGACGTCTTCCTCAAAAAAGTGGGTGCGCTCGATTCGGTATTTGACGATAATCCTAAAATTGAAGCCTTGCGCGAGGTTTTTTTCGATCTGCTGCTGATCAACTTTTTCAGCGAGGATGTCAAAAAGCTGGAGGATGATTACCTTGAAACCAAGGAATGGGAAGAAATAGAAGAGCAAACGCTTGACCGGGGCACCGAACTGCTGAACCTGCTGCTTTACCTGAACGAATGTGCCGATGAAGATATTGAGCCCGAATTGGAAGATTACCTGAAGGAATTCCTGCTGGTTGATGAAGACGAGTTCCAGGACGAGCACCGTATTTATGAACCCGTGATCGAAAATCAAATGTTGATGGAAAGTTCGGTTGCGGAGATTGGCCGTATCGCCCAACAGATGCCGGAGGATTCCGAGATCAAAGAAATATTTTACCCGCTGATGTGCTTCTTTCACAATACCAACCCGTCGGTACAGGAAAAAGATGAGATCGCCAAAAATGCGCCCGATAAAGGCTTCGGCATGGCGGTGCTGGAGATATTAGCCAATTTCAACTAAACTGATGACACCATTAGAAAATACGATCCGCAAGGCTGCGGCAATCAGAGGCGTAATTCTCGGTATAGTTTTGCTGGCATTCAGCATTGCTTCTTATTATGTGCTTATCAACACGGAAGAAAGCGCATTGCAGATGGTAATAACGCAGACGATCTTTTCTTTCGTTATTCCGCTAATTGTCGCGTTGATCTTTAGCTTTAATCTGCGGAAAAGCATCGGCGGATATTGGACTTTCAGGCAAGCAGTTACAGGTATTTTCATCATGTTTGTGATAAATTATGCTATCCAGGTAGTCGGCAAAGACGTGGCTTTCGCCAAATTCGTTGAACCAGGAATGGTGCAAAAAAGTGAAGCTGCGATGATGAATGCGACAACCGAAAGTTTGAAGAAAAGCGGTAAAAGTCAAGCAGATATCGCCAAGAAAAAGGCCGAAATACAAAAAAAACTTGATGAAGAGAAGAATATCACGACGGGAGCTATGATCCAAGGGTACGTTTTTACGTTTATTCTTTTGTTTATTCCGGCGCTTATTTTTGCTGCGCTGTTGAAGAGGAACCCTCCGGAATACCAAACCTATACCGACACTACTCAATAGGGCTATCCATTATTTTTCCGTTAATCGTAGTATTTGTCAATTAATGTTTACTAATTTTAGTAAACACTTAAACACGACATAATGGAAAATGCCAAACCAAATCCCAACGGTGTAGCCATCAAATGGACACTGATCAACATTGTTACAGGAATCGTACTCACCTATGTTTTTCAATTCGCCAACATAGGGGTGACTTCACCTGTAAGATATGTCTCTTATTTACCGTTTATTGCTTTTTTATTTTTAGGACAAAAGGAGTACAGGGACCAGCTCGGGGGATATATGAAATTCGGCGAAGGGTTTAATATAGCATGGCGGTATGGAGTTTATTCAGGCCTTATCCTGGCGGTATTTATCTACCTGTATTATGCTTACCTGAGCCCCGATATGTACACAAAAATGCTCGAGGAGCAGCGTGCTGCTATGGAAGCAAAGGGTCTCTCAAGCGACCAGGTTGACCAGGGGATGCAGTTTATGAATAAGATGGGAATGGTTTTAGTTGTAATCGGTGCTATAATAGGCACTGCGATCGCAGGCATGCTCATTGGACTTATAGGCGCAGCGATCTTTAAGAAGGAACGTTCGGCTTTCGATCCCGAACCTTCGGAGCCCGCGGTTTAAATAACAAAACTATAAAAGCAAAAACGCCCCCGATTTATCGGAGGCGTTTTTGCTTTCTTAACTATCCGGTCAATGATGGAAGTGCCTCAATATATCATTACCAAACGCGAATACCATCAGGCAGATCAGCAATACGAAACCGACTATCTGCGCCTTCTCAAGGAATTTATCGCTTAGCGGTTTGCCTTTGATCATTTCAATGAGCAGGAATACAGCATGCCCCCCGTCCAATGCAGGAATAGGAAGCAGGTTCATCAATGCCAGTACCATAGAAATAAAGCCCGTCAGGCTCCAGAATTTGATCCAGTCAAACTGGCTGCCGTACATTTGCGCGATACCAATCGGGCTCGAAACCGCTTTATTGGCGGCTACCTGCCCGGTAAATATCTTTTTAAGTCCTTTGGCATTGTTCACAAAATTGGCCCATGCCCTTGACCCTCCAACCGGCAGCGATGCAAAAAAGCTATAGTGGATAGTGGTATCCTTAGGCAAAACTTCTTTTGTTGGCCTTTTGAAGCCGATGCGACCATCCTTATCGACAGTTACCGGCATTTGCATTTCAGCGTTTTTATTTCTTATCACCGACAATGTAACTTGTTTGTTCTTGTTGGTTGACAACTGATCATAGAGTTCGTCAAAATAAACGACCGGATGCCCGTTCACGGCTATGATGCTGTCACCGACTTCCAGGCCGGCTTTTTTTGCATTCCCATAAACAGAGTCGATGCTGAATTTAGCCCTCGGAGCAGGTTCTATAAAGTCATTGATCCCGTCTATACCTTTGCCCGAAATATCGTTCAGAATATTAGTGGGTACGGTAATATTGACATGCTCATTGCCGCGCTGAATATTGAGGACGCTATTATCCAGGAACACCTTAGGATTGGTAACGTCTTCAAACCTTTCCACAGGCTTGCCGTTGATGCCCACCACCTGGTCGCCGGCTCTCAAACCAATCTTTTTACCGATCTCCCCTGGAACAATGCCGTATTTCACATGGCTCATCGGAATATAGGTTTCACCGTATCTGACGGTCAGCATCCAGAAAATGAATATGCCGACGATGATATTTACCGTAATACCGCCCAGCATCACGATGAGGCGCTGCCAGGCCGGCTTTGAACGGAATTCCCAGGGCTGCGGCGGACCGGCCAGTTGCTCGGTATCCATCGACTCGTCGATCATACCGGCTATCTTCACATAACCGCCCAGCGGCAGCCAGCCAATGCCGTATTCGACTCCCTTATAATTGAATTTGAAAAGCTTTATGCCCCAGGCATCGAAGAACAGGTAAAACTTCTCCACCTTGATGCCAAAAGCGCGGGCAGCGATAAAGTGCCCGAACTCATGTAAAATAACTAAAATAGAAAGGCCCAATAATAGCTGGCCCACCATGATCACTATACTCATTCTGTATTTATATCAATTCGTAAACGTTCTTAACGGTATTTTCTCAATTAAATGCTGCGCAAAGATGCGCGTTTCCCTATCGGTATTCAAATAATCCTCCAGCGAAGGTTTTTCGATGAATTCGATCTTGCGCATACAAGACTCGATAACATCGCTCATTGTTACAAACCCGATTCCCCCGTTCAAAAATCCGGCCACGGCAATTTCGTTAGCGGCATTGACAATACATGGCATATTACCGCCCTGTTTTATAGCTTCGAACGCCAGCGCCAGGTTGCGGAATGTCTTTGTGTCAGGTTTTTCGAAAGTGAGGCTTGGATATTTTGTAAAGTCAAATCGGCGGAAATTGTTTTTGACGCGTGACGGATAAGCCAGCGCATACTGGATAGGCAGTTTCATATCGGGCAAACCCATTTGCGCCTTGATCGAGCCATCGTGGAATTGTACCATCGAGTGAATAACGGATTGGGGGTGCACCACCACCTCTATTTTATCCGGCTCGATACCAAAAAGCCATTTGGCTTCGATCACCTCGAGGCCCTTATTCATCAGTGATGCGGAGTCGATAGTGATCTTGGAACCCATTACCCAGTTAGGATGTTTCAACGCGGCTTCCGGAGTCACATCGGCCAGGAATTCCACACCTTTGCCCCTGAAAGGTCCGCCGGAAGCGGTAATGATCAGCTTTTCGATATGACTTTTATCCTCGCCCTCAAGGCATTGGAATATCGCTGAGTGTTCTGAGTCAACAGGTAATATGTTTATACCTTTTTGTTTGGCAAGACCGGTGATCAGTTCTCCCCCCACCACTAATGTTTCTTTATTGGCAAGGGCGATGTCCTTACCGGCTTTGATCGCATTGATCGTCGGTTCCAGCCCTGCGAAGCCAACCATGGCAGTAAGCACGATATCGATGTGTTCATCGGTAACTATTTCATTGATCGCGCCGATCCCGCACAGAACCTTTACATCGGTTGACGCCAACGCATCTTTGACCCGCATGTAATATTTCTCGTTGCAGATAATGGCATAAGCCGGCTTATGTTTTAACGCCTGCTGAATGAGGAGTTCGGCATTGTTTTGCGCGGTGATCACATAGGCATGAAACAGGTCAGGGTTTTCACCGATCACTTCCAGTGCTTGTGTTCCGATGCTGCCTGTCGAGCCTAATATGGCGATGTTTTTCAAACTCATAATTCAGATCGTTTTAGCGACCTCATTTGTGGGCTGTCATGCTAAGGCACCCGAAGCATGCGGGGTGAGGCCCTTCTGCTCACCCTTCGAGCGCCTCAGGGTGACATCCCTTTTTATTTTAATTTGTATTTTATCAACTCGTCAACAATCTTTCTATCATTCGACAACCTTGGAACTTTATT
>JAFDZL010000541.1 GCA_018266935.1 Bacteroidota bacterium | reverse complement strand
AACAGTTCATCTTTTTCTCTTTCGGCCAATGACAGGTAAAATAACGCGCTATCAGGCTGGCGCCTGGCTTTAAACAGGGTGGCAAGCAATTCGGCAGCCTGGTATTCGGATTTTTTCATAGACACCCGGTTACTAACTACCAATGTTTTTCTGGCATAGTATAGCGCCGAATCAGGTTGGGCAACTTTGTTGAATAACTCACAAAGGTTTAGATACAATAGGGAAAGATTGCGCAGATCATTCTGTTTCGCAGCGTTATACGCACCGTTCCGGTACCATGAAAACGCGGCCTTGTAATTCCCCAGGTCGTTCTCAATATTACCGAGCCGCCCTTCCAGTTCGGAATAGACAAAAAGGAGGGTCTCTGTAGTGTCTTTTTTCGCGTAGTCGTAAGCGCGCCGCTGATAGTATTTCGCCGAGTCCAGGTTGCCCATTAATTCATAATCATTGCCGATGTTGGACCACCCGTTATACACAGCCGGGTAAAGCGATCTGGCGTAAAAAGAAACTGAAGCCCTGTAATGCCTGATCGACGTGTTGTATTCACCCAGTTCCATAAACAGGTTGCCCAGCCTGTTCTCAACAGCGCCGCGAACAACGAGCGCGATACTGTCATCACCGGCTTTGCTGATCTCGTTAAGACTTTGCAACATGTAAGTATAGCCTTGTGGAATATCACCGGAGTCAAGAATGATAGAGCCTTTGTCGCTCAATGCACGGGCCTCCAAAATCCAAAAGTGTGTTTTTCGGGCCAGAGCAGCTGCCTTGTCACTATAATAGATAGCGGAGTCGACCTTTGAAAAGCGGTAACTGCCACCAATGGCCAATAGCAGTTGTATCCGCGCGGAGTCAGTTTTTGCCCGGCTCAGTTCGCTTTTTCGCTTTGTTATTTCAGCGGGACTTTGCTGCCCCGCGCAGTAAGCTATTGTAGTGAGCGACAAAATGATCGCTAAAGCATATTTCTTCATTAAACAGGCAATAAGATTGTAAATTCTGTGTATTCATTTTCTCGCGTCTCAACGTTAATACTCCCTCCATGTCCCTTCACTATTATATCATAGCTTAGCGATAAACCCAGCCCGGTTCCTTCACCTGTAGGTTTGGTAGTAAAGAATGGTTGCATGATCTTGTCTTTTATTGCGTCGGGTATCCCGTTTCCATTGTCTTTCACCGAAACGATGGCCGAGCCATTTTGCTGCGTTGTACTTACTTCCACAGCCGGTTTGTAATTAGGTTCTGCAGTTTTAGCCTTTTGCTGAACGGCATAAAAGGCATTGTTGATGATATTGAGCAGCACCCGACCGACTTCCTGTGGGATAACACTGATTTTCGGCAGCTTGTCATCTAAATTTATGATCAGTTCAGCATTGAAATCTTTATCCTTAGCCCGCAGACCGTGATAGGCTAATCGCAAATATTCATCAGCGAGCGCATTAATGTCTGTCGGTTCCTTCTGACCCGACGATGTCCGGCTATGCTGCAGCATGCCTTTCACGATGGCGTCTGCGCGTTTGCCGTGGTGGTTTATCTTCCTTTCGTTTTCTAAAAGATCATTAATTAGTTCAATTTCCAACTGCTCATCCCTTTCAGCTTTTGGCTTTTCGCTTTCGGCTTTTAGCTCCTCAAGCATTTCCTGGTTCACATCGGAAAAGTTATTAACAAAATTGAGCGGATTTTGTATCTCATGTGCGATACCCGCTGTCAGTTCGCCCAACGAGGCCATTTTTTCGGACTGGATCAACCTGGCCTGGCCGGCCCTTATCTCAGCGGTTTGGCGATTTACTTCTTCTTCGAGCAATTTTTGCCGGTTTAGTGCTTCCTGCTTTTTCTCTTCAGAAAGCTGCACAACCTGGTCTGCATTGTGCCGCACTTCCTTTATAATTTCTTTAAAACGCATGGCGACATACACCAGCATGGAAACCGGGAAACAAAGCAGCCAACCTGTATATAAAAAATAACCGATTCCGAAGTCAATAAATACCTGTCCCGGCCATAACATGCCGGCAATGATAAGGGTCGCGAAGAAAAGAATTGATCCCAGGATGCCGGCAACAATGCTCCATTGCGCCCCTCTGAGCTTTTTCCATGATGATATAATGTAATACAGGCTAACCCCTACTGGAAAAAGAAGGAGCGCATACGCGATTATAGTCATTACCCCATCCGGCACATAAGAGCCTGCGCCCGAATAAAAAGCGATAATAGCCAGCGTCATTTTCACCCATAATAAGATACGGCGCTTAAAAACTTCGGCTATTACTATTGGTATTGAGGACAGGAAAAGCCCCAAACTAAGATTTCCCAAAAAATCGTAAACAATGAAAGTCGACGACGATGCGTGTTGTAAGCTAAGCCGCAGTGAAAATACATAGAAAGATCCCACAAAAAATGTCGAACAGCAAGCGATCAGCAACAGCACCCTTTCCCGCCTGTTTTGAAACGCGAGTAACCAAAAAAGAACACATAATGTGAAACTCACTGAAAGCCAGACGGAGTAACTTTTAGTAAAAGCCAGGAAATCAGTGAGGCCAAGGCGGAAGTTATCGTCTCCGCAAATTACAATGACATCGGCTTGATTTCTCCACTCAGATCTTAACTTTACGGGTACGATACGCGCCAGGCTGTCGACGATATGCAGTGCTAAGGTGAACTGTTCCCCTTGTTTCAGTTTAAGCGGCAGCCTCGTACTAAAGAGATTTGCATCGTATTCGGCATAAGGACGCCCATAAAGCCCGGTGCTGCCAAACGAACCAAGCAGCTTGCCGTTAAGGTAAATATCGGCCGGCGCATAACTGTCGTAAGCGATCACAAGACCTTTTGCTTTGACAGTACTATCGACTTTTATTTTTATCCTGAACCACCCTTCAACCCTTCCATTTTTATCCGCATGTTTTGCCGTTAGGTCCAGCGGAGCCAATTTTTGCCATCCCTCCATGCTGATATCACTTTTGGCCCAGGCGGTATCATTGCCCGCCCTGAAATACCAGCCATCCGACCGACCCATAGCTACAAAATCAAGATTCGGGTTGAACATTTTTTGAGAAATGTTAACAGGCTTGTCCTGGGCATAGCAATTTGCTGCGAGGAATAAGAGCAATAAGGCGAGTAGCTTATTCATAAAAATTGTCGTCGGCAAGGTATAAAGGCTTGATCGCTACAAGATAAGCCTTATGATATAAACTATAATAATATGAAAATATTAAGATACCGGCAATTGAATAGTAAACTCCGAGCCCTCACCCTCCTTACTGTCCACATTGATCTTTCCACTATGCCCCTTCACCACAATATCATAACTCAGCGATAAGCCCAAACCCGTTCCTTCGCCAGTAGGTTTGGTAGTAAAGAAGGGTTGCATGATCTTATCCCTTATTGCTTCGGGAATACCGTTACCGTTATCTTTTACTGAGATAATTACAGAGCCGTTTTGCTGACTGGTACTGACCTCGACAGTCGGTTTATAGTCCGGGCCGGCAGTCTTAGCTTTTTGATTAACCGCATAAAAAGCATTGCCTATCAGGTTAATGAGTACCCGGCCAATGTCCTGCTGAGCGATATTTATTTGGGGAAGCTTGCCATCAAAATGGGTTACTAATTCAGCATTAAAGTTCTTATCCTTTGCCCGTAAACCATGGTATGACAGCTTGAAGAATTCATCGCAAAGCACATTAATATCGGTAGGCTGTTTTTCGCCCGTACTGGTTCGGCTATGTTCGAGCATGCCCTTTACAATGAAGTCGGCGCGCTTGCCGTGCATGTTGATCTTCTTCTCGTTTTCAATCAGGTTGTCAATCAGTTCCGTTTCCAGTTGCTCATCCCGTTCAGCTTTCGGCTTTGCGCTTTCTGCTTTCAGCTCTTCGAGCAGTTCGGTATTTACTTCGGAGAAATTATTGACGAAGTTGAGCGGGTTCTGTATCTCGTGCGCAATACCGGCGGTTAATTCGCCCAGTGATGCCATTTTTTCGCGCTGAACCAACTGGGTTTGGGTATTCTTCAATTCCTGCAGCGCCTCGTCGAGGCTATCCCGCTGGGCCTCTATTTCCTCTTTTTGCTCATGGAGCAAATGGTTTGCTTTTTGTTTTTGCCGGTTGTTGCGGTAAAATATGCCCGCTATCAACATAAAAATGACAATGGCCGCCAGCAGCACATACGTTCGGATGCGGGTTTTGATAGCCTCCTTTTCCTTTTCCAGGTCCTGGGCATGGAGCTGCGATTGGAATGACAGTTTCTGAAAATCGGTTAAACTTTTGGTGGTAGCTTTATAAGTACTGTCCACTGCCACAAGTGCAAGGCCCTGGTATTTATAGGCGCTATCCGTATTGCCAACAAGCGCATAGCTTTTATACATGGCTTCATAGGCCGGCCCCAAATCCCTGGGGCCCATTGCCTTTGAAAGCTCAAGCCTTTTTCGTGCATAAAAAATGGAGGAATCTTTTTGTTTTTCTGCCAGGTAATAATCGGTCAAATCGGAATACCCGGATGCTAAGTCAGCAAAGTTATTTTGCCTTTGGCTGGTGCTTATTCCCTGGTAGAAATATTTCAGCGCAAGTTCCTTATTTTGTTTTTTTAAATAGATTGATCCAATATTCCGGTAAACATTCCCAAGATATTTCTTCAACCCCCCGGGGCCATTCATTAACCGTTCGGCATTTTGCTCAAACATCAATGCAGAATCTAACCGGTTAAGCCTATTGTAAACAGCGCCAAGATTCAGCATGATCAAACCCTGTAGTCCTTTGTCGCCGATCTCTATAGCCAATGGCTGGGCTATTTTATAATTGAGGATTTGCTGTTCGACATTACCGGTGGCGCCCATTAAATGGCCAAGAGTGTGGTGGAGGTTTGCTATGGCGGCAATGCGTCCCCTATGCCCATCGCGCATGTTTTTGACCACCCACCAAAGATTCTTTTCATTCGCCGGGTCTTCTGCCAGTTTAAGCCCTTCCTGGAAACTAGCCAGCGATTGGGGGAATTTACCCAGATGCATTAATATGTAGCCTTTTTGCCATAACGCAAAGGCCCGGTTGAGCTCGTAACCATTCTTTTTTACGAGCGCAAGCCCGCGTTCGCAATAGATCATAGCCGTATCCCTGTTTATTTCAGCATATGCCCAGCCCAGGTCCATTAGCCTTCTAAAACGTGCGGAGTCCGTTCGGGCAGTTTTTAATGCCTGCTTCAGACTGTCAATATGGGATTGCTGCGCAACACCCAGAACGGGTAGCAAAAGCAGTAATAACAGGGGGCGGAATCTTTTCATAAAACTGTGGTGGCCAGGTAAGGCGTAATATACTAATAATGAGCTTTATTGTATTATCTATATAAATATAAATATATAGCTATTGTCCCGGTTTACCGATAAAATACCCCCGCTGACCGAAAAGCACTAACATGCCAAAACAATCGGCGCTAATTTGGCAGCATGATACACACCATTGCAATTTTGCTGCTCTTTTTAACGGTTACGTTGAGTATGGGCGGCGGGCTTTATGAGATACTGGTCATCTATCCCAACTGGAAGCACGATGTCGATCCGCGCACGTTGCGGAATAAGCTGGAATTGTCAGGGATGATGAATGCGGCCAAACGTTTCTGGCCGCTGGTGTCGCCGGCGCAGGTTTTGCTGTCGATGGTCAATATCGTTATGGCCTGCCTGTATCATGGCCCGGCGCTCGGTTACTGGCTGGCAGCTGCCATAGCTATTTTCATCAATCGCGTTTTCACCTTCAGTTATTTCATCCCCGTTATGATCCAGAAGATCATGCAGCCCGAAAAGATCGAGGCGGGCCGCCTTAAAGCGATAGTAAAGCAATGGATGGCGCTGAGCCCATTGCGGTTAATCCCGGAATTTGTTGCGTGGGGTTTGCTGGTGGTGGCGTTGATGCATATGTGATTGCATTGCTTGCGGGCGGCAAGACCTGCAAGGGTGGAGGCCAATAAATTTAACTCGGCCGTCAATCACCGATTGAAGAACTAGGGATAAAATCACGAATCGAGCACTGCAGCTCATAGGCAAGTTTATTTAGATGATTGAGACTATATACGCTTGGGCTATTGGGGCTTTCAACTTGACCAATAAAACCTCTTGAAAGCTTTAATATTTTAGCAATGTCATTTTGAGACAGGCCCTTTGCTTTCCTTGCCTGGATTACATGGTTGACTACAGCTAATTCAAATTTTGTTTTTAGGCTTTTAGGCATAAAATGATTAAAAAATTTGCTTAGTTATACTAAGTTTTCTATCTTTATGGACAATCCAACTAAAATAGATATTAGAAATCAAATTAATTTGTAAAACCAATATAAATTACTAAATTTTTTGGCATATTGAAATTTAACAAAGATATTTGAGAAATCTAATCTTATTGTAAGAAACGTGTAAATGGAAAACAGGAATCCGACTCTCGAAACGATTGGTGACTTTGAATTGAATAAAGTCTACGAAGGCGATTGCGCATATTTGATAGATCAGTTGCCCGATTCAAGCATTGATATCGTTGTAACCAGTCCCCCTTATTGGGGCCAAAGACTGTCGAATGGTGTTGGTATAGAAGATGATCCAAGAGACTATTTAAATTCTTTAACCGATGTGTTTAGCAAAGTATTGCCAAAGCTCAAACCTGAAGGCATTATGTGGATAAATATCGGTGATGCATATAATACCCCCGTTAATTGGAAAGTTGAAGATCATATCTATAGTTCGTTGGGCGCGGACAAAAATGGGTTGAATGAAAACAACTCGGCTTATACAAAGCCAAGAGCAAAAAGGAAGCAATTTGTCGATCGTAATGTTGGTTGGTTGAAATATGGTAATTTATTAGCCTTGACTTATAGGCTGGTTATAAACTTATGCGAGGAAGGGTATTTTTTTCGTGGAGAAGTGATATGGAAGAAAAAGAATCCAATGCCAGAAGGCCGGTGCAGGCGGCCACATAGGCAACATGAGCCCATCTATCTACTATCCAAAAATGAAGATCATGATTTTCAAGTAATGCCGCCCGTTGGAAGTATTTGGGAGTTTGCCAATGAAAAAATTGAAGGGGAAGCGCATTTTTCCAGGTTCCCAATTGAGCTCCCAAAACGGTGCATTGAGGCGTATGGAAAAAAGGGCAAGGATGTGATTGTTTTTGATCCTTTTTCCGGTTCGGGGACTACAGGTTTAGCTGCTATTAAGTTGGGATGCTCATTTATTGGTTTTGAAATAGAACATAGCCATGTTCAGGAATCTAATAAAAGATTACAAGACGTTAATCCTATCGACCATAAAGTCGGTTACGGGATGCAATTACTAATTCAGTAAATTCATCATTGACGTTTTTGAAATCCATTTTATAAATACGTGACGTCGCTTTTTGACCTTCCGGTGTTGGATTAGTATTCGAATTGTAGGAAAAACATGCTGAAAAGTAGCCTTCCTCTTCAAACTCTTTCCGCTTATCGTTGCGCAAATCATCATCGCTGCCAATTACGCCGCCCAATTCGCCTCTATTATTTGGAGTACTGGAAGGGAAAGCTTTGCAATCCATAGTGACGAAGGGTGAGAAAAAATTCTTTGCAAGAAGCGCGCCGCTAAAGTTTTGATCATTCTGTCTTCTTTCGGCAATACTTGCTTTAATGTGAGCAACCCCAAAACAGTCATAATTACCACCCCTGGTATTTATGAGAAGAACGTCGGCCTTATTTGCTTCCACAGCATAATTTAAGCGCATTTTATTTAGCAATTCAATCTTCTTTTTCTTAGAAAACACCCCAATAAGAATCCCATGCTCCATCAACGTTTCTTGATAGTGCCTGGCAAATACTTCTTCCAAAGCCCATCCACTCGCTCTTTTCCAACTTTGTGAAAAATCCCGGTTGATTTCTGATGATGCGTGATTATATCGATCTTGATAAATTTTAGAAATAATAAATAACCATATATCTGATGGATTTACATTTGGCCATACTTCGATTGCCTTGAAAAAGCTTAAGATAATAGCATCACTTTTACTATATGCGTTCCTAAATTCTGACAATACAGAGGAAAACGATCCTATGGTAGCATTTTTCAATGTATATGAAGCGTCATAATCACCATATTTAAAATTCAAAATTAAATCCTGTTTATTCTGAATAGGATTGATCTTTCTATCTAACGATAATCCTTTTTCAAATTCGACATTAGACACAATAGCACTAAAATCAATTCCGAGTGATTCGATAATTGTTAAGACCAAATCGAACGGAGGATCAATATCTCCGCTTTCAACTGCTTCTATCCAACCTGTGCCCAGATTTAAATCGGTTTCTAGTTGAAGTCGCGTAATATTTTGTTCTTCTCGTTTGATCCTAATATTCTGAAGAATTTTCTTTATGTTAGGATTTATAGCCATGTAAAAACTTTCCCAATTATACTATTAATATGACAAAACATATGATCTAAAGTGCAATTGATCCCTAATCTATAGAGATGGGAGTGCTTGAACAGACGAGGTAAGTTTTTTAGTTTGTAGAATTTGGAATATTCCGACTATTGCATTCTTTTCAGTTAGTACGTTCTAAAGCATCTTGGTGATAAACGCTATACCTACGCCAGCACCAACCCCTCCGCCAACGCCTTATTATAAGTTTCTTCATCGAAACTATAATAAGTAGGCGAACGGTGTGCGCCGATCTTCAGTTTTTCGTCGAGCTTGACGATGAGGCCCAGCGCGATGAGCTTATTGGGGAAATTGGATGGGTTCAGTTGCTTGCCCGACATCACCTCGTAAAAACGCTTGATCTCTTTGAGCGTGAACTTTTGCTGGAGCAGGTTTTTACCGATGGGAAAATGGTACAGGTGCATCCGCATGGTGAATAAAGCTTCGCGCACCATCTCGTCGTGGTCGAAACCGAGCGGCGGCAGTTTATCTACCGGGAACCAGCGGCATTCGCTGGAAAGAAAATCGGCTTTGGGCGTGGCATTCACAATATCGGTGATCGCATAAAAACCTATGGAAACCGTCGGACCGCTCAACCAGTTGTTTTCGCCGATGCGGATGCCCGTCAATTCATAAAATTTTCCCTGGTCAACCGAATGGGGATGGTTCCGGTTGGGTTCACTGAATGCCTTGAACTGCTTAAGAAATAAATTTTCGATGCCGGTACGCTCTGCCGTAATTCGCGCTGCGGCCTGGGCCAGGTTCTCGGCCTTGAGTATATAGCCTCCCGGCAGGCACCATTTGGTGAATATTTTGTTCTTCACCAAAAGCAACTGCAACTGGCCGTCGTGGTACCCGAAAATAGCACAGTCAACCACAATATTGGGGCGGTACTCTTCGTAACCCTTGTGAAAAAAATGTTGTATTTCCTGCAGCCCGTCCATGCGATTTAGTACAAAGGAAAAATTATTTATTAAATTTTAATAAATGTATAAAAAGTTTTACATACCTTCATTTCTTAGTTTTTAAAAAATGAAAGGCGAAGCGGTTACATTCGCAATCGCTCTCGTTCTAACCAATTCAAAACAAACCAATTAACTGAGATACAATATGAAAATTAACAGACCGATCTGGTATGTGGCAGGCACCGGGATGATAGCCGCAGCATTTGCCTTTTCGCACGGAAAAGTAGAAAATAAACTGCCTGCAACGGTGATCGCCCAATCAAGCCTCATCCGCACCGACGGCAATATCACTTACGTTGACCTGAACAAAAACGGTAAGCTGGACATGTACGAGGATCCCCGCCAGCCCATTGAAGACCGTATCCAGGACCTGCTGAAAAAGATGACCATTGAAGAAAAGGCAGGCATGATGTTTTATTCCCCGGTCCGTGTAAATGCCGATGGTAGTATCGAAGATAAACCGGCAACTAATTTTCTGGCCAATATGTCGCCGGTCGGCATCAACGAGATCGACAAACATCACATCACACATTTCAACCTGTTTGCCGTGCCCGCGCCGGACACGCTGGCCATGTGGTACAACAGGATGCAGAAATACGAACAGGAAAAAACCAGGCTCGGCATTCCGCTTACTATCGCATCCGACCCGAGGAACCAGGGTGGTATGGCTATTTTCGCGATGTCTGCCAAGACCTTCTCCATGTGGCCCGACCCGCTGGGCATGGCCGCCATAGGCGACGAAAAGGAGATGGAGCATTTTGCCAATATATCCCGGCAGGAATACCTGGCCACGGGAATTAGGCAAGGACTGCACCCACAAGTGGACTTAGCAACCGAACCCCGCTGGCCGCGCATATCGGGCACATTTGGCGAAGACGCTGCTTTGTCGGCGCGTATGACAACAGCTTATATCAAAGGTTACCAGGGCGAAAAGCTGGGCCCTAACAGCGTCGCCATGATGACCAAACACTTTCCCGGCGGCGGCCCTCAGAAAGAGGGTTTGGATCCGCACTTCGCTTTCCAAAAAGGCCAGGTTTATCCCGGCAATAACTTCAAATATCATTTGATACCGTTCGAGGCTGCATTTAAGGCAGGCACCGCGGCCATCATGCCTTATTATGGCGTTCCGATGGGCCAAAAAGATATCCCGGAAGTTGGTTTTTCTTATAACAAAGCGATCATAACCGACCTGCTGCGTAAGCATTATCATTATGACGGCGTGGTTTGCACCGACTGGGGTTTGGTGAGCGACGCTAAGATCGGAACGATAGATTTCCCGGCAAGGGCATGGGGCGTCGAGAAACTAAGCAAAGAGGAGCGCGTGCAAAGAATCATTGACGCCGGTGTGGACCAATTTGGCGGCGAGAACCTGCCCGATGTGATCGTGAAATTGGTGAAGGAAGGCAAAGTGAGCGAAAAGCGCATCGACGAATCGGTAACAAGGCTGCTGCGTTTGAAGTTTGAACTCGGCTTGTTCGACAATCCTTTCGTGGACGAAAAGAAGGCGGCGGCTATCGTTGGCAGCGACGAATTTATGAAGGCCGGTATGGATGCCCAGCGCCGGTCGATCACCTTGCTGAAAAACGACAGTCATACCCTGCCATTGGCGCCGGGCAAACTGAATATCTACATTAAAAACATCAACCCGAAGATCGCCGCCGAATACGGCACGGTGGTGACCGATCCGAAACAGGCGGATATCGCGATCATCAGGCTGCAATCGCCGAATTATCCAATACCCGAGGCGAAAGGCAATTTCATCGCCGGGATGTTCCACTGGGGCGACCTGGATTTCAAGGGCCAGGCGCTGCAGGATATCCTCGCTCTGGAAAAAACGGTACCGACGGTTGTCGATATCTATATCGACCGCCCGGCTGTGGTGCCCGAGATCAACCGGAACGCTAAGGCGTTCATGGTTAATTTCGGATCAAGTGACCGGGCCTTTTTAGATGTCGTTTTCGGTAAGTACAAACCAGGGGGCCATCTGCCGATCGAACTGCCATCATCGATGGACGCCGTGCGCAACCAGAAGGAAGATATGCCTTACGATTCGAAGGACCCGCTGTATAAATTTGGTTCAGGACTTAGCTATTAATCAAAATCACCATGAACAGACGTAATTTTTTGATCAACACAACGATCATGTCAGCGGCAATGAGCCCGGCAATCAGCCGCGCCGCGAAACTGTTGGCTCCGGTGCCGCTCCCGGTGGGCGTTCAACTATATACCATGGGCAAATTGATGGAAACCGACCCTAAGGGGACGCTCCAAAAACTGGCGGCCATCGGCATTAAACAAGTGGAGAGCGCCGGCTCGTCAAAAGGGGTATGGTATGGCTACAAGCCCGCCGAATTCGCCAAAATGGTCAGCGACTGCGGCATGAAATGGCAGTCGGCACACGTTGGCGGTGTGAAGTTCACGTTATCGGCGCTGCTGAAAATGGCAAATACCAAAGAAGATTCAGCTAAAATGCAGCAGTACGCCCCGATGCTCGAAAAGATGAAACAAGCGCCGAATCTAAGCGATAACCTGCAGGAATTGGTGGATGGCGCTGCGGAAGGTAAAATAGGCTACCTTGTATGCGCGGCCTATCCCATGAAAACGATGGACGACGTGAAAGCGGCTGTCGAGGTTTTCAGCAAAGCGGGAGAGGCTTGTAAAAAGGCCGGGCTGCAATTCGCCTTCCACAACCACAACGCGGAGTTTGTTCCGATAGATGGCGTGGCTCCTTATGACTATATCATGGAACACACGGACAAGGACCTCGTTAAATCCGAGCTTGACCTTGGCTGGGCCTCCGTTGCCGGCCGAGATCCGGTGCAGATCTTCCAGAAATATCCGGGGCGTATCCCGTTGTGGCATGTGAAAGATATGAACAAAAAGACCAGCGAACCAGTGGAAGTCGGCCAGGGCTTTATCGACTTCAAACGCATTTTCGATCACCGGAAAACCTCGGGCATGAAGCATTTCTTCATCGAGCAGGACGGCGCGCCCGATCCTTTGGTAAATGTCAAAAACAGCGTCGGCAAGATCCGGGAGATGTAAAGAACACACATTAATTAATCAATTCAATAATTAGCAATTCATTCAAATGAAAAAGTACAAACTGATCTTCGCAAGCCTCGCGGCTTTAATGTGCTTCGCGGGCAAAATGCATGCACAGGGAACGGCTACAACTACGGCTGCAACCACAACAACCGCCGCAGCTGCAACTCCGGCTTCCACAGCTGCCCTGGCCGGCAAATGGGATATCCTTTTCAAGGGCCTGCCTAACGGCGACACGCATATTATCTTCAATGTAGTTCAGCAGGACGGCAAGTGGAGCGGCAGCTATCAGGACCTGGAAACCAAAAAGGATGTTCCGCTAACCAAAGTTGAAACCGACGACAAAGGAATCGTGCTTTATTTTACCGCACAAGGTTACGATGTGACTGTAAATGTTGAGCGCAAAGACGATGACGACCATGTAAAGGCGAATATGATGGGTATGTTCGACGGAACGGGAGAACGGGTGAAGCAGTAAAGCCGCCTCTCAATAGGAGTTCAGAGCCTTAAGCCGTCCCGATAACCATCGGGAGTCTTAAGGCTTTTTTGTTTTTGCTCATTTTATCCGAATCTGCATTCGTCAGTCAAACAATTATTTAACTATTATTTAATTCTCTTTTAGTGAAGATACTGCTCTTAACAAAATCCTTTTCCTCCGCAACCGTGAAAAACACCCAAAAAAATGCGTGAAAATACGCTGCATATTCCGGTGATTCTACTTAATTATTAGGAAATATATCATTTATCTTTGGGTTAAGAAACAATCTTATCGATTCATCACAAACCTTAAAGAAATCAAACATTATGAGCATTACGAGAATTGACTCGGTGACAGCACTGAGAGCGACCACGCCTGCGGCGGGCGACCTGGCGGAATTGACCGGTTATT
>JAFDZL010000540.1 GCA_018266935.1 Bacteroidota bacterium | reverse complement strand
TGCGAGATACAATGCGCCTCATCAACGGCGATCAGGTTCACGTCCATGTGGGCAATGCGTTCGCGTACCAGCTCAGATAATAAACGTTCAGGCGATAAGTAAAGAAACTTCACCGGGCCGTAAATACAGCTGTCCAGCGCCAGGTCGATCTCGCGCCTGCTCATGCCGGAAACCACGGCGACGGCATCGATGCCTTTGGCTTTCAGGTTCTCCACCTGGTCCTTCATCAGCGCGATGAGCGGCGAAACCACGATGCAGATACCGTCTTTCGCGAGCGCCGGCACCTGGAAGCAGATAGATTTACCCCCGCCGGTGGGCAGCAGCGCCAGCGTATCCCGACCCAGCAACACCGATTGAATGATCTCTTCCTGCATCGGGCGGAAGGTATCGTGGTTCCAATAGTGTTTGAGGATTTCCTGGACGGTCATGCTGAAATTTCGGATGTCGAATTTACAATTTCGAATTTGGTTCAACGCGCATATTTATTTTATGCTTAAATTTGTTAAAATGGCATAGTTATGCAAACAGTAGATATTCGCCAAAAACTACATCAGTACATCGACGACGGGGACGAAAAGCTCCTGAAAATGATGTTTGCCCTGGCCAAAGAATACAATGATGATGAAATGGATTATATCTTCACCGACGAGGATATAAAAGAATTTGACCGGCGTAAAGAAAAACGCCTGACCGGAGAGAGTAAAACTTTTGGCTGGCAGGAGGCTAAGAATATGATTATTCAGAGAAAGCCGAATAATGGCCTATAATATCTCGCTTCAAATCGAGGCCATTCTTGAAATCAGGGAAGCTTTTGAATGGTACGAAGAGCAAAAAGATGGTTTGGGCTATGAGTTGCTGGATGAAATAGAAACCTGTTACCAAAATCTTACTGATAATCCATTGAGATATTCATTTATCAACCCAAATTACAGGCGCATTAAGACGAGCCGCTTCCCTTATATACTCATCTATGAAATCGAGGGGGATGATATAATTATCAACAGCGTTCGCCATATAAAACGCAAACCTCTTTAATTCGAAATCCCCATATCCGCCAATATTTCTAAATTCGCGGCGTTAACTGCTTGTAATATGAAATATCTGCTTACGGCGTTCGCGCTTCTTCTCTGCACTGATCTTCTTTTCGCCCAAAAATGGAATGTTGACGCTCCTCCCGGCCCTCAGAAAAAGGTAACCATCACGACCGACGAAGGCACCTGGATGGATCTGGATGTGAGCCCCGACGGGCAAAATATCGTGTTCGACCTTTTGGGTGACATTTATACCATTCCCATCGGGGGTGGCAAAGCCACTACGCTTACTACCGGCAAATCATGGGACGTGCAGCCGCGCTATAGTCCTGATGGTAAGATGATCGCCTACACCAGCGACCGCGACGGCGGCGACAACATCTGGGTGATGAACAGCGACGGTACCGACAAGCACCCGATAACCAAAGAAACTTTCCGCCTGCTGAATAACCCGTATTGGACGCCTGACGGACAGTATATTGTAGCACGCAAACATTTCACCGCAACCCGCTCATTAGGTGCAGGCGAGATGTGGCTGTATAACATCAATGGCGGCGACGGTATCCAATTGACCAAGCGCAAGAACGACCAGCAGGATGCCGGCGAGCCTATCATCTCGCCTGACGGTAAATACCTGTACTGGAGCGAGGATGTGACACCGGGCCCGGATTTTCAATATAACAAGGATCCCTACAAAGGCATTTACGCGATAAAGAGGCTGAACCGCGAAACCGGTAAAATAGAAGAAGTGACCGGCGGACCGGGCGGCGCCTGCCGTCCGCAGATATCGCCCGACGGAAAGCTGCTGGCTTTTGTAAAAAGGGTCAGGCTGAAGTCGGTGCTGTATCTGCGCAACCTGGCTACAGGTGAAGAATGGCCCGTTTATGACGATCTTTCAAAAGATCAGCAGGAAACCTGGGCCATTTTCGGCGTTTACCCCAATTTCAGTTGGACACCGGACAGTAAGAACATCATTTTTTATGCCAAGGGTAAAATACGCAACCTGGATATAACCACACTGAACACCACGATTATACCTTTCGAGGTAACATCGCAGCAGACTATTACCGAGGCGCTGCATTTTCCGCAGCGGGTGTTCCAGGACGAATTTACCGTGAAGATGATCCGCCAGCTGACCACCTCGCCCGATGGCAAACAGGTAGCCTTCAATGCGGCAGGTCACATTTATATCAAAACACTACCCGATGGCATACCCGCCCGGATCGACAGTGTTGACGATATGGAATACGAACCGGATTTCAGCCCTGATGGAAAATCACTGGTATTTGTCGATTGGAAAGATGAACTGAAGGGGGCCATCGACCGGATCGACCTGACGACGCACGCGGTAACACGTCTTACGGCTGATAAAGGCTTCTACTACTCGCCTAAATTTTCGAATAAGGGAGACAAGATCGTATTCCGCAAAGGGGAAGGTAATGATGACCTGGGCTACGCTTATGGAACTGATCCGGGGATATACATTATGTCCTCGACAGGCGGCAAACCAAAGATGATCATCGATAATGGCATTCACCCCCAGTTTTCGGCCGACGATTCGAAGATTTATTACGAAAGTTCTGACGGTGATAACAAGACGTTCAGGGTGATGGATACCACGGGCGCAAACCAGCGAACGCTATATACTTCGAAGTATGCCACACAGTTCGCGCCGAGCCCCGATGGAAAATGGATGGCGTTTACCGAGTTGTTCAATTGCTACATCACGCCGATGGTAAGCACCGGGAATCCGCAGGAGCTGTCGGCCACAAATAAAGCCATTCCTTTAAATAAGTTGACGCGGGACGCTGGCACTTACTTGCACTGGAGCAAGGACAGCCAAAGGCTGATGTGGACGCTCGGACCGAAATATTTCGAGCGTGACATTAAAAATGCCTGGCCCTATGCTGAAGGGACAAGGGATAAAACACCGGCTATAGATACCGCCGGTACAGAAATTGGCTTGAAATTGAAGACAGATGTACCGAACGGAAAGATCGCCTTTAAGAATGCGCGCATCATCACGATGAAAGGCGATGAGGTGATCCCGAGCGGCACCATCGTGATCGACAGGAACCGGATAGCCGCGGTAGGCAAAGCTGATGAGGTACAAATACCCGCGGACGCCTTAGTCTATGATGCAACGGGCAAAACCATTATACCGGGTATTGTGGATGTGCATGCCCACCTGCACCCGAGTCCCGACGGCATCTCGCCGCAGCAGGACTGGAACTACTATGCCAACCTTTCTTATGGCGTTACAACAGCCCACGACCCATCAAGCAATACGGAGATGGTTTTCAGCCAGTCGGAAATGCTGAAGGCCGGCGTGATGGTAGGGCCGCGGGTGTATTCCACCGGAACCATCCTTTACGGCGCAGACGGTGACTTTAAGGCTGTGATCAACAGTTTGGACGACGCGAGGTCAAATATCCGCAGGCTGAAAGATGTGGGCGCATTCTCGGTAAAAAGCTATAACCAGCCGCGCCGCGAGCAGCGCCAGCAGATCATCGAGGCTGCGCGTGAACTACAAATGGAAGTTGTTCCTGAAGGGGGATCGACGTTCTTTACCAATATGACTATGATCCTCGACGGGCATACGGGTATCGAACATAATATACCGGTGGTACCTGTTTATAAGGATGTAAAAGCACTCTGGAACGCAAGTAAATCGGGTTATACCCCTACCCTCATCGTGTGCTATGGCGGGCAGTTCGGCGAGAACTACTGGTACGACCGTACCGATGTCTGGAAGAACGAACACCTGCTGAGTTTTACGCCGCAGTATATCGTCGATGCGCGTTCCCGCAGACGAACGACCTCAGAATACGGCGATTACGGCCATCTCGAGGTGTCGAAATACGTAAACCAGATCAGCCAGGGCGGCACCAAAGTAAACCTGGGTTCACACGGGCAGCTGCAGGGCTTAGGCGCGCACTGGGAACTGTGGATGCTGGCGCAGGGCGGCATGTCGCCGCTGCAGGCTATCCGCTGCGCTACGATAAACGGGGCCTCCTATCTTGGTATGGATAAAGAGATCGGATCACTGGAAACCGGTAAGTTAGCCGACCTGATCGTACTTAACGCCAACCCGCTGGATGATATACGCAACAGCCAGCAGATCAAATATGTGATGCTGAACGGCCGCCTGTACGATTCAGAATCGATGAACGAGATCGGCAACCACCCGAAACCCCGCCTGCGCTTCTGGTGGCAAATGAACCACGGCGAAAGCCTGAATTTACCTGTAGGCAATAACGAAACCTGGCAATTTACCAGCCAGGATGGAGACTGATTAGTCCGGAAGTCCGAAAGTCCGCATAAGTCCGAAAGACAGATTTGGGGAAGATTATGACTTTATGGGTCAAAACAACTATCGGATTGATTAGTCCGAAAGTCGGGAAGTCCGCGTAAGTCCGAAAGACAGATTTGGGCAAGATTTACAACTTGATGGCCAAAACTTCTTAATTCGAGTTAGAAAGTCCAAAACCTCCAAAATCATTCTTTCGGACTTCCGGACTTATGCGGACTTTCGGACCTGGCTGAAAGCCAGCTGTAAAACGCCGGGAAATCGCCGTTCCATTGCTTTTCGTTGTGTTTGGCGCCCTTCACTACGAGTTCGGGGCTATTTTGCGCGCTGACGCCTTTAGCGCGAATGATGCCCGCCATCTTTTCCATGTCCGGCACCATCGTGTCGCCTTCCGCGCCGCCGCATACGAAATACATGCGCGAGTATTTTTTCAGCCTGGCCTTTTCCGCGTACCGAAACAGGTCGGGCGATAGCCAGAACGCCGGCGAGAATACACCCGCGTTGCCAAACACATCCGGGTATTTCAATAAAGCGTAGAGCGATATCAATCCTCCCATCGAGCTGCCTGCTACGGTGGTATGTTGCGGATCCTTCTTCGTGCGGTAATGCAAGTCGATATAGGGTTTCAGGTTTTTGACCAAAAAATCCACATAGGCGTCGCCCTGGCCTTTGCCGTATTTGGTGTCATACGGGTCGTATTCGCTGATGCGGTATTGTCCGCCATGATCGACACCTACGATAATGCATTGGTCTTTTGCGGGCATTTTATCCATGATCTCGTCCACGCCCCACTCGCCATAACCGGATGTATAATCGTCAAAAAGGTTCTGACCGTCGTGCATATAGATGACCGGGTATTTTTTCCCGGACGTTGCATAATCGGGCGGCAGATAGATCCAAACCCGGCGCTGGCGTCCCAGTTGCGGTATATCGAACTGTTCAGCCATAATATGAACATTGGCGCTGGCGGTATGCTTCTTTTCCGGCTTTGGAAAGTTATCCTGCCAGCCCGCGACGGTCATCGTAATCGTCGTATCCTGGGTTATGCCGGCGCTGCGGTTTCCGGTCATCCCGCCTGTGGCGGTGCTTTCCACCTTTTCCCAGCTGCCGCGTGTTATTTTGAAATTATAACTGCCGGCCGGCAGCGATTTGGTGACGCTATACCCGCCCGCGTTATCGGGCAGCATTTCGGAAGCATTATCGGCCGGGTTCCAGCCGTTGAAATCGCCCGCTAAAAACAGGTGAATATCGGCGTCTTTCGAGGCCGGAATTTTAGTGGTTTTGAAGATCACTTTTACCTGTCCGGAGAGTAAAAAATTTTGGCAAAAAACCAAAAACGCGCAGAAAAAAATTTTTTTTGTCATTATAAATTGTCGTTTTAACAGTTATTTTACCGGGAACGTTCCCGGTAACGTTTTCATTAAAGTAAAGTTATCAAAAGTGTAATTTTTACACTTATTAGAACGCCAAAAACGCATTAATCGCCGAATTATCAAATAAATATTATCAAAATTTCAATAAAAAAGCGCTCGGAAAAGTTTTCTTTAAAGTTAAAATAACCTTACTAAGGTGACCGAAAATTATCTTTTATATAAAATTTGGATTTATTGGTTCTAAGTGTAAATTAGTCACACGCAGTTTATGCAAAATTAACAAACCAATTTACAACCGGCATATTACGCCGTTTTTTTACCCAAAACACAACTAAAAAGTATGAGAAAAAACTACTCAAAAAAGTTCATGCTTCTTTGTGCGTTCCTGATGATGTCTGTCATGGCATTTGCACAAAAAGGGAGCATCAAAGGTAAGGTAGTTGACGAGAACAACCTGGGGTTACCCGGCGTCTCTGTCAGCATCGATGGAACCACGCTCGGTTCTGTCACCGACGCCAATGGTTTGTACACTGTTACAGGTGTCAACCCCGGCAATTATACCTTGACCGCAAAATTTATCGGTTATGTTGCAAGCAAGCAAACCATAACGGTAGGTAGTTCCGTAATTACTGTAAATTTCTCGCTTAAGCCAGAAAGTACCAATTTGAACGAAGTGGTAGTTATAGGTTACGGTACGCAGCGTAAAAAGGACCTGACAGGCTCTGTTGTAGCCGTCAGCGCAAAAGACTTTAACCAGGGCCCTATTACAACCCCGGAGGCTCTGATCACGGGCAAAGTGGCAGGCGTCGAGATCACCTCTAACAGTGGCGCGCCGGGTGCAGGAAGCACTATCCGTATCCGCGGGGGTGCATCCATCAACGGCAGTAATGACCCTTTGATCGTTATCGATGGAGTGCCCGTGACCAATTCAGGCATCGCCGGTATCGATAACCAGCTGGCTACGATCAATCCTGATGACATCGAATCGTTCAACATCCTGAAAGACGCCTCGGCTACAGCTATCTATGGTTCGCGCGCGTCAAACGGTGTGATCATCATCGTTACTAAAAAAGGTAAGGCCAGCAATGATCTGAAAGTGAATTTCAGTACACTTAATTCCCTTTCGAAGATCACAAAAGAAGCTCCTGTTTTAACCGCCGCTCAATTCCGTGACGTGGTTAACAGCCCGACCGCGGGACTTACCGATGCGCAAAAAGCAGAGATGGGAAGCGCTAATACGGATTGGCAAAGCCTGATTTACAGGGCAGCATTTGCTACCGATAACAATATTGCCTTTAGCGGCGGTATTAAGGGTCTCCCCTATCGCTTGTCAATTGGTTATCTTGACCAGGACGGTATCCTGAAAAGAGACAACCTCAAAAGAACGACCGTAGATCTGAACGTAAACAAAGATTTCTTTGATAAAAGCCTGAAATTCGACCTGAATGTTAAAGGCACTTATACCGACAGGCTTTTTGCTAACCAGGGCGCCATTGGCTCTGCAGTTGTATTTGACCCGACACAACCCGTGTATTCAGGCAATAACAATTATGGGGGTTATTTTGAATGGCTCTTAAATAATACGGAAAATTCATTGGCGCCAAAAAACCCTGTGGGTCTTTTGAATGAAATAACAGGCCGTGGATATACACACAGAGAACTGGGTAGCTTAAATATCAACTATCAATTTCCTTTTCTTAAAGGATTGGAAGCTAACGCCACTTTCGGCGGAGATATGACCGATGGTATGGGCAATAATTTTACGCCTACATTTTCGGCCGCAAGCGCAACCGGCGTGGGCGCTTATTCACAATATTTTAGTGAAAATTATACGTACAATGCTGACTACTACCTGAAGTATTCAAAGGATTTCAAATCGATCAACAGCCATTTCGACATACAGGCCGGATATTCTTACCAATATTTCCATTTTTATACCAAACCGGAGAACACCTATACAGCTGACAAGACCACTGTTCTGACAGTAGGTGCTAACAATTTTCCCGGTCAATATTATATAGAATCTCCTTTCGCCCGTATGAATTTCAACTTCATGGAGAAATATTTGCTGACCGCATCTATCCGTGACGACCGTTCATCACGTTTTTCAAGTTTAAACCGTAACGGTTACTTTCCGGCAGTTGCTTTAGCCTGGCGTATTAACCAGGAAGACTTCCTGAAAAGTGTTACCGCAATATCGGACCTGAAACTTAGAGTTGGCTATGGTATCACAGGTCAGCAGGATGCAAACGTTGGCGGATTTTTCCCTTACCTGGCCGTATATGAGCCCAGCAACATAGCAGCGCAATATGAGTTTAATGGCGTATATGTGAACACCTTAAGGGCTGACGCTTATAACACCAACCTGAAATGGGAACAAACTGCTACATCTAACGTTGCCTTGGATTATGGTTTCCTGAACGGCAAGATCACCGGTACCATCGAATACTATTACAAAAAGACCAAAGACCTGTTGTTTGATACGCCAGTACCGGATGGCACTAACCTGACCAACCACGTTATCGCCAATATAGGTAACCTGCATACACAGGGTATTGATTTTAATGTCGATGTGGTTGCGATGAGCACCAAGGACATTAACTGGCATATCGGCTATAACATATCTTATAATAAGATCACCGTCGATAATATTTCTGCAACCAAAGATCCTAATCAATTGATCCAGGTTGGCGGCATACCCGGCGGTGTAGGCAATACGATCCAGGAACTGAAAGCCGGCTACACCCCGTATTCATTCTACGTTTACCAGCAGGTATATGGCCCGACCGGCGCACCGCTTGAAGGCGTATATGTGGACAGGAACGGTAATGGCTCGTCGCTTGATGACAAATACGCATACCAGCACCCGAATCCAACAGTGTTCATGGGTTTCAACACCGATTTTAACTACAAACAATGGGGCATCGGCTTTACGCTGCGTGCAAACTTAGGCAACTACGTGTATAATGCCGTACAGGCCAGCAATGGCGCTTATGCAGGTCTGAAATTCCAGGGCTACCTGAATAATATTCCGAACAGCATATTGCAAACTCATTTCCAGCAATACCAGCTGTTCTCGGATTATTATGTTGAGAATGCTTCGTTCCTCAGAATGGACAATGCATTTCTTACTTACAATTTCGGGAAAGTTGTGGGCAATGCAAGCCTGAAGGCAAGTTTCAATGTGCAGAATGTATTTGTGGTGACTAAATATACCGGCCTCGATCCTGAAATTTCGTCGGGTATAGATAATAATATCTATCCGCGCCCGCGTATATATTCAATCGGCCTTAACTTGAATTTCTAAGTAAAAAGATATAAGATTTTCAAAAATCATGAGAATAAGACATTACAAACTGCTGACGGTTATTACAGTAATAGCTGTATCAGTAACAGTTTCTTCCTGCAAGAAGAACCTGGAACCTATCGGCCAGGTCACAACGGCCAGCGTTTATAAGGATTTTAGCAATTACCAGCAGGTTTTGGCTAAACTTTATACTGCTTATGCGATAAGCGGACAACAGGGCCCTTCGGGTAATGCGGACATTACCGGCATCGACGAGGGCTTCGGCAATTACCTGCGTGAATACTTTAATTCGCAGGAATTGACCACCGACGAAGCACAGATAGTATGGAATGACGGTACGGTGCACACGCTGCATGACATGACCTGGAACAACCAGTGCGAATTTATCCGCGCGATATATGACCGTATTTATTACGAAATTTCATTGGATAATGAATTCATTCGCAATACGACCGACGCTAAGCTGGCCAGTAACGGCATTACCGGAGCTGACCTCGCCACTGCGAAACAATACCGTGCTGAAGCCCGTTACCTGAGGGCGTTAAGCTACTGGCATGCTATCGACCTTTTTGGCAATGTGCCGTTCGTTACTGAAAATGACAATGTGGGCGTATTCTTTCCGGCTCAGAAATCGAGGGCTGAAGTATTCGCTTATATTGAAAGCGAATTAAAAGCCATTGACGGCGACCTCGGCGCCCCGATGTTTTCCTATGGTCATGCCGACAAAGGCGCCGATTGGACTTTGTTAACTACGCTTTACCTGAATGCTAAAGTTTATACCGGTACCGACCACAGCACCGATGCGATCACTTATGCCAACAAAGTTATAGCAGCCGGTTATACGCTGGAGCAGCATTTTAAAAACCTGTTCCTCGCGGATAACAACAACTCGAAAGAGATCATTTTTCCTATCGAATCTGACGGTGTTCATACCCAGGGATACGGGGGCATGACCTACCTTGTTCATGCGGAAGTAGGCGGTAATATGAACAAGAATGATTTCGGTATCGCATCCGGCGGATGGTCGGGTTTACGCGTTACGCCGCAGTACGTTGCTTTATTTGCCGATCCCAGCGGAAATACTGACAAGCGCGCCATGTTCTTTACGAACGGCCAGACGCTGGACATAAAGGATGAATATACTTTTACCAATGGTTATGCTGTCACCAAATTCAGCAACCTTACTTCGGGCGGCTTGCCCGGAAGCGACCCGACAGGTACATTTGTGGATACCGACTTTCCTGTGTTCCGTTTGGCCGATGTTTACCTGATGTATGCCGAAGCGGTTTTACGCGGCGGACAGGGCGGCGATCTGGCAACAGCTTTAACTTATGTGAACGCAGTACGTACCAGGGCCTATGACGGCAGCACTTCAGGCAATATTACGGCCGGACAGCTTACGCTGCCATTTATATTGGACGAGCGGGGCCGCGAACTATTATGGGAAGGCCACCGCAGGACCGACCTGATCCGTTTTGGCCAATTCACCGGAAGCACATACGTATGGCAGTGGAAAGGCGGCGCACATAACGGAACCGGTGTGGATGACTACCGCAACCTGATGCCTATTCCATCGACTGAAATGATAAATAACCCAACTTTGAAACAAAACCCGGGTTATAATTGATTTTGAACGAGATGTTTTTAAAAGATAGAAAAATGAAAACAGTGTTAACAAAATTTTTAGCTATTAGCAGCGTGGGGTTGCTAATGCTGGCATCGTGCAAGAAAGAGGGAGCGAAGGTAATTGCGACAAGCAACAAGGCAGGCGCCATACAAGCATCTAGTACCACAGTAGTATTAACTAAGGCTCAGATCGCAGATACTGCTATTACGTTCACCTTTACGAACCCAAACTATGGCTTCCAGGCAGCTGCCACAAATACTTTACAGATTGACGTTCCCAGCGATAATTTCGCAACGCCGAAGGAATATACTTTTGCTCCAGGCTCACATAAGCAAAGCTTTTCCGTACCGGATTTTAATTCGCTGCTGCTGGCCCTGAATTTACCAACAGGTACTGCATCCCAGGTCCAAGTTAGACTGAAATCACAATTAAGTACAACACAGGCTCCAGTTTATTCAGATGCTATAAGTTTGACAGCTACTCCTTTTGCTTTGATCGCATATGTCTGGGTACCAGGATCTTACCAGGCCAATCAGTGGCACCCGGAACTTGCCGATAGTTTGGTTTCTCCAACAGGCAATGGCGTTTACACTGGCTATGTTTATTTTGATGCCGGCGGTATATTCAAAGTTACAACTGCCAAAGACTGGAACCACACCAATTACGGGGATGGCGGCGCTGGTAAAATAAGCAGCAGCGGTGGTAATTTAACATCTCCGGGTGCAGGTTTGTTCCTGGTTACAGTAGACACCAATGCAGGAACCATAACTTACCAGTCTTACGATCATCTTTGGAGCGTGATTGGAGATGGTGCATTAGGATGGAATGACGGCGATGATGTTGATATGACGTTTGTTCCCGCTGCCAATGCCTACCAGGTAACCACGGCATTAAAGTCCACCGGTGCATTCAAATTCAGGGCTGATCATGCCTGGGCGCTGAATTTAGGTGGGACCGCACCAGGGGCACCGTTGGTAGCCAATGGCGGAAACCTTCCTGTACCTAGTTCTGCTACTTATACGATAAGCTTAACTTTTGGTGATCCACTTTTAGGGCCGACCTATAAGTTACAATAAAAAGATTTATACAGAGAGTTGATTGATTGAAGCCCGCACCCGGTTCGCCGGGGCGGGTTTTTTGTTGCCTTGAACCTGCCTACCGGCAGGCAGGCTATGATTTGAATGATTTTCTGACGGACTATGATATTATCCACATGGCTCATAGTTTTCATTTAATCATCTTAATCATAGTTCAGACGAAAGAATGCAAATCACGGTTGCCTACCGGCAGGCAGGTTCAAAAAGAGATAGTGTTGCCGGTTTACAAACTGCAGTTAAAAGTTTATCAAGGCCCCACATACACTAAGGCCCTATTGGAGCGGTAATTTGTGCGTAGTCGCTCAATAAATGGTCAAAAGGTGTAAAAAGTGGTAAAAAATGGTTGAAACGACGATTTAAGGCCTAAAAATCTGTATAAACTTTTTATAGGATACATGCTGATAATTAGCCGGTTACGCAATATGCGTTCACGAAAAGGGCCAAGTTTATGAAAATTTGACCCTTAGTGTATTCTCGAAAAATACTCAGCGTCAGCGTATTTGATGGTAATTTCTGGTTGAGACGCGGATGAGCGTGAACAGTAAGTGTTAGTTCTGGTTCATGGATCGCAGTTCATGGTTGATACTGGTATAGTTTCGACGAATCGGCTATGCCCGTCCCCCTCAATGCGGGGAGCTATGAACCATAAACTATTACCTGTTCTTAATATCCACGTAATCTCTTGTAGTCTTACCTACAAAGATCTGCCTTGGGCGGCCAATCGGTTCTTTGTGTTCCTTCATTTCCTTCCACTGCGCTATCCAGCCCGGCAGGCGGCCTAATGCGAACAGAACGGTAAACATATCCGTCGGGAAGCCTAAAGCGCGATAAATGATACCGGAATAGAAATCGACGTTCGGGTACAACTTGCGGTCAACGAAGTATTTGTCCTTCAGCGCGTGTTCCTCCAGCTTTTTGGCAATCTCGAGCACTTCGTCGTTGATGCCTAATTTTTCCAGGATATCGTCGCAGGCCTTTTTGATGATCCTGGCGCGGGGATCGAAATTCTTGTAAACACGGTGACCAAAACCCATCAGGCGGAACGGATCGTTCTTATCTTTGGCCTTGGCTATCCATTTGTCGGTGTCTCCCCCATCGGCTTTGATCTTCTCCAGCATCTCGATCACCTCCTGGTTGGCGCCGCCGTGCAGCGGGCCCCACAGCGCCGAAATACCGGCGGATACCGATGCGTAGATATTGGATTGCGATGAACCTACAATTCTTACGGTAGATGTCGAACAATTCTGCTCGTGGTCGGCATGGAGGATAAGCAGCGTATTCATCGCGCTCACCACTACCGGATCAATTTCCACCTCCTCGGTGCGCTGACCAAAGGTCATGTGCAGGAAGTTGGTTACATAATCATATTTATTCTTCGGGTAGATATACGGATGGCCAAGCGATTTCTTATATATCCAGGAAACGATGGTGGCCATTTTGCCAAGCATTTTGATGATGCTCAGGTCAAGTTCTTCGGCGGTTTGGTTTTGCTTAAGGGATTCAGGATAAAATGCCGACAGCGAACAAACCAGCGAGGAAAGCATCCCCATCGGGTGAGATTTCGAAGGGAAACCTTCAAAAAACTTCTTCATATCCTCGTGCACCAGCGTATGACGGCTGATGTGGTGCTGAAAGTCTTTAAGCTGCTGTTCGGTGGGCAGCTCGCCATAGATCAGCAAATAGGCAACCTCGATGAAGCTCGATTTTCCGGCCAATTGTTCTATCGGGTAACCGCGGTACTTCAAAACACCCAGCTCACCGTCGAGGAAAGTGATGGCGCTTTGGGTTGCGCCGGTATTCTTATAACCGATATCGAGCGTGACATAACCGGTTTGTTCGCGAAGTTTGGAAATATCGATGGCTTTCTCGCCCTCGGTACCTTCAATTACCGGCAGATCGTATGTGTTGTCACCTAATTTTAGTTGTGCTGTTTCTGACATAGACGTTCAGTTTATCCGAAGCAAATGTAAATAAATTTTTAGTCCGAAAGACCGAAATCTGTAGTCCGAAAGTCGGAAAGTCCGCATAAGTCCGAAAGACTATAAATGTACTTGAAATAGAACCGGAAAGTCCAAAATTTTCCCTACTCTTCTTTCGGACTTCCGGACTTACGCGGACTTCCGGACTCAATTCGATCGTATCGCCTCAACCGGGTCGAGCCGTGACGCGGAATAGGCCGGAATGATGCCTGAAATAATGCCAATGGTAATGGACGTACTTAAGCCAAGAATAATGTTCCCGATATCGAGCACCACCTGGATATCGATAGCTGCCTTGACGGCGATAGTCGCCAGATACACCATACCTAGTCCTACCGCTCCGCCAACCAGGCACAGCACAATAGCTTCGATGAGGAATTGCAGCAGGATGAAGTAATTTTTTGCGCCAAGCGATTTTTGTATACCGATGATGTTGGTACGTTCCTTTACGGACACGAACATGATATTGGCGATACCGAAACCGCCTACCAGGATAGAAAATCCACCGATGATCCAGCCGGCTTTGGTAAGGAAGCCAAATACTTTGTCCAACTGATTGGATATCAGCGTAGCCCTGTTGAGCGAAAAATTATCCTCCTCGCCCGGTTTGATCATCCTGATCGAGCGCATCAGTCCTTCCAGCTCACTCTCAACATCAACATCGGTCAGACCCGCTTTCCCCTTGACAATAATGGTTGGCTGGTATTGATCATTCTGCACGTCGATCACGTCCCTGGCAAAATTCAGCGGGATCATGATGGTCTTGTCATCTGAATTGCCGAATATGTCCTTGCCTTCTTTCGAGAATACGCCGATTATCGTCAGGTAACGTCCCATAACTTTGATCTTCTTACCGATAGCGTCGCCATTAGGGAAAAGATTATCAGCAATATCAAAGCCCACCACCGCTACAGGGGCACCGGCCCTTGAATCAATATCGGTAAAATAGCGGCCCTGTGACAGGTCGAAGTTCCAAACTTTGTCATGATCCTGCGTAACCGCATTTATCTGCACCCCTTCGGCCGTATTGCTTTGGTATTTAATGGTTCGGTCGTTGATCGTTATCTCGTAGGTAACGGCAGCAGCTGTCTGGCTGCGGCGCTGCAGCTCATAAAAATCCCTTAGTTTGGGGTTCGGTCGCTGCAGGTACTTCCACCAAGGAAAATCTTCACCGCCTAGCCAGGGCCATTTTTGGACATAAACGCTGTTCCCACCAAGCTTATCGACGCTTTTCTGCAGATTGGCCCGCAATGTATCCACAGCCGACAACACGCCGATAACTGTAAAAATGCCGATGGTGACGCCGAGCAGCGACAACATGGTGCGCAATTTGTTCTGCCTCAATGCATCAAAAGCAAACAGGACACTCTCACGAAAAAGCTTAAAAAACAGCATACAAATGGGGATTACACCGATTTTTATACGATTACATCGTAAAAAAATCAAAAATTAAAAATTGATGTTATAAATTAGACGAGCCATAACCAATTAAGTTACACAGCAAGCAAACATATTATTGAGGCCGGCATCGGTGCGATCACTTGAAAATAATCGGTGCAATCATCAAAATATTGCGTACATTTGCGCCCTGAAAAATTCATTAGTCTGATATGAAATTATCTCAATTTAAATTTAACCTGCCCGACTCATTGATAGCGCATACACCAGCCGACGCACGCGATGAATCGCGCCTGATGGTATTACACCGTGATTCGGGACAAATTGAGCATAAGATATTTAAGGACGTCCTGGACTATTTTGATGATGGTGATGTGATGATCATCAACAATACCAAGGTATTCCCCGCCCGGATGTACGGCAACAAAGAGAAGACCGGCGCCACCATCGAGGTGTTCCTGTTGAGGGAACTCAATAAAGAATTGAGGCTGTGGGACGTTTTGGTTGATCCGGCGCGCAAGATACGCGTGGGCAATAAACTATACTTTGGTGATGACGACCTGCTGATAGCCGAAGTTGTCGATAATACCACTTCGCGCGGCCGCACCATACGTTTCCTATTTGACGGTACCGACGAAGAATTCAGGAGAAATGTTGAAATATTGGGCGAAACCCCACTTCCAAAATATATCAAACGTAAAGCCACGCCCGAAGATAAGGAACGTTACCAAACCATATTCGCCAAGCACGAAGGCGCTGTCGCTGCTCCTACAGCAGGTTTGCACTTCAGCCGCGAACTGATGAAGCGTCTGGAACTGAAAGGCGTAAACTTCGCCGAAGTGACGCTCCACGTAGGCCTGGGCACGTTCCGCCCCGTTGAGGTCGAGGACCTGACCAAGCACAAGATGGATTCCGAGCAGTTTATTATCGAGCAAAGGCAGGCTGACATTGTGAACAAAGGCATTGATGCCAAAAAACGTATCTGCGCCGTAGGCACAACCTCCATGCGTGCGGTTGAATCGGCCGTTTCGGCAAGCAAGACCCTAAAGGCTGCCAACGACTGGACCAGCAAATTCATATTCCCGCCGTACGACTTCAGCATTGCCAACACCATGATCACCAACTTCCATACGCCTGAATCGACGCTTTTGATGATGATATGCGCTTTTGGCGGTTATGAGCACGTGATGCACGCTTATGAAGTGGCTGTGAAAGAAAAATACCGCTTCTATAGCTATGGGGATGCCATGCTGATTATTTAAGAAGATTTGAGATATTAGATGTGAGATTTGAGACTTTTGAATCTCGCATCACTTTACTTATGAGCGGCCACGATCTCACATCTCATCCCGATAGCTATCGGGACTCACATCCCAAATCTAAGTATTACGCCATCATCGTAGCCGGCGGATCGGGCACCAGGATGAAGTCGGCTGTTCCAAAACAATTCCTGCTGTTGAATAGCATACCCGTGCTGATGCACACGATTAACGCGTTTTACAAGGCCAACACCCAACCGCAGATCATCGTAGTCCTTCATCCCGATTCGCACGAATACTGGAACGAACTGTGCATCGAACATAATTTTACTATTCCGTATCAGCTGGTGGATGGCGGTGAAACGCGCTTTCATTCAGTAAAAAATGGGTTAAGTTTGATTGAAGACGACGATGCTATCGTAGCTATACATGATGCCGTTCGCCCGCTCGTCACTCAGGCCATCATTGATGAATCCTTCGATTGTGCCGGGCAATACGGCAATGCGATCGTGGCGATCAAAAGCCGCGATTCAGTAAGGCAGATAAAGGATAACCGTTCGCAAAGCCTGAACCGTGATGAGATCTATCTGATACAAACCCCGCAAACTTTCAGGGCGGGACAGCTTAAACAGGCCTACTTGCAGCCCTACCAGGAAAAATTTACCGATGATGCCAGCGTGGTCGAACAAACCGGCGTGAACATCAACCTGGTCAACGGCAGCTACCAGAATATTAAGATCACCTACCCGGAGGATATTGCGATTGCCGAATTCCTGTTAAAACAATAGCCACTCCGATAGCGGAATGGCTATGCTATTGTCAGTTTTTTCCTCAAGCGCGCCTGATAACCCCCAGCAGCAAAGCTATGATCGCAATAACTAACAGTACGTGTATTATCCCAGGGGCCGAATAAGCAAAAAATCCGATCGCCCACCCTATTATCAGGATAACTGCGATAATGTATAATAAGCCTCTCATAATGAAATGTTTTTAGTTAGATGATGTTTTTCTCCTATCATAACTATCCGCACTCCAAAAAGGTTTTAAAAAGAAAGCCCCCGTCCCGATGGCTATCGGGACGGGGGCTTCTATTACGAAAGTGTCTTGCTAATACTCGTCTTCGTTGAAGAAGAAATCGTCTTTGGTAGGGTAATCGGGCCAAATCTCCTCGATATTCTCGTAGGGTTCGCCATCATCTTCCAAAGCCTGCAAATTCTCAATAACCTCTACCGGCGCTCCTGAACGGATAGCATAATCGATCAATTCATCCTTTGTTGCCGGCCATGGCGCATCCTCGAGGTGTGATGCTAATTCTAATGTCCAATACATATATTTTAAGCTATAAGGTGATTTTTTTCAAGTCGCAAAAGTATAATATTTTTAATCTGTTTATCAAATTATTTTTTTCTAAAAATTCACACACGGGGTATCCACTGATTTTCAGCGATTTTACCTTCATGTGCTACTTTCCTCGCCAGCGTAAACAGGTAATCGCTCAGCCGGTTAAGGTATATGATCACCTTTTCATCCACGGCGCTTTCCGCCGCCAGGTGAACGCTTAAACGTTCGGCCCTGCGGCACACGCACCGCGCGATATGGCAGTACGAGATCGTGTTGTTGCCCCCTGGCAATATGAAATGGCGCAGCTCAGGCAAATGCTCATTCATCGCATCCATTTCTTTCTCCAGCAATTCAATGTCCGACGTGTGCAGGTCGGGTATCACCATCTTTGACCGGTCGGGATCTGACGCCAGCGACGACCCTATCGTGAACAACCGGTCCTGCACCTGTTTCAACAGTTCCTTATCATGACTGCTGATGTCCTGGTCACGGATCAGCCCTATATACGAGTTAAGTTCGTCAACTGTTCCATAACTTTCTATTCTCAGGTGATATTTTGGTACGCGGGTGCCTCCTATCAGCGAGGTGAGGCCTTTATCGCCGGTTTTGGTGTAGATTTTCATGTCGGATAACGTATTTCGAACGCACAATTTCGGCTTTTTTTATCATATCCCTTCGCCTCTGCGTTACAAAACCCTTAGTTGTCATGAATGTTATTAATTTTGAAACAAAAGACCCGTAAAGGTCAAAGCATTATGAAAACGTCCGCTTT
>JAFDZL010000539.1 GCA_018266935.1 Bacteroidota bacterium | reverse complement strand
ATGACCTGAACAAGCTCGACCAGCTACTGGCGGCTGTCGATCCAAAAGGCATCCAATCCACCAATCTTGAGAGCTATGATTATTCGAAAATGGCCGAAGTGAAGAGAGAATTAAAGATACAGGCGCTTTTGGCCGCTAAGGAAAAGGCCACATATTTGTTAAATAGCATCAACGAAAAGCTGGGCAGGCCGATAGATATAACAGAAACCGATAACAGTAATTATCCTCAGCCGAGGATGTACAGCCTTAAAGCAGCAAATGCGAGATACTATGAGAACATCCCTGCCCCTGAATCTGACATTAATTTTAAGACCATCAAATTAAGTTTCCAGGTACAGGTAATTTTTGAAATTGCGCCGTAACCTTTGGTTAAATTTATCGTATAAAAAAACTACGTCCGGAACCCTAACGGATGACCCTGATTTACCTATTTATTTACTTACTGATTAACAGGCACTTGACAAATTGAAAATGAAATATTATCTTTAATGTTCCGTAAACTGTTTTATCATGATTCATTTCAGGTCAGAAAGGGTTCTATTGGTTGCACCCAATATTTTTTCGGTCCAGTTATTAGACAGCAACAAACAGATTAAACACATTACTTCGGTCGATAAGGTCTTCCCCGCGATCTATGAAATGGCTCCCAACCTGATCGTATTCGATTACGATTATCTAAGCCAGGATATGGAGAAAATTCTCCGGCGCATCCGCACCAATTCCTATTACAATAAGATCAGGATATGCTGTTTCAAAAGCAGCGCCAACAGGAAAATTGATGAGTTTCTGAAGATCCTGGGCGTAAATCATGTGATCTATAAGGACGAACTGCACAATGCTACCAAAAGCACGATGAGTCACGTAAAGTCCATCATGAATGCCAAAGTGGCCGACCTCCTGGTTAGCGCCTCCTTCTGATCTCCAGGATCACTCGATCCACTCAAATTTGGTGTATGGCACCAAAACCTCCGGTATTTTTATACCTCTACCCGTCTGATTATTTTCCAGTAACGTTGCAACAATTCTTGGCAAAGCCAATGCGCTACCATTTAATGTATGTGCCAGCTGCATTTTCCCTTCCGCGTTGCGGAAACGCAATTTGAGCCGATTGCTTTGAAAAGTTTCGAAATTAGATACAGAAGACACCTCAAGCCAGCGTTGCTGCGCCGCGCTCCAGGTTTCCATATCGTAGGTCAGGGCTGAGCTGAAGCTCATATCACCTCCGCACAGGCGAAGCACACGGTAAGGCAATTGCAGCTTTTGCAGCAATCCCTGAACATGAGCGCTCATCTGCTCGAGCACATCGTAAGAATTGTCTGGATGAGCCACCTGCACGATCTCCACTTTATCAAATTGGTGCAGTCGATTCAGGCCGCGCACATGCGCGCCGTAAGACCCTGCTTCGCGGCGGAAACACTGCGTATAAGCGCAGTTTTTAACCGGCAGATCATCAGCTTTTAATATCACGTCGCGGTATAAATTCGTTACCGGCACTTCAGCGGTCGGTATCAGGTACAGCTTGTCTTCATTGATGTAATACATCTGCCCTTCCTTGTCCGGCAACTGCGTCGTACCAAACCCCGAGGCTTCATTCACCACCAGCGGCGGTATTACTTCGGCAAAGCCCGCTTTTTCGGCTTCATCCAAAAAATATGCGATCAGCGCTCTCTGCAACTTAGCGCCTTTACCGATATATACCGGGAAACCGGCCCCTGTTATTTTTACTCCAAGCTCAAAATCGATCAGCTTATATTTTACTGCAAGTTCCCAATGCGGCAAAGCGTTCGCAGGCAGATTAGGTTTGCTGCCATGCTCAAGCACAACTTCGTTATCTTCGGGTGTGATTCCTTTCGGCACAGAAACGTGGGGCAGGTTGGGCAGCAGCAGTAATTTTTGCTGCAATTCATCTTCAACAACGGCAAGCTTATCCCCCAAGGCCCTGATCTCTTCTTTCCAGGCGCCCGTCTTAGTCTTAATGGCTTCGGCCTCGTCTTTTTTACCCGTGCGCATCAACTCGCCGATCTGTTTTGCCGCGGAATTAGCTTCGGCCGAAACACCATCCAAACGATTCTGGGTTTGCCGGCGGTCATTATCAAGTTGGATCACCTCGTCCACCAGCTCCGATTGTTTAAAATTTTTTACAGCCAATCGCTCTAAAACCTTTTCCCTGTTATCGCGGATATAACTAACTTGCAGCATTGATTTAATTTTTGGCAAATATAATCAGTTGGCAGTTTGCCGTGGGCGGTTTGCAGTTTTTATTTGAGACTGTAATGCCAACTGCAAACTCATAACTGCACACTGGATGACCGGCAAACTATTTCTCGTTCCCACGCCCATCGGCAACCTGGAGGATATGACGTTCAGGGCGATACGTATTTTAAAGGAGGCTGATATCATCTTAGCCGAAGATACCCGCACGTCTGCGCCACTGCTTAAGCATTTTGGCATAGACAAGAAGGTCTTTGCGCATCACCAGCATAATGAGCATCAATCGTCGAACGAGATCGTCCGCTTTTTGAAGGAAGGCAAAAACATCGCACTCATATCAGATGCAGGGACGCCTGCCGTATCCGACCCGGGTTTCTACCTGGTGCGTGAGGCATTAAAGAACAATCTCCAGGTGGAGTGCCTGCCCGGCGCGACAGCTTTTGTACCAGCATTGGTTAATTCAGGTTTTCCAACTGACCGGTTTTGTTTTGAGGGATTCTTACCTTTAAAAAAAGGCCGCCAAACACGGTATAAAGAATTAGCCGAAGAGGAACGAACGATCGTCTTATATGAATCGCCGCACCGGTTTTTAAAAACCCTGGATGAAATGACTGAATATTTTGGCGCCGACCGGCAAATATCCGTCTCGCGCGAATTGACAAAGGTTTTTGAAGAAACGGTGCGCGGAACGGTGGGCGAAGTGAAACAATATTTTGAAACTCATCCTGCCAAAGGCGAATTTGTGATATGTGTGGCGGGAGTTTCACCCAAACCATCTCCGAAGAAGAGGGCTTAAATATTTGTGAATGAAAAAAAACATCCTCTTATCCATATTCTCAGGCCTGCTGCTGTGGATCGCGTGGCCGCCTACGCCATATACAACTTTCATGCTTTTCATCGGTTTCGTGCCGCTGTTACTGGCCACCGAAAACATTATACAGTCTGAATCAAGGAAAAAAGGGCCGAAAATATTCTGGACAAGTTTTGCCGGCTTCTTTGTGTGGAACGTGCTTTGTATCTACTGGGTTTACAATGCGCTGAAACAGGGCGATTCGGTCTGGGTACTGCCTGTTACCATCATACCGTATTCGCTCGCGCCGTTGCTGATGTCAACCTGTTTCTGGCTTTATTACCGGCTGAGACGCATTACCAAACGCTATATCGCATTCTCCGGGTTGATCTGTATTTGGGTAGGTTACGAATACCTGAACCAAACCTGGGATCTTAATTTCCCATGGATGACCTTAGGCAATGGCTTCGCTGTGAGCCATAAATGGGTGCAATGGTATGAATATACCGGCGTTTACGGCGGAACCGTTTGGGTTTTGCTGGTCAACCTGCTGGCGTTTACGATATATACCGAACTTCACAAACCCCGCGCCCGGCAGGCTCGCCTGCGCAAGATACTGGCGTTGGGTCTATTGATCCTGTTGCCTATTGCTTTTTCGCTATACCGCTACCGCACGTATCATGAGCAGGTAAATCCATCCGATATCGTAATTGCGCAACCCAATATCGACCCGTATGTGAAGGAAAGCGCCATGCCGGCCCAGCAGCAGATCAGCATTTTGACGCACCTATCCGACTCTTTAGGGCAAAAAAATACTGAGTTTTTCATCTGGCCCGAAACCGCTATAGCCAGCCCGCTAAATGAGGATGTGCTTCGAAATCACCCTTATTTCCAGCAAATACAACATTTCCTGGACAAGTTTAAAAATGGCAATGTGCTCACCGGCGCAGAAACTTTTAAATTGTATAACTCGCGCAAGACCAGTACTGCCAGCCCGTGGGACCCGCAGGGCAACCAATATTACGACCAATTCAACGCTGCGATAAATATCGAAAACTCACCCGAGGTACAATTCTATCATAAGTCAAAACTTGTTCCCGGTGTTGAGAAGATGCCTTTTGGCAGCACCCTTTCATTTCTTAAACCCGTATTTGAACACCTTGGCGGTACCGGAGGCGGCTACGGCACCCAGGCTGAGCCAGGAGTATTCTATTCTCAAAGCGGCATCGGGGCAACGCCCGCCATTTGCTTCGAATCGATCTGGGGAGAATGGATCGCCGGAAGCGTTCACAAGGGAGGGCAATTCATAGCGGTGATCACCAACGATGGCTGGTGGGGGAATACATCGGGAAAGGACCAGCACATGGACTATGCCAAGCTGAGGGCCATAGAGACGCGACGCTGGGTTTGCCGCTCGGCCAATACCGGTATCTCAGCGTTCATCAACCAGCGCGGCGATATTGTGCAGCAAACCAAATGGTGGATGAGGACGGCGCTTAAACAGGATATCAATCTCAACTCAAACCTTACTTTTTATGTGCTTCACGGAGATTATATTGCGAAGGCACTTAGCCTGTTAGCCCTTGCCGCAATATTTTGGATAATCGCGGCGAAGATCGTCAAGGTAAGAAGAAGGCCCCGAACTACATAATTGCCGGTTCGTCCCGGCTCAATATAAATTGCATCAGGTCGTGAATGGGCTGTCGGATGATCTTTCCGACTTTGATCTCATTGCTTTCGCACAGCCGCTTCAGTTCATCCGAAAACACGTAAGCAATGGAGCCTACGAAATGACATTTATAACGATGGTATTGCTGATAAGATTTAACGTTCGTCTCTATAAATTCAAGGAATCCGCTTGCCAATAACTCCTGGCCATACTGCGAATCGCGTATCTTGCCGATGAATTTGGCGAACGACGCCAGGTAAAAATTGCCGCCTGGTTTCTGATAAACGTTAAGGATCACGGCCTCCTTGGTGAGCGCATAATCAGCCTGGAACATGTCTGCGATGTCGCCCGGCATGTTGCCATACAGATAATCGGTAATCAGCGCTTTGCCAAACCAGCTGCCCGAACCTTCATCGCCCAAAATGTATCCTAAACCGTGCTTGCCGGCATGAACATCTTCGCCATCAAAAAACGAGATATTGGAACCCGTGCCCAACACACAGCAAAGGCCCTTTTCGTGCCCGCAGGTAGCATAGGCGCTTCCCAGCAGGTCGCTGTCCACGCTGATGTATGCGTTGGGAAATATCGCGGTTAAAGCGTTGGAAACGATCTCGTGCCTGTCGGGGCTTGAGCATCCGGCCCCAAAGAAATAGATCTCGCTGACCTCTTTGGCGTGGCTGATCATGTCGGTTCCCTGTTCCTGCAACACCTTCACCATTTCCTTTTCGGTAAGAAAATACGGATTCAGGCCACCGGTTCTGAATTGTAAAGGCTCCTGCTGTGGCATGGCAAGCAGCCAATCGGTTTTGGACGAGCCGCTGTCAGCAACTAATATCATGTATTGATTTCATCAAGCGCTTTCTGGGTAAGCGGTTTGTGAAGGAAATGGGTAATGTACTTGTTATTGGATGACTTTCTAAGGTCGGTAGGATCCAGCGAAGACGATAACATGAATATTTTGATATCCTGCTTATGCTCAATATCCAGTTTATCATACTCCTGCAGGAATTCAAACCCGCCCATTTGCGGCATGCGAATGTCGAGAAATATCACATCCGGCTTAACGCTGCCATTGCGCAATGAGGCCATTGCGTCCGTAGCCGAATTACTTACAACGATCTTTTCCGCAAAATTGCTGGCCTCAAGTATCCGGCGCGTGACAAAGTTATCGATGTAATTGTCATCGATCAGCAAACAGGTTTTATAACGGTTTGACATGCATTCCAAAAATAGCTTTTATCGGCATAAAAAAGAACCTGTGTTGATTTTTATTTAGCCTCAGCAATTCAGCCCAATCAGTGTATCTTTTATTTTACAAGCTTATTCACTGGCACTTACATACCGGTTTTAATTTTTTATAACTTGCGGGCATGAAATTATATTCCATCGCAATTTTATCTCTAATTATTTTTTCCATGAATGCAGCTTCCGGCCAAACTAAAGCTTCCGTCAATATTTCCTATACCGTTACGTTCCCCGAAGCACAGGCCCACTACGCTGAAGTTGAAATGGATATCACAGGCCTTCGCCAGAAAACCCTCGACCTGAAGATGCCGGTTTGGACGCCCGGTTCCTACCTGGTAAGGGAGTTCTCAAAAAACGTCGAATCTTTTACCGCTGAAGCCAAAGGCAAGACCATCGAAACGAAGAAGATCCGCAAGAATACCTGGCGTATCAACAGTGAAAAGCTTTCAGCCGTTAAGGTAAAATATAAAGTTTATGCCTTTGAACTGTCCGTTCGTACCAGCTATATCGATGCATCGCACGGGTTCCTTTCATGCACTGGCATATTTGTTTATCCAGAGGGTATGTTGCATCATCCGTCAACCGTTCATATTGTTCCTTATAAAGGCTGGACGAAAGTTTCTACAAGTCTCGATATGGTGAATAACGACCCTTTTACCCGCCGGGCCCCGGATTATGATATTTTATATGATTCGCCAATCGAAGTAGGCACCCAGGATGTCATCGCTTTCGAGGTTGGCCATACGCACTATGAAATAGCTATGGTTGGCGGTGGTAATTACGACAGGGAGAAGCTAAAAGCGGATATGCCGAAGATCATTGAGCACGAAGCGGCTATCTACGGTGAAAACCCAAATAATCACTATGTTTTTATTGTACACAATACCTCGCGCGGCGGCGGCGGCCTGGAGCATTTGAGCTCATGCGTGCTGGGCGCTTCGCGCGACAATTATGCCACCGAAGCCGGCTACCGCGGTTTCCTGACGCTGGTTGCGCATGAGCATTTCCATTTATGGAACGTGAAACGCCTGCGCCCGATAGTGCTTGGCCCTTTTGATTATGATAGGGAGAATTACACTACCGACCTGTGGATTGCAGAAGGCTTTACCGCTTACTACCAGGACAAGGTCATCCGAAAGACCAACCTGTACCCGGTGGATACATATCTCGGTTCTGTAGTGGGCAACATCAATACCCTGGTAAATCAGCCGGGAAATAAGATTGAAACTTTGGCCGAAGCCAGCTATGATGCCTGGATCAAGCTCTATCGTCCTAATGAAAATACGGCCAATTCGACCATTAACTATTACAATAAAGGCGCTTTGATGGCACTGATCTTAGACCTGGAGATCATCAATGATTCCAGAGGCAAATATTCGCTTGACGATGTGATGCGCTACATGTACAATACCTATTACAAAACCAAAAAGCGGGGCTATACTGATGCTGAATTCAAACAGGGCCTCGAGAAATTCGCCGGGCGAAACCTGGATGAATTCTACAAGAAATATATAAACGGCCTGGATGACATCGATTTCGGGAAATACCTCGGTTACGCCGGTTACAAGCTAACCGACGAGTTCGCAGGGAATAATGATCCGGCCCTTGGCGTAGTTACCATTGCTTCCAACGGCAAAATCTTTGTAAGTGGCGTAGTCCGCAACAGCGCTGCATGGATAGACGGCGTTAACGTGAACGACGAGATCGTCTCCATCGACAGCGTTAAGGTGACGGACATGAACACCGTTCTCAACGGCAAAAAGCCCGGCGATAAAATAAATGTATCGGTACTGCGCGATGGTTTGCCTTTGACGCTGCCTGTTACCTTGCTCAAAAAGACCCAGGTGAAATACAAGATCGAAAGTGTGGCCCAGCCAACCGATCAGCAAATGCTGGTTCGAAAAAAATGGCTTAGCTTATAAATTTCCCCGGTAATTGTACGAAAGCCACCTGTCCGGTGGCTTTTTGCATTTCTAACAATTTTTCAAACAATTTGAGCGCTGCGCAGCTTTTAGTATTGAAAAACATTATTAACCGCTAAACTACTACCTATGAATTCGATACTGTATATCGTCGCGGTAATACTGATCATCGGCTGGGCGCTGGGAGTATTTGTCTATTCGCTAACCGGTTTGATACACGCATTACTGATCATCGCCATAATAGCGATCATATTGGGGCTGATACGAAGACCCACAGCAATTTAGTTTAACATATTCGGAGAAGTCCCCCTCGCAAAGTCAGGGGGACTTTTTTATTTTTCTTTCTGTCCGAGCGAGAACCAATTACCCGAATCGTCCTTGAATAGCGCCTCGAAGCCGTAAAATTCTTGCGTAGGCGCCTTGGTGAATTCAACACCCTTGGCTTTCAATTCTTCATAGGTTGCCAGGAGGTCGTTACATTCAAATACGCCAAAGCCGAAGGTTCCTTTTGCCACTAAATCGCGCATGGCGTGCGCCGATTCTTTGGTAAACATCATGCCTTCGCTGATCGCCATCAGGGCAATTTCCAATTCAGGCTGTTCCGGCGGGCAAACAGTGAGCCACCGGGCGCCCGGACCCATCGGGGCATCGGTATGCACTTTAAAACCCAATTTGTTTACGTAAAAATCATAAGCGCTGTCCTGGTCGAGCACGAAAACGCTTACATGGCTTAATTTTGCTATCATGACTGATCTTGTTGGTTTACACCGCAAAGATGAGCAGACCGTTAAACCTCAACTTCTTGAAAATTGCTCTTTTTCGCCCAGCCGTGACTTTCGGCAAAACAATTCGGGATAAATTTCAGCGGCGCAGTTTTAATCTCTTTCCTTAGCCGATGCTTTTCCTGCTGATAAGCTGAAGGTGTAATCCCGTTCATGTGTTTGAACAAGCCCGTGAATGAACTCACACTATCGAAACCTACCGCGTAGCAAACTTCAGCGACGGCCATGTCCGTCTGTAAGAGCAATTTTGATTTTTCTACCCGTACCGCTGTCAGGTATTGGTGAGGTGTTTTTGCGTAGGTCTTTTTAAAGAGCCTTATGAAATGAAATTTTGAAAAGAAGGCCTCCCCGGCGATGTTGTCCAGGTCGATGTCCTCGGCGAAATGCTCATCGATGAAAAGCTTGGCCTTCACGATGCGGCGGTACAGATATATCTTGGGATAAACTTCGCCCATACCCAAAGTTATGGTTATTTATCCATTTGCCCACCAACTAAAGCAGGCGGCAATGAAGATCATTTTACTTTTAGCAACTCAAGCGCCTTCTTCAGATCGGCCTTTTCATGTGTTAGTCTTTTCCACGGATCCTCGATCTTTTTTACCCGCTCGCGTATATTGTAAATGGTGAAATCGGATAGCTTCAGGCTATTGTTCACTTCCTTCCAGTGCAGCGGCGCCGAAACCGTGGCTCCGGGCTTCGGCCTAACTGAATAAGGGCAGGCGATGGTTTGCCCGCGATGGTTTTGGAGAAAGTCAACATAGGTTTTATTCGGTCTTTTGGCGGGATTGCGTTCAACACTCGTTGTTTGCGGAAGTTCGTCATGAATGACATTGGCCACGTATTCCGCAAACATCTTGATGAAATCGTACTCATATTTCCCGCCCACGTAACAATACACATGCATGCCCTTTGAGCCTGAAGTTTTGATAAAAACATCCAGTTTCATCCGGTCGAAAACTTCTTTGGTTTTTAAAGCTACTTCCACGGCCTCCGTGAACGGTACGTCATGCGGATCGATATCGATCACCAGGTAATCCGGATTATCCGGCGTCTTGTAATTGCTCAGCCACGGATTGATCTCGATGCAACCCAGGTTGACCATGTACAGCAATGTAGCGGTATCCTTGCCGACGATATAATTGACATTTTTATCGTTACTCTCCGAGTACAGCTTAGCCGTTTTGATCCAGTCTGGTAATTGTGAAGCATCATTGTCCTTCTGGAAAAAACCCGGTCCTTCGATACCATTGGGCTGGCGCCGCATATTGATGGGTTTGTTCTCCAGGTAGGGCAATATCCAATCGGCCATATCGCGATAATAATGCAGCAACTCGCCTTTGGTGATGCCCTCATTGGGCCAGAAAACCTTGTTCAGGTGCGAAACTTTGAGCTTCACTTTGTCCACCTCCATGATCTCGTCGTCGGCCAGTTGTTTATCGGGAGTTTCCATGACTACATTTTCTTTGTTTTTATCTATTCGCAGACCTTTGTAAACCGGCTGGCGCAAGTGCCCGTCGCCGGTCCACTCGGCGTACCAAACCTCACATACTAATTTCGGCTTTATCCATGTGATCTTCGTGCGCTGGTGCACTTTTTCAGCGAAAGGCTTTTCATCGGTTTCCAGCGGATGCATTTTGCCATATAGTTCCTTGAGCGTTGCCTCGTCGAATCCGGTTCCGCAATTACCAATGTATCTGATACTATGGTCTTCATTGATGCCCAATACAAGAGCGCCAAAGTTTTTTCTCGACCCGGAGGGCTGGGTGTATCCGCAAATAATAGCTTCCTGCGAGTTTTGCAGTTTGAATTTTTTCCACCTGTCCGATCGTGTCCCACTATTATAAAAGCTGTTGGCATCCTTGCCAATAATACCTTCCCAATTTTCTTTTTCCGCTTGCTTAAACAGTTTCGACCCTTTTCCTTGCACATGATCGTTATAAATGATCTTTTTGCTTTTTAATGGGGCAAGCAGTGCTTTTAAAAGCTCCTTTCGTTTGATCAGTTCTATACCGCGCAGGTCATGCCCGCGAAGCCGCAAAAGGTCGAATACATAGTATTTAAGCTCCAGCCCTTTTTTGTTCCCGTAGTTTTGGATGTCCTGGAAATTGCTGCGCCCGTTCTTATCCTCTATCACCAGTTCGCCGTCGAGTATGACATCATCCTCCATCACCTTTAGCTCATTGACGATCGGCTGATATTTATCGCTGAAGTCTATCCCGTTTCTTGAGATGAGCCGTGCATTCTTCCCTGTATAACCGATAGCCCGGTAACCATCCAGTTTTTTCTCGTATATCCAGTCGTCATCGTCAAAAACCTTGGCAGCCAGTTTGGCCATCATCGGCGTATAGGCTTTTTCACCACGGGTCTCATTGTCCGAACGTTCATCCGGGTCGGCGGCTTTTGCTTTTTTTTGCCTCGGAAGAGCAAGTGCTTTACCGTTCTTGTTGTTCAGCATTGCTTTCACCTCGTCGGGAACAAAGTCTTCGCTGTTATACGTTTTATGGGTTGCATACTTATCATTATGCTTGATAAGCAGCCACGAATTATCCTCTGCGCTATGCAGTTTTACCAAAGCAAATTCACCTTTCAGTTTTTCCCCGTTCATACTGAACTTCAAATTCCCTGACTTTAATCCTTCCCTGAGCGTTCTTGCATCGTCCTTTCGTTCTTCGGCCAGCGAGGTGTAAGTACCGTGATCCCAGATCATCACCACGCCCGCGCCATAGTTGCCTTCCGGGATGATGCCTTCAAAATATTGATAGTCCAGCGGGTGGTCCTCAACCATCATAGCCAAACGCTTATCGCCCGGGTTTAACGAAGGCCCTTTCGGTATCGCCCAGCTTTTCATGGTTCCGTCAAGCTCAAGTCTGAAATCATAGTGCAGATGTGAGGCATGATGCCGCTGCACGACGAACCTGAGCCCCTTGCCGGTGCTTTTACCACCCTTAGGCTCGGGCGTGTGTCCAAAAACGCGTTTTCTTAAATATTCTACCAGGCTCATGATCAGGCGCCTTTTTTAGCATTTAAACTCTGCATCAACTGGTCGTACAGGTCGTTATTTTTGGTGGTACGTGGTTTCAATTTCTTGATCGTAGGCCGTTTGCCTTTTGCTTTGGCTTGTATGATCTTCAGCAGTTCTTCATGGTAATCGTCATGGAACTTCGACACGTCGAATTTTTCCTCGCATTGTTTGATAAGCGCCAGGCCCATGTCCAGTTCCTTCTTGCTGATGTTGATGTCATCATCGATATTCAGTTCATCCGTACTGCGTATCTCCTGCCCGAAGCGGATATTGGTCACCACCAGTACATGATGCAGCGGGTGAATAATGCACAGGTTCTCATTGTTACGAAGAACAAACCGCGCCAGACCAGCCTTGCCCGATTTCTTCAGCGCCTCGACCAGTAATGCATAAGCCTTGTTGGTTTTCGTGTCCGGCTCGGTATAATAGGAGGTCTCGTAGAACATCGGGTTTACCTCACTCAGGTTTACAAAGCTTTCGATCTCGATCACTTTACTTTTCTCTGGTGCAGCATCTTCAAAGTCGCGCTCTTCCAATACCACGTATTCATCGTCAAGCTTATAGCCTTTGACGATCTTCTCGTAAGGGACTTCCTTGTGCGTGTTTTCATTCACACGCTGATAACGTATGCGCGCATGATCGCGGCTATCGAGCATATCCAGCTCAAGCGAGCTGCTTTGCACGGCCGAATACAGTTTGATAGGTATGCTCACCAGCCCGAAGCCGATCGAGCCTTTCCAGATCGATCTCATAGTTATACTAATTTCAGCTTAATAGCATAACCAAAAAGTGACCGCAAGAGTTTTTTTAAGGTGATGATCGTCAGAAATGGCGATCAAACCGCAGAGCAGCAAAATTTCGCGTTTCTGCGGATCAATGAATGTGGTACTTCTTCGCTATCTCCGGGTAAACCACATCCATATAATCATTCGCTTTGCCGCTGCGGTCAAAAATACCTTCCCAACTGCTCAACGGCTCCCAGATGAATGTGCCGACCGCCTTGCCGTTCGGCACATTAAAGGCGATATCATTAACTTCGCGTTTCAATTGAGAATATTCGGCCACCATTACCTGCTGCGGGTAGCGTTTGGCAAGGTCGGCCATGTTGTTTTTCAGGTCCTCCAAAGTGCCATGCCACCTTGGATAATAGGACAGACCGATCACATCAAAAGGCACGTTACGCGCTTTCATATTATCCAGGAAGAAACGGGCTTCTTCGTTCTGACCGCCAAGGGCGATGTGCAGCATTACCGTTGTCGAAGGGCTTACCTCTTTAACACCGGTAACGCCTGCGTAGATCAGCTGCGCCAGGCTGTCTAAGTTATTGATGGCGCCTTCCGGCCACACCATGCCATGGTTGATCTCGTTGCCCACCTGCACCATGTCCGGCGTGGTTCCCTGGTCCTTCAAGGCTTTCATTACGCTAACCGTATAATCGCGCAGCGATCTTTTTAGCGTTGGAAAGTCCTGCCCAACCCAGGCCGAAGGCTTGTTCTGCTGCTGCGGATCGGCCCAGTAATCGCTGTAGTGAAAATCAAGCAGGAATTTCATGCCGGCGGCTTTGATGCGTTTCGCCATAGCTTCGGTATGCGCAAGATCGCAGAAGCCTTTATTGGGTGAGTAACCTTTGGGTTGCGACGGATCGACAAAAATCCGAAGACGGATATAATTGAACCCATGCGCGTGCATGATCTCCATCGGGTCGCCCGGTGTGCCTTTGTCGGAGAATTTCATACCACGGCTTTCCAGTTCGGGAAGGAAGGAAATATCCGCGCCTATTATTTTATCGGATACTCTTTCCGGAGTGTATATAGCTGTTGTTACCTTGTGCGGTTTGCCGGGCTGAATCTCATGAATCTCCGTCGAACCGGTCCATAAGGTATCCGATTTAGCGTCCAGTTTCAAGTGTCCTATGGTTGTCCCCGAAGTCAGCGTCACCCACAAAATACCGTTCACCAAATGCGCCTGCGCGCTGGTATCGCCCAGCTCCCGGTCGGCATCCGAACTGTTGTCCGGACTGATCTTGCTGATCTTCGCATCGCCTTTCAGCGAAAACCTGATGAGATTATTCGCTCCGTTGATCTCATCGCCCGCGGCATTGATCACCACCACGCGGATGCGAAGCTCATCCTTCCCGTTGGCTATAAAAGTTGTTTTGTATGGCGTTATCTGCACCGAACCTTTTCTCATGCGATTGCTCTGTGCATGAGCTGCATTTAACGAAGAGACCAGTAAGCCCATGAAAGCCAGGTAACTGATACTGCGGTTAAAAAATGATCCCATAGGTTTGTTATTTAATATTGTATTTGGCTGCTATTGTTGGATAAACATTGATCAGTGCATTGGTTTTCCCGTCCTTGTCAAAAAATTGTTCCCAGGTATTGATGGGCTCCCAAATGAACGTACCAAGGGATTTGCCATCGGGCAAGTTGAAAGCAATATCGTTCACCTCGGCTTTCAGGTAGGTATATTCGGCTACCATCACTTGTTGCGGGTAACGTTTGGCCAGGTCGTCCATATTATTCTTCAGATCGGTTAACGTGCCGTGCCACTTCGGATAGTACGATAAGCCGATCACATCGAAAGGTACTTTGCGTTGTTCCATGTTATCAAGCCAGAAGCGCGACTCGCTATTCTGGCCGCCCAGCGCGATATGCAGCATGATGGCCGTATGCGGACTTACGGCTTTAACGGCGCTTATACCCGAGTACAGGAACTGCGCTAAAGTGTCGAGGTTATTGATAGCGCCATCGGGCCATATCATACCATGATTGATCTCATTGCCTACCTGGACCATGTCTGGTGCGGTACCCTGGTCCTTCAGTTCCTGCATTACTTTCGCCGTGAAATCACAGATCGATTTCTTCAACGCCTTAAAATCTTCGCCCTGCCATGCAGCAGGCTTAAACTGTTTGCCCGGATCGGCCCAGGTGTCGCTGTAATGGAAGTCCAGCAGGAACTTCATTCCCGCAGCTTTAATGCGTTTCGCCATGGCTTTGGTATGTTCCAGGTCGCAAAAGCCTTTGCCCGGTGAATAACCTTTCGGCGCGGCGGGATCATTGAATATCCTGAGCCGGATATAGTTGAAGCCATGATCTTTCAATATTGGGATGGCATCCTTTTGAACGCCGTTATCGGAAAATTTCATTCCCCGGCTTTCCAGTTCGGGCAGAAAGGAAATGTCGGCGCCCAATATCTTATCTTTTACCTTATGCGGTTTATAAACCGCATTCGTAACAGGGTGCGGAACGCCCGGCCAAACGGCCTGTATATCTGTAGAACCAGTCCAAAGGCTATCAGATTTGGCTTCGAATTTTAAAGCTCCGCGTTCTGTGGTGGTTTGAACGATCACGTCGCAGCGGCCTTTGAAGACGTTGGTTTTCCAAACACCATTGTCAGGTGCGGTAATCACGGTGTTATCGTCTTTTTTAATGGCCACGATCTTCCCTTTACCCATCGCTTTAAAAGTGACCAGGTTATTCGCGGACTCCACGGCCCTACCTTCGTTATCAATGATAACCACGGCGATCAGCGCGGTATCCTTGCCATCGGCTTTCATCGTGGTCTTATAAGGCGTTATCTGCACTTCGAAGGGCTGGCCCGGCATGCCCTTCGTCCGCCCCTGCGCATTAGCGGACGAAATATAGAGAACTGGCAAAAAGGCAATCAGCACATAAGGAATAACCTTCTTTAACATAGTCGTGGATTGGTTTGCCTAAAGGTATATATATAAATTGTACAATTGACAATTATTACATCCGAAAATACCGATTATCACTAATTTTTTACAAGCGGGCGCCGCTGCCGCCAGCGAATTAGCAACCACGCCGGAATGGCGGTTGCCAGCATGCCGATAGCGAAAAAGGCTGGTCTGGAACCACCTTCGTTAGACATTAAAGCGCCGGATAAGGCTATTACATAGACACTCAGCGGCAGAAGCGTTAGCAAACACAGGGCGGTAACGTTCAGCTTTATTTTGAAGGGAC
>JAFDZL010000053.1 GCA_018266935.1 Bacteroidota bacterium | reverse complement strand
GGCTGACTACCGTAACCGATGGCAGCGGCGCGAACAAAACAACCTTCACCGTGACTTACGACGACCAGGGCCGGGCAAGTACAGCTAAAAGATTTAATCACAGCGGCGGCCTGATCATCGAATACGATTTCTTTTATGGGGCCGATGCTACGGGTTATTACCTTTCCGGGCCGTCACACGTGGCAGACACAGCCAGCATTACTTTCAACGGTAACCACCAGGTAAGCGAAATCGCTACCAAACATTCGGGCCGCACCACTTTTACCTATGATTCCAGGGGGAATGTGGGAACGACGCAGCTTTATGATGCCGACAACTTAAATAAATTAGTCAACGAAGACGCTTACGCTTATGACTCGGAAAAAAACCCTTTTTCGCAAACGCCATCCGGCAACCTGTTCCTGGAATATATTGTTTTAATTAACAACCCAAGCACGCTGATCAATAATGTTGCTACTAAAGATGGCGAAACTTATGTGTACAACTATAATTCAGACGGTTTCCCGGTCAACGCCGTGATAACGCTGCTAACTGAAAAGCAGGTAAAAAAATACTACAGTTATTATGTAAAATAGAAAGCACAGGAGAAGGCCGTGACTGTGCGATTCCCATCCTGACAAGAAAGTTTCATTATCGATCCATAAACTTTATATTGCAGGTGTAATCAATCCCAAAACACCTCAATACATTAAATCAGCATGAAAAACATTTTATTGGCTTTCATAGCCGCCCTTTTTTCGTCTCTATGCTATTCGCAAACCAAACACGACACCGTATTTTTTGAAGATTTTAACGGGCCAAAGCTCGACCGCTCGAAGTGGAACGTCGAGGTGACCGGCAACACGGTAAACAACGAGCAGCAGGCTTATATTGATTCATCGTCGGTGTTATACTTCGTTCATGGGAAGGCGGCTGAAGGCGCCAGGCATGGCGCGCTGGCCATAAAAGCTATTTATCACCCAGGCTATAAAAGTATGGAAGCCAACAAGTATGACTTTCTTTCGGGGCGGATCAACACCCGCAAAAAAATGGAATTTACTTACGGCACAGCTTCGGCCCGGATGAAGATAG
>JAFDZL010000538.1 GCA_018266935.1 Bacteroidota bacterium | reverse complement strand
AGGGACTGCGAGAGGGGGGGGGGGCGGGGGAGAGTTGCCTGGTGCGCGAGCGTCACTGCCGGTGCTGCTCGGGGGGCCTTGGTTTGCGCGGGGATACGGAAAATGCCGTTCTTGTCGAGCGGCTCTTTAGTTGCCGGATCATTGTACCCATGAGCTTTGTAAAAAACGATCTTACCACGACGGGCTATCAGCACCGCTGAGCCATTCACCCACTTTTGCTTTACCCAGGCGTTCATGGCTGAATCGAGCCGGGTTAAGCGGGCAGCGGAAAATCCGCCGGCTTCCGGAGGAGCTTCAGTCAGAATTTTGGAGCGCGTTTGTGCATTCGTGAAAACGGCAAACGCAAGCAGCATACATAGTGTAGTTAGGAAACGGTTCATGGTGTTTGGGTTGGATTACCAAAAATAGAAATTTAGTTGAACGAAGCAAGGACTTGAAAAAATCTGCCAAACTCGCTATCTTTCCTGCAAACCCACTTTTATAAAACATCGAAACAATGAGACTGAAAAACAAAGTTGCCCTGATCACCGGCGGAGCTAATGGCATCGGCCTTGCCACCGCAGAACGGTTTGCCAAAGAAGGCGCAAAAATCATTTTGTGGGATGTGTCCGGCAAAGGCAACGATGTTGTTACACGCTTAAAAAAGGAGGGCTGCGACGCCATCTTTCAAAAAGTTTCCGTCACCAACCAGGAGGAAGTACAGCAAGCTGTGGCCGCGGCACACGCACATTTCGGCCGCATCGATATCCTGATCAACAATGCAGGTATCACTAAAGACCGTACGCTGCTCAAAATGTCCAAACAGGAATGGGACGATGTGATCGCAGTAAACCTGACAGGCGTTTTCAACTGTACACAGGCCGTTGCCCCGATCATGAAAGAGCAGAATTATGGGCGCATCGTTTCGGCTTCTTCCAATGTTGCCATCCGTGGAAATTTCGGGCAAACCAACTATGTCGCGACAAAATCGGCGATTATCGGGATGACCAAGGTATGGGCTATGGAACTGGGCAAATTCGGCATCACGGCCAACTGCATTGCGCCGGGTTTTATCACCACCGCCATGACCGACCTGATGCCCGAAGAAGTCCGCCAGCAAAGCCTGCCGCTGATACCGTTGGGTAAATGGGGTGTTCCTGAGGACATCGCCAACGGCTATCTATACCTGGCCTCTGACGAAGCTTCCTTCGTAAGCGGTATCTGTTTAACAATTGACGGCGGGGCAGCGAGGTAATTTTCAGCCGTTCAACTTCAAATGGGCCGCAAATTTTTTTGCGGTAGTGAAAAATAGCACTGCCGACGCAAGAGCTACCGGCACAATGATCGACAACGCCCACCGCAGGGACTCGGCGCCCAGGCTTGGTTTCAACTGATCGCTGATAAAACCGACGACGGGCGGGCCAAAGCCCTGCCCTATCAGGTTGATCACCAGGAAGTAAACAGCCGAGGTAAGTGCCCTCATCGAGGCCGGAACGAGGCTATGAGCCACCCCAATGGACGGCCCGAGATATACACTTTGAAGGCCCGCACATAATCCTATGCCAGCAACGGCCAAAGAAGTATTATGCAAGAATATGCCGGCGACCGCGCAGGGTACAGTTAAAATAATAGCGTATGCAGGAATTTTGAGATATAATCTTTTATCATTTTTCGCAAAACGATCCGTCAGCAATCCGCCTGCAAAAGAACCTAACCCTCCGCCAATACCCAGAACAGGACCGAGTAATTTACCCGTCTGCATACTGTTGAGCCCGTGTACCCGCTGTAAAAAAGAGGGCGCCCAGTTTACCAAACCATAAATGCAAAAAACATTCAGCGCCGATGCTATGGCCAGGAAAACAAAGGTTTTAGAAGAAAGCAGACGATTCAATACATCAATCAACGATGGTTTCTCGTCGGGAAGAACGGCTGAATCCGTTGCGCCCTGCCTGGGCTCTTTCACCGTTGAATAAAAAAGTAACGCAAAAACAATACCGGGCAGACCAACGACGAAAAATGCCGTTCGCCATCCCAATTGCTGGTTCAGATACCCGCCCATCAAAAAGCCTATTAGTACGCCGAAATAAAGACCCGACGAGTAAATAGAAAGTGCCGTAGATCTTTTCTCCGGCGGAAAATAATCGGATATCATCGCATGTGCCGGCGGACTTCCGCCTGCTTCACCCACGCCAACGCCGATACGCGCAAGCAGCAATTGAATGAAATTCCGCGCCAGGCCGCAGGTAGCTGTCATAATGCTCCAAATGCCAAGCGACACAGCTACAGTATTTCTTCGGTTCGTCCTATCCGCCAGGCGGGCGATGGGAATGGCCAGGGTCACATAAAATATAGCGAATGCGAGCCCGGAAAGCATGCCAAGCTGGGTATCCGAAAGATGTAGTTCTTTCTTGATCGATTCCTGCAGAATGATCAGTACCTGCCGGTCGATAAAATTGAAAACATACACCAGCGTCAGCATTGCCAGGACGTAGTTACGGTATGAATTGCTTACATCCTTTCGGGCGATCTTAGTAATGGTTTCCGCATTTTGCATAAAAGAGTTGGATTGAACGAATTGTGATACCGAAAAAGAAATTTCCGTCTATTTTTGGATATTAACAAATCTGTTTAAAGATACACTAAATGAACGCATATATCGTCGCCGGCAGCCGCAGCGCCGTTGGGAAAGCAAAGCGCGGAAGTTTCCGGCTAACACGGCCGGATACGCTCGCTGCCGAAGTGCTCAAACACCTCGTAGCTTCGGTCCCGAACATCGGCAAAGAGCAAATTGAAGATGTGATCGTCGGCAATGCGACACCTGAGGCAGAACAGGGGCTTAACGTGGGTCGCCTGATCTCGCTGATGGCGCTGGATACCGACAAAGTGCCGGGTATGACCGTCAACCGTTACTGCTTATCGGGATTGGAAGCGATTGCCATTGCATCGGCCAAGATCCATAGCGGCCTTGCTGATTGCATCATAGCCGGCGGTGTTGAAAGTATGAGCATGGTTCCCATCGGCGGATGGCATAACATTCCCAATCCCAAAGTAGCTGCGGCCCACCCGGACTATTACTGGAGCATGGGCCTGACCGCCGAGGCGGTAGCCCGGGAGTTTAACATCAGCCGCGGGGAACAGGACGAATTTGCTTACCGTTCGCATCAAAAAGCGCTCAGGGCATTAGCGGAGGGAAAATTCAAAAATCAGGTAGCGTCTATAAAGGTATCGGAAACTTATCTGGACGAAAGTGGCAACGAGGCAAAGCTCGAGTTAACGATGGATACCGACGAGGGTCCGCGTGCGGATACTTCGGTCGAAGCACTGGCCGGTTTGAAACCGGTGTTCGATCCTGAGGGAACGGTTACCGCGGGCAATTCGTCGCAAATGAGCGACGGGGCTGCCTTTGTGATGGTGGTGAGCGAGCGTTTTCTGAAGGCACACAACCTGAAGCCGATAGCCCGGCTGATCAACTATGCCCTGGTGGGTGTGCCGCCGAGGATCATGGGCATCGGGCCGTTATATGCCATTCCTGAAGTGTTGAAAAGAGCCGGGATGAAACAGACTGATATCGAACTGATTGAACTGAACGAGGCTTTCGCATCCCAGGCCGTCGCTGTGATCAAGGGTTTAAGTTTGAACCCGGAGATCGTCAACGTTAACGGCGGCGCCATTGCACTGGGTCACCCTATGGGTTGTACCGGCACGAAATTATCTATACAACTTTTTGATGAATTACGCCGGCGCAAGCAAAAATATGGCATGGTAACCATGTGCGTAGGCACCGGACAGGGCGCTGCGGGGATTTTTGAATTGTTGGGTTAAAAACTCAGGAGGGAAACCCTTAAACAAGAAAACTGCAAACGTACACTTCATGTTTCTGAAGCTGGCTCGTTCTCAGAGCCTTTGGCGCATTTCCACGCAAACGTTTGTATCCGTTCTTAGATCGCGCTTTGGCAAATGCCTAAAGGTTGAATTCCACTAAAAAGATTGCCGTAACCATAACCTCGTTTTGCATTAACGGGCGTAAAGCATATCGCCGGCTCCCGAAACGCTTTCATATTCCTCACCTAAGAGCCAACGGCAACCCTTAGTGTATTTTCCTTCACAAACGTTTGCGTTGAGTTGAATTCTCCGACTGGCTTTGAACCTGCCTACCTTCCGGTCATTGATAAACCAGAGCTAACACCAATTAACCAATTACTTAACCTGCTATTGCCATGAAAAATGTCCGGCGACGAACCTGAAAGCGATCATCCGATCGAAAGAAATCATTAAAAACAAATCGAAACACATTGTCTCAAAATCCACAGAGTATATGAAAAGAAACTTACTAAAAGGCTTTAATAGCACCAGGGGCATATATTTACTGCTATGCCTTATTTCGGTGCATGCCCTCACTGCCTCGAATGCGCTCGCGGCCGTTCCTCATGCTGCAACCCGCGCCCACTCCGCGGCCCTGATCAAAGGAACGGTAACTGACAGCAAGGGCCTGCCATTACCAGGCGCAACCGTAAAGATCAAAGGCACACAAACAGCAACCGTCACCGACGCCAATGGCCAGTTTTCAATTGATGCCAGCCCGGGCGCGGTGCTTGTTGTTAGTTTTGCGGGCTACCTAACCAAAGAAGCCGCCATCTCCGGCAACGGATCGTTAACTATCCAGTTATCAGAAGACACCAAACCGCTGAATTAGGTGGTTGTTGTCGGTTATGGTGCGGTCAAAAAAGCGACCTGACCGGTTCGGTAAGCTCGGTAAAAGGGGATGACATGAACCTCGGCGGTACAACGGCTAACATTGCCCAGGCTCTCCAGGGTAAGGCGGCCGGCGTACAGGTGCAGCAAAGCAACTTTGCACCAGGCGGCGCCATGCTGATCACTATTCGCGGCGGTAACTCTATCAATACCAGCAACGCGCCGCTATACGTAGTTGACGGTTTTATTTCTGATAACGGAAACCTTGTAAACCCAAATGATATCGAGGATATCGAGGTACTGAAGGATGCATCGGCAACAGCAATCTATGGTTCACGCGGTGGTAATGGTGTTGTGCTGATCACTACTAAAAAAGGCCATGGCCGGGTGTCTATCGATGCCGATGTATCAAACGGTCAGCAATATATGACTTACAAACCTTCCTTGCTTACCGGGGATCAATATACCGCCATCCAAAACGCGACAGCTGTCGAGGACGGTAATCCGCCGCCATTCCCGGCCAGTTTTCAGTCTGCCAATACCAACTGGTTAGGCGCTGCTACTCAAAATGCAACGGTTTCCAACCGCAGCCTGAGCATCAGCAGTGGTGATCAAAATTCAAAACTGTATGTTTCCGGTAACTACCTGAACCAACTTGGGGTATTGAAGAACACCGGTATGGAGCGTTATACCGCAAGGATCGGAACAGAAAAGAAGCTTAATGACGATATCAAGATCAGCGCTAACTTTTATGGTGCGAGCACCAACGAAAACCTGCAATCTTATTCAGGTGATATTACCGCCCCGCTCTTCAGCATCTTAACCGCGGCGCCAAACGAGTCCGTTTATAACCCGGATGGAACCTATCATTTTTATACCGCACCAGGCAATGCCGGTAATCTAAACGCGCTGGCCAACTTACTGGAACCGACTAATAATTTAGAAAATAAACTGATCAATGGTAACGTAAACCTGGATTACCAGCTGATCAAAAACCTGACCTACCATTTAAATGCAGGCAGCGAGTACAGCGGAACCGTAGCGGGCCAATATACGCCGAGCACGCTTCCGGCAGGGCAGGCCAATCACGGCATCGCTTCCGAGCAATCCTATTATACTTTCAGGTGGCTGGTTGAAAACTACTTTACTTACACCTTCAAGATCAACGATCAGCATGATTTTACGATACTTGCCGGTACGTCTAACCAGAAAGACGTCAGCGAGTCGTTATCGGCAAGCGCTAAAGGATTCCCTACTGACGACTTCCTGTTTTATAACCTGAGCGCGGGTTCGACAACCAACGGTTACGGCAGTAATAAAGCACAGTCAACACTGACCGACTACTTCGGCAGGGTAAACTACGCTTACAAGGATAAGCTTTTGGCCACCTTTACTTTAAGGGATGACGGCTCGTCAAAATTCGGCAGCCACAACCGTTTCGGCCTTTTCCCGTCGGGCGCGCTGGCTTACAGACTCGCAGACGAGAGTTTTATCAAAAATCTGAATACATTCTCAAGTTTAAAGGCGCGTGTCAGTTATGGTATTACCGGTAACGACCGTATTCCTAACTACCAGTACCTGAGCACATTCTCCAACTGGAGCACCGTGCTGGGGCCGAATGGCCCGTTGCAGATCGGCATCGAACCATCGACCCTGCCTAACCCGAACCTAAAATGGGAGAGCACGGCGCAACTGGATGCAGGTTTGGATATGGGCTTCCTGAACGACCGGTTAACAGCAACCCTTGATGTTTACCGCAAAGTAACCAGCGACCTTTTGATCAGCATCCCTATCGGTCAGCAATACGGCTTTAGCAGCCAATTGACAAACGGCGGTTCAATTGAGAATAAAGGCATCGAGCTTGGCATCAATTCGACCAATATCAGAACTACAGATTTTCAATGGACAACAAGTTTCAATATCGCGTACAGCAAGCAGAAACTTCTGTCATTCGCGCCCGGGGTTAGCGAGATCGACGCCAGCACCGCAAACCCGAGCGGCACGGTATCCGGTCAACAGTTTACCAAACTGGTACCGGGTCAGGAACTGGGTGAGCTTTACGGGTATGTGTATGAAGGCGTAATAAAGACCAATGAAACTTACGCACCGCAGCCAAACTCGAAACCGGGCGACCCGAAATATGCTGATGTTAACGGCGATGGCAAAATAACCCCTGCCGACAGGACCTACCTGGGCAATACCACACCGCATTATACCATGGGTTTTGGAAACACCTTTCACTATAAAGGAATTGACCTGGGCGTATTCTTCCAGGGTGCATTTGGCTATTCCCTGTACGATATGAACAGGCTGGTACTGGAATCGACCACATCAACCGATGCCCTGAACAGGTTTGTTCCGGGTGTAAACGAAAATACTTCTGTTCCGCGCGAAGGTTACTTCCTGAGCACATACGGCAGCTATGTGAACTCAAGGTTTGTGGAGAACGCCTCATACGTGCGTTTGAAATCCCTTACGCTGGGCTACAACCTGCCGAAATCGCTGTTTACGCGCATAAGGCATATACAGGGATTGAGAATTTATGGCGAGGCGCAAAACCTGCTGACCATTACCGGATACAATGGAACCGACCCCGAAGTAAACGTGCATACGTCAAACATTGGCGGCGGCCTCGATTTTGCGGCGTTCCCTGCATTCAGAACATTTGCCGCGGGCATACGGCTTTCGCTCCAATAACGACGTGGGTTTATTTATCGGATCAACATAAATCAGAAAAAAATGAAAAAATATATAATTCTCTTTCTTACAGCGACTGCGGTTATGCAAGTTAGCTGCAATAAGAACCTGGACCCGAAAGTATATAGCAGCCTGACCAGCGCGAATGCGTTCAAAACGGAGTCGGACGCGATTGCTGCGGTCAATGCGGTATATGCCAGGTTAAAAGGCCCTTCGGTTGGCGATAACTATGACTACTGGACGGTAAGGCACTTTGCTTTGACTGATGTTACTACTGACATCGGCCATTGCAGCTACGGCGGCGACCCGGGCCAGCTTTCCCTCATCCAGTGGAACTCGGCCAATGGATTGATCGCAGAAGATTGGCGCCAGATCTACAAGCTGGTTGCAGACGCCAATAACGCCATATTCAATATTTCAAGTATGACGGGCATCACCGACGCTGAAAAAGCCCAGTTTTTGGCTGAAGTAAAATTCCTGCGTGCAGTGGCCTATATGGATCTTACCGATCTGTGGGGACCGGTAATATTGGCAACCGAAAAGGACCTTGCTAATCCAAACTATACCAGCAAACCAAATGTAACGTCGGTTGCTGATATTGAAGCGTTCCTGATCAACGACCTCAATAATTCTATTGCGGTGCTGCCGGTAAATTACCAGGGCAGCAAGATCTATTCTTCCGATGATCCGGGCCGCGCGACCAAAGGTGCCGCAATGACCTTGCTGATGAAACTATATCTGCGCCAGCACCAATGGCAAAAGGCAGCCGACATGGCCCAGCAGGTGATGAACCTGGGGATATACCAGCTTTACCCTTCTTATGCCGGCCTGTTTGCTGAAGCAAATAAATGGTGCTCGGAGAATATCTTCTCGGTATTGAGCGACGCCAATGTTAACGGAACCGAGTTGCTAAATCACTTCGGCCCATTGAACCACCCGGTTATACTGAACCGCTGGCAGTACTACGCGGTAACATGGGATTTCTACAACAGCTTTGATAACAGCGACGACCGTAAGCAAATGTTCTTCCCCAACTATAACGGCACCGACGGCATGGTACACCAGCAGTCTCCAAGCCCGGGCGCGACGCCGCCAGCAGGTATTTTCTATATGCCGGATGTAGCAACCATGAAATATGCCGACCCCAACGGGTTCACAAGGCTACTATGATGGCCACAGCGTCGATATTCTTCGCTACGCCGATGTATTGCTGAGCCGGGCTGAAGCTTTGAATGAGATCAACGGCCCGTCGGCGGAGAGCATTGGCCTCATTAACCAGGTCAAAGGCAGATCACACGCCCCGCTGCTGCAACTGGCTAACTACACCCAATCGACATTGAGGGACGCTATCCTCCAGGAACGCGGGTGGGAGTTCTTTTACGAAGGCAAGCGCCGTGCCGACCTGATGCGGATGGGCAAGTACGACGTCGTAGTGAATGCATACCTCACCAGGATAGGCCAGACGCCGCATGTGCAAATGCCAAGGGACCAGTATTTCCCGTATCCATTGAACCAGGTTAACGTTAACCCCAATTTAAACAACTCAGGAAGACAGCAATAAAAGCCTTCCAATAGATATTCATCAAGGCAGGGATTAAGCCCTCTGTCTTGATGAATTGTTTCTGGCAAAACCATAAACAAATTAAAAAGCAGCAAAGAAGTGATAAAGTGTTTGGCAAAGTCTATCCTGATATTGATCGCCGCGGCGACCTTCGCCGGCTGTACGGGGAACGGTAAAGTGCGCATTGACGAGATCAGGGTTGGTTTGCATAACAACAACGTTCTTAAAATACAGATCGACGTTAAGACAGACCAGCCTGCCGATGCCCGCGTTGAGTATTGGGATCAAAAAAGCAATGCAGGAAAGAAGTTTTATTCAACGCAATCGCACAATGCCAACGATCATGTTCTTATACTCTGCAATATCGCCCCGCAAACAACGTACGCTTATCGAATTATTGCCGCGCGGAATGGGGAAAAAACCATAAGCAAAACCTACACTTTCAAGTCGAATGCCCTGCCAATGTTCCTGCAGGAGCAATTTAAAGCCGACAGCGCCAGATCAGCCAAACTGCCATCAGATTTTGCTGACGGTCTGATGCTCATCAACAAACGATACGCGCCGGGCGTGACCTACCTTGTTGACAAGAAAGGCACTATACGCTGGTACCACATGGTTGACGGCCTTGGTTTCAAGGTTGCACATTTTACCAGCGAACATACCATCTTATCTATAATGGGCGGTAATGACGAGCCCACCAGCTACGGGCATGAGATATTAGAGATCAATTTGCTGGGTGATACCATTTTGCATTTAAAGAAAGGGCAGAATGATTTCAGGCAAACGATCCATCATGAGGTCATAAAAAATGACAAAGGCCAGTTGGTGACGCTGTTCGTCGATAAAAAAATTATGAACCTAAGCATTATCGGAGGAGGTAAAACGGATACCGTCAGCGGTGACGGTATCCTTGTGATGGACAACACCGGCAAAAAAATATGGAGCTGGAGCGTATTTGATGCACTGGATCCTTTAAAGGATAAGGGTTTACTCAAAACTAAAAAAGACTGGATGCACGCCAATAGCCTGAATTTCGACAAGGATGGCAATTATATCATCTCATTTTATAACAATGGGCAGATATGGAAAGTGGACGCCCATACCGGTAAAGTGATCTGGAAGTTTGGCAAGGGCGGCACTATCGCAAAGCCTTCAGCATGTGATTTCACCCAGGCACATGCCGTCCATATCAATCAGCAGGGGAACCTGATGTTTTTCGATAATGGTGTCGAAAAGCAGCAGTCGGGCGTATTTGCGTTAAAACTTGATGAAAAAAACCTGTCGTCACAGATCGACATGCATATCAACCTGCCCAAAGAAGTATTTAACGGCAGGATGGGCAGCGCCTATATGATCAATGATACCTCGGTGCTGGTTTGCTGTTCCAAAAGGCATATCGTGGTACTGACCAACAGGCAAGGTAAACTGCTTTGGACAATGGAAACGGCCATGCCAACCTACCGGGCCGAATTTATAAGAAGTAAGGAACTTGCTCCTTACCTGGAACCATGATATTGACAGAACAAACGGAGTGAAAATGAAAAAGAACTATCTGTACATTATTGGCATCTTAACTGTGATAAGCGCAGTTCAGCTTTATAGTTCATGCAGTGAAAGTAAAGGCGGTACACCCGACAATTTGCGGCCGGCTGAAGCGAAAGCAGATTCAGTGGTTACTATCGATACCACAAAAATCCCCGATGGGAAATACGGCGACGCGGTGCGGTACGGAAGGCAGTTAATGCTGCATACCGCTTATTACATCGGCCCGGATGGAGTCAATGGCCATTACACCAACAACAAAATGAACTGTACCAACTGCCACCAGGACGCAGGTACCAAAGCATTCTCGCTAAACCTCGTAACCTCGTTCCGCAACTACCCTTCGTACCGGGCGCGGGAAGGGAAAGTACTGTCACTGGCCGACAGGATCAATAATTGTATTATGCACCCGCACCTGGGCAAACCGCTTCCGCTGGACAGCAAGGAAATGATCGGTTTTATGAGCTACCTGAAATGGTTATGCGATTCGGCCAGGGTGGATAGACATACCCTGGGTTTAAAAAATGTCGATATCGATCTGCCTGACAGAGCTGCGTCACCCGTCGCCGGCGCGAAGCTTTACGCCGAAAACTGCGCGCGCTGCCATGGTGATAACGGCCAGGGTAAAATGCGTTTTGATAACGCGACCTATCAATATCCGCCGCTTTGGGGACTTAAGGCCTATCAGCCCGGATCAAGCATGCACAGGATCGTTAAAGAAGCGCAATGGCTGGTGTCAAATATGCCATACGACAAGGCCACGCATGATAAACCATACCTCACTTCAGCACAGGCGCTTGACATTGCAGCATTTATTAATGATGACAAGATACACCAGCGGCCGCCTGTAAAGGAATTTCAATATCCTAATGCCGAAGAAAAAGCGATTGACTATGACCGCGGCCCTTTTAAAGATCCTTTTTCTGAGCAGCAGCATAAATTCGGGCCTTTCAAACCGATTGTTGAATATTGGAAGAGCAAGGGCGCTAACCCGGGGTTTTGATCACTATGTTAACGATATTTGATTTGGATGTTTATCAAATAGATCGTATATGAAAAAAGCCCTCCTGTTGTTGCTGTCAGGTTGTTTTTTAATCGCCTCGTCGGCCCAGACCCCCGTTTCGGGAAATTTGCACTATAACAGCCTGCCTCAAAGATGGGATGAAGCATTGCCGCTCGGTAACGGAATGCTGGGCGTATTGATCTGGGAAAAGAATGGCCGCTTGAGGTTTTCGCTTGACAGAGCAGACCTGTGGGATGATCGTCCGGCGCTTGACCTGTCTCACCTGACCTATAAACGGGTGACGGATGCGGTTTTGACAAAGCAATACGAGGGCGCTTTGCAAAAGTTGGGAGATGATCCGTATGATAATGTCCCCTATCCCACCAAGATCCCGGCAGCTGCACTTGAATTTGATATTGCCGCTTTGGGAAAGGTTAAAACCGCGGCACTCGACATTCATACGGCAACGGCAAAAATTGCATGGTTAAACGGCGCTAAACTGGAAACTTTTGTCCATGCAACGGAGCCATACGGCGCATTTAAGCTGACCGGGGCAAACGGCATATTGCCAATTCTGGTCCCGCCGGCTTATACTGTCGCCGAAGGTGAAAAAAATGACCCGTCGCATAGCGGGCAGGCGCTGGTGAAACTCGGCTATGCAAAAGGTGTAATAAAAAAAGGAGCGTATAGTATAACTTATATCCAGCCCGGAAGTTTGGGTTTTAGTTATGAAGTAAGCGTATGCTGGCGCCAGAAGGGTAACACTACAGAAGGAATATGGAGTATCACCTCACATCACAATGGCGAAAAGGCCGGTGTTAGTGCCGAAGATATTTGCAAAAATAAAACCAGCCAATCCTACGCGAACCTGCTGCTTACACACAGACAATGGTGGACCCGGTACTGGGCTCAATCGTCGGTATCCCTGCCTGATTCGTTATTGCAAAGGCAGTACGAGCTCGAAATGTATAAATTTGGGGGCGTCGCCCGTAAGGGCGCGCCTCCAATTACGCTCCAGGCCGTATGGACCGCGGACAACGGCCTGCTGCCGCCCTGGCATGGCGATTTCCATAACGATCTGAATACGCAGCTAAGCTATTGGCCGGCCTATACGTCAAATCACCTGCGCGAAGCTTCTTCTTTTACCGACTGGCTGTGGGCGACGAGGGATGAAAGCAAGAGATTCACCCGGCAGTATTTCCAGACGAAGGGCATAGATGTCCCGGGGGTGACTACCATATCGGGCAAACCTATAGGCGGCTGGATCCAATACTCGCTCTCGCCCACGGTGGGCGCCTGGCTGGCGCAGCACTTTTACTGGCAATGGAAATATTCGATGGATCAAAATTTTCTGCAGAACAGAGCATACCCTTTTCTGCACGATGTTGCTGTTTTTTTATCTGAGGTAACTGTCTTTAAAAATGGGAAAAGAGTTTTACCACTAAGTACCAGTCCGGAATATCACGATAACAGTATGCAGGCCTGGTACACTTCAGGTAATACCAATTATGATGTCGCACTGATGCATTTTGCTTATAGCGCGGCATCTGAAACAGCATTGGCGATGGGAAAACCGGAAGAGTCTGTACAATGGTCGCATGCTGAAAAACAACTGCCCGAACTTGTCACTGACGAGACGGGGTTAATGATGGCGCCGGGCGAAGACAGGAAAGAGTCGCACCGGCATCACTCCAACCTGATGTCGATCTACCCTCTCGGCTTGCTAAACCCTGAGAAACCGGCGGATAAAAGGATCATCGATTCATCCCTTCGCTGGATGGAACACACCGGTACAAGCGCATGGTGCGGATATTCGTTCAGTTGGGCCGCATCGCTATATGCCAGGGCAAAGGACGGGGAAAAGGCAGCGGAGAACCTGCGCATATTCAGTACTAATTTTTGTTCGGCTAACAGCTTTCATTTAAACGGCGATCAAAAGGGTGGGCAATACTCGGCGTTCACCTACCGTCCGTTCACGCTGGAAGGGAATTTCGCCTTTGCGCAGGGTGTCCATGAGATGCTGCTGCAGAGCTATACGGGGGTGATCGAGGTTTTCCCGGCAATCCCGGCAGGCTGGGCCAATGTCTCGTTCCGGGATCTTCGCACGGAAGGCGCGTTCCTGGTAACAGCGAATCGTGTAAATGGCCTAACCAGGACTATACGCATCCGTTCAGAAAAAGGCGGGGTGGCCAGAATAAAGCTCGGCGGAAAAGACTGGAACGTAGCAGATAAACAGGGGGTAGTTAATTTAAGACATACCGGCGATGTGCTGGCGGTCACTTTCAAAAAGGGCGGCAGCATAACGTTAAAAAACAAATAACTGTATTTGCGGCTATTTGGAAAGAACTTCCAATGTGAGATTGGTTGATTAGTTGATTGATTGATAAGGGAGTGCGCTGTGCGCCTCCCTTTTTCAGTCCCCGGTCCCGGAGTACCGCGCAAACGTTTGCAAAAAAGCGCTATAAGCCTATATTTGCCGGGGTAACACTTGAGTTTTAACCGAATTGTTGCTGCCTGAAGGGCAGGAAAAATTGATCACGATGCCGGAACAGGTTACAATTAAGGAAATAGCTCGCATTTTAAATATTTCTGCCTCAACGGTGTCGAGGGCGCTGCATGACCATCCCAGTATAGGGGCCGTTACGCGCGAAAAGATCAAAAAGCTTGCCCGCGAGCTTAATTACGAGCCGAATCAAAGCGCTATTTTTTTTCAGAAGGGAAAGACATTTACTATCGGCGTAGTGCTACCGGAATTGACCGAGACCTTTTTCTCCGTTGCGGTGAGCGCCATTGAGGATATAGCCTATCAAAAGAACTATACGGTTATCGTCAGCCAGTCGCACGACGACGAACAACGCGAGCGGCTGCTGGTCGAAAAGATGAAAAATAACCGCGTTGACGGACTATTGGTATCGGTTGCCAAAAGCACGTCTAAGTACGACCATTTCGACATGCTGAAAAGGTATGGTATTCCGGTAGTCTTTTTCGATCGCATTCCGCCAATTCCCGACATTCACTATGTGGCCTGCAATATGGAAACGGGAACCATAGAAGCCGTAAGCTATTTGCTTAAAAGAGGTCACCGGGCCATTGGCCTGATCAACGGCCCGGCAACGTTATTCGCAACCAACGAGCGGCGCGAAGGCTATATCAAAGCGATGGTCAAGAACCGGCTCAAATTCGACCCTACGCTGACCGTTAACAGCGACCTTACCGAGGAAGGAACCCAAGCCGCTTTGAATGAATTACTCCATAATAAACGAAAGCCGACGGCTATCGTCACTTTTAACGATTACGTTGCGCTTTACGCGATCAAGCACGCCCGACGCCTGAGCCTGGAGATCAATAAGGATATCGAATTCGTCAGCTATGCCAATTTGCCGCTCATTGATTATATGGACCATATTCCAATAGCCTCGGTCGAGCAGTTTCCGCACCTGCAGGGGCAAAAGGCCGCCGAAATTCTGCTCGATCTGCTTGCACGGAAGGAAAATGCCATCACGGAGCCCGGCGCCTACTATAACAGTATTGTTGAGTCCCAACTCGTCGAGAATATCAGGAAGCGGCCCTTTGAAGAATAGCCATATCCAATTGCCGCCGCAAACTTGTTAAAAGGGGCAAACGTTTGCGTAATTTTATTCGCTTCCGTTTGCATAGGTTTGGTTGAAATACAAACGCAAATGCTAAAAAAAATCCTTGAGGAATTTGGAATTAATGCATCAAACCACCAGGCTGAACAATATGGTTTTGGCTTGATCAACCGAACATGGAAGATCCATGGCGAGCGGGACTATATCCTGCAAAAGATCAATACCAACGTCTTTCACCGGCCTGAATCCATTATCGAAAATCTATTACTGATCCAAACCTACCTGAGAGAAAAATATCCTGACTATCTTTTTGTGGCTCCATTACCCGCCTTGAGCGGTTCATCGCTGGTTATAACTGAAGAAGGCACTTTTCGGTTGTTTCCATTTATAAACGATTCAAAAAGCGTGAACGAGGTAAGCACCTATAAGCAGGCATACGAAGCCGCAAAGCAATTCGGAAAGTTTACGCGCCTGCTGAAGGATTTCGATCCGTCAAAGCTTAAAAATACCCTGCAATCTTTCCATGACCTGAATTTGCGATATGAACAGTTTGATAAGGCATTCGAACTTGCCGACGCAGCAAAGCAAAAAGAAGCAGAATGGGCGATCGGACAGGTGAAAGACCATAGCGACATTTTGGTGACGTACAATCACCTTTTGAGCAGTAATAAACTTCCGCTCAGAGTTATCCATCACGATGCCAAGATCAACAATGTGCTGTTTGATGACGACTGGAAAGGTTTGTGCCTGATAGACCTTGACACGGTGATGCCGGGCTACTTTATAAGCGATGTCGGCGACATGATGAGGACTTACCTGTCACCGGTAAATGAAAATGAAGCCGATCTTTCGAAAATCAAGATCGACGAACAATGCCTGGGCGCGATCATCAAAGGGTACATGTCGGAGATGAGCGATGAGCTGACGCCTTTTGAAAAAGAATATTTCATCTATGCAGGCAAGTTTATGATCTATATGCAGGCCATACGTTTCCTGGCTGACCATCTGAACGGAGATATTTACTATCATATAGATTATGATGGTCAGAACCTTGTCCGCGCCGAAAATCAATTGACCTTACTGAACGAGCTGATCAAGCTCGAGGAAAAAATAGCACCAATAACCAACCTAACATTGAGAAGCAATGAAGTGTAGATACTACTGTTACCGTTTACTTGCCGGATTGACGGCATTATTAACAAACGCGGCACACAGCCAAAGCATTCCCTATGCCAGTGGCAACCAAAGCTGGGACCCGGACAAATTAGGAACTCAGCGCGCAGTGGTAACTGTGACGAGCGATGGTCCCATGGCC
>JAFDZL010000537.1 GCA_018266935.1 Bacteroidota bacterium | reverse complement strand
GTGCTCATCCGCGCGCACGGCGAGGCGCCCGAGACTTACAAACTCGCACTGGAAAATAATATCATGCTCATCGACGCTTCGTGCCCGGTGGTGCTTAAGCTGCAGAACCGTATCAAAACCTCCTTCGACAGCGATGAAAAGATATTGATCTTCGGCAAGCCCGGTCATGCCGAAGTGATCGGTCTGCAGGGGCAAACCAATAACGAGGCGCTGGTTTTTATGGATATTGCCGAATTAGACAACGTAGAATTACCCAATAAATTTACCCTTTACAGCCAGACCACCAAAAGCACCGAGAAATTTTACAGCATCAAGGAGGAACTGCTTTCGCGCGGTTATGAAGTGAAGGCGAACGATACCATCTGCCGCCAGGTTTCCAACCGCGATAAGGACCTGCCCGCTTTCGTGGCGAAATTTGATAAGGTTGTTTTTGTTTCCGGCCGGAAATCATCTAACGGCAAGGTGTTGTTTGAAGTTTGCAAGAAACACAATCCCGATACGTATTTTATCTCTTCACCCGAAGAATTGGAAAAATCGATGTTCAATCCCGGCGATAAGGTTGGCATTGCCGGCGCCACCTCGACCCCGATGTGGCTGATGGAGCAGGTGAAAGCGGAGCTGGAAAAATTTTAACCTTAAATAAAACTGCGCAGACCCCATCGGGGTCAAACGTTGGTAGAAAACAACGAAAAATAACAATTCCGTGCCGTAGGTACGGAACATGCGCGGTAGGTTGCGTACTTGACGGCACGCTCTAAATTCATTTAATACATTATTCTACCGACCTTTTGTACCTACGGCGCAAAAGGCATAATTCTCACCAAACCGTAATTAATTCCTCCCTAAATGTCTTAGGGGGGAATTTTTTCTATTTTTACGCCTCGAATATGAGCAAAAAAGGAGTTTTACTGGTCAACCTGGGCACGCCCGACAGTCCCTCGACAGCCGATGTGCGCAAATACCTCCGCGAGTTTTTGATGGACCCGCTGGTGATCGACATCAACCCGGTTTCTCGTGCTTTGTTGGTAAAAGGCATCATCGTTCCTACCCGCGGCCCAAAATCTGCTAAATTATACCAGGCGATTTGGGACGAAAAAACCGGTTCGCCATTGCTTTATTATAGCGAACTGCAGCAAAAGCTTTTGCAGGAAAAGTTGGGCGACGAATACGTTGTCGAACTGGGTATGCGCTACCAAAGTCCGTCAATTGCTTCAGCTTTACAGCGGTTGAAGGACGCATTGATCTATGATATTGTCGTTATTCCCTTATTCCCGCAATATGCATCAGCTAGTACCGGCTCGGTGTATGATAAGGTGATGGAGCTGGTGCAGCGATGGCCCACCAAACCGACGATCCGCTTCATCAATTCTTTCCACGATGATGCACTGATGATCGAAACCTTTGCCGATAACGCAAAGAAATACAAACCCGAAACTTACGATCAGGTATTGTTCAGCTTTCATGGCTTGCCGCAAAGGCAATTAGTAAAGGCCGATCATACGCATAATACCTGTCTCAAATCGGCCGATTGCTGCCAGACGCTGACCGATGCCAACCGCTACTGTTATTCGGCGCAATCGCACCATACGGCAAAGCTGATCGCTGAAAAATTGCATATTCCGAAAGAAAAATACATCGTTTGTTTCCAGTCGCGGTTAGGGAACGATCCATGGGTTCAGCCCTATACCATCGACATCATCCACAAAATGGCCACGGAAGGTAAAAAACGCCTGCTGGTGCTCTGCCCGGCATTTGTGGCCGATTGTTTGGAAACAGTTTACGAGGTTCCTGTTGAGTATGGAACTGAATTTAAAAAACTCGGCGGCGAGGAAGTACAACTGGTGGAAAGTTTGAATGATTCGCCGAAGTTTATCGAAGCGCTGGCGAAGATGGCGCGCGGCTAATAAGGCCTTTACGCTCACCCTTCGAGTGCCTCAGGGTGACACCCCAAAAAATAAGGAAGACATCCTGCTCTGTAAAGAATGCCTTCCTTTCCCTGCTTCATCTTATCACCCTGAGCCTTTAGGCGTGGTGGTGTTGTCCCTCGCTTATTTCTTCTATGGCCTTCCGGTTGAAGGCGTCAAGGTCCTTAGGCGTACGGCTGGTCACTAAACCGTGGTCAACTACTACTTCCTGGTCTATCCAGTGCGCGCCGGCATTTTTCAGGTCGGTTTGCAATGATGGATAGGAAGTAAGCGTGCGCCCGCCGATCATCCCGGTTTCGATCAGCATCTGCGGACCGTGGCATATGGCTGCTACCGGTTTGCCCTCATCCAAAAACGCTGACACGAATGCTACCGCTTCCTTGTTCTGCCGAAGCTTATCCGGGTTCATTACGCCGCCGGGTAATACCAGCGCATCATAATCGTCCGGGCTGGCCTGGCTGAGTTCCTTGTCCACATCGATCTCGATTCCCCAATCCGTATGGTTCCATGCCTTTATCCTGCCACTGTGCGGCGAAATGACCTCCACTTTGGCCCCTTCATTTTCCAAAGCTTCCTTCGGGCTGGTGAGCTCCACCTGTTCAAATCCTTCCTCGGTAAGGATAGCTACCCTGCGGTTATCTAATCTTGCCATGATGTTGTATTTAGTGATCAAAAAACGCTATGCCGTTTATATAAACTACATTTTATGGCAAAGTTGGTTTGGAATTTTTTGTAAAAGAATGACGTCAGGCATATTTCAGTTGGGTAACAAATTGCCCTTTTGACTGCAGCACCGTCTTCACCAGCCGTTCCTACGGAACGAAAATGTTTTCTTTACTGTTTTGCTACCAACCAGGCGTCCTTACAGGACGCTCGCATTTCTCTTTCGTCCCAGAGGGACGATTGGTTGGTAGAAAGAAATGAACGCGCAATAACGTTCCGTAGGAACGTTTGATGAAATAGACAAAAAAGTATTCGCTCAACGAGGGAGACGAATTCTTAAATTAGATTGCACTTACATTATCTATTCAGACGTATTGCAGCGCGTATTTGATAAAGTTCCCCGTCAGCCCAAAATCCTCGGTTCCCTTGCGGCGAATAAAGTAGAAATCGCGGGTGATCTTCAGCCCTTCAACGGGCACTTCAACCAAATCGCCCTCCGCAAGCTGGCGTGTAATGGACGGACGCGGCATAAAACCCAGGCATTGGTCCGCCAAAAGGAAATTCTTTAAGGCTTCGGTTCCGCCCAGGCGGATCTTCACATTCAGGTCGGCGGGTTTGATGTGGTGCTCGGCCAACGCTTTGAGCAAAGCATTCAGCGTCCCCGAGCCGCGCTCGCGCAGGGCCACCGGCGTTTTCAAAAGCTGTTTGATGGACAGCGATTTCCCGGCCAGCGGACTGGTGGCCGAACAAACCGGTATCACCTCATCGCTCATGAAAGGCTTGTAGGATACAGTGGTCAGCTTATTGTCCACCTCGATGATGCCGATATCCACTTCGTGATTTAGTAAGGCATTCAGGATATATTCCGAATTGCGGTTCACCAGCTGCACATGCACGTTGGCGTACTCCCGTTGGAAACCGGAAAGGATCGGCGGCAGAATATATAAGGCTATCGTCGTACTGGCGCCCAGGCGCAGGTGTCCCGCCGCGTGCGACATATTACTCAGGATAGACAGGTCGTATTCGATCTTGCGCTCGATCTCGGTAGCCTGCAGCAGGTATTCGTTGAGGTGTGTTCCGGCTTCGGTGAGCAGGATGGTATTACCCTTCCGCTCAAACAAAGGCACCTTATACTGATCCTCCAAAGCCTTGATATGCTTGCTGATGGCCGGCTGCGTAACAAACAGCACCTGCGCCGCTTTTGAAAAACTCAAATTGGCAGCCACTTCCATAAACACGCGGTGGGCGAAGGAGATCATGGTTGCGAATTTAGTTGATTGAGTCCGAAAGTCCGCATAAGTCCGAAAGTCCGGAAGAAAATATCAGGAGAGCAAGGCGGGTCAGCACGAAGCGTTCCGATGGAACGCCAACATATTAATTATTTTTTCTACCGACGAAACGTCCCTACGGGACGTAAGTTCATTATCTATATTCCGCCAACGGAACGTCCCTTCGGGACGACTGGTTGGTAGAAAGAATTGTCGGGGGGAATCAACGTTCCGTAGGAACGTCTGGTGATTGTTTAGGATAGTCAAATTTCAAATCAAGCCGGGAAGAATATCGTCATCAAAATGGCATTCAATTGCCTCTGCGATGTTTAGATTTAGTTGTTCAAGGGTGTCTGCCTGGGTAAAAATTGATTCAGTGATGGCCCGTGCATTGTAGCCGCCATCAATATCTCCCTGAACATTAAAGGTTAGATTTTCCATGGTTAGTTAATTCTTCACCCGCTCAAAATACTGGCCGGTGAATTTGTAGAGGATGAATTTTTTGGTCATTTGCTGATTACCGTCCACCATTGGCAAATAGATAGTGTTTGTTAGATTGTCAAATCGGGGGTGTGGTCGCTTTTCATATTCTATGTTGACAACCGAGCCAAAATCGTAATAGTAGGTGATATCGCTATTTAACCCCGAATGGGTTTTTAATATTTTAGCATCTGTTAATTTCTCATTTTCGATAGTAAATAGATGAATGCCTTCAGAAACATCCTTGGTCGAGCCGACATACAGGTAAGTGCATATATAATATGCTTTCCCATTTGCTTTAAAAGTGAACATTCTTTGATAATCTGGTCTGTTATCCCCTTCTGTTTTTGGCGTATCAATGATCGCTTTAAAACCAGTGCCTGATTTGTATTGCATTACACTCTCAAAAAAATGCATTGTGCCGCCTGTCCAGGTGTCCCAGGAATATATTCTGAACAGTCCATCCGATGAAGTTGAAATATCCAGATAATCCTTTTTCAGCGAATTGAATGGATATGTTATAGTGAATGGGGATTTCTCGGTATAGAACTTTAATTTTTTAGCGAATACATCATTAGCCGTCTCCAGCGAATCGCATTTCTTGTCCCGGCAATAATCAATCTTCTTAAATGATTTTAATAGGTCCGCTTCGATCTGTTGCGGCGTTTGTGCGAATAGAGCGGGAGAGATAACACAGCAAAAAGCACTCAGGTAAAAGTTCAGGCATTTCATAAAATAAAAATAGGGATAATCTCCCGATCATCCCTATTTTCTATGTTGATTAAGTGAGTAGTTGATTAGGTTGAATAAGTTAACTAAATCAACTTAATCCAACTCAATCTAACTTATTCAACTTCGACACCCTGCCCTATCAAATGATTCGCCATCAGATATTCAGCGATCTGCACGGCGTTGGTAGCCGCGCCCTTGCGCAGGTTGTCCGATACGATCCAGGCGTTCAGCGTGTTCGGCTGACTTTCGTCGCGGCGCAGGCGACCCACGAAAACTTCGTCCTTTTCGTGCGCGTCCAGCGGCATCGGGTATTTCAGATTGGCTACATCGTCAACCACGATAACGCCCGGCGCTTTTGAAAGAATATCCTTTACCTCATTCAAATCGAAATCCTTTTCAAACTCGATGTTCACCGACTCCGAGTGACCGCCGATAACCGGGATACGCACCGTAGTGGCCGTAACGCGGATGCTGTCGTCGCCCATGATCTTTTTGGTCTCGTTCACCATCTTCATTTCTTCCTTGGTGTAACCGTTATCCAGGAAAACATCGATATGCGGGATCACGTTCAGGTCGATAGGGTAGGTGTAAGCACGCGGACCGTCATTGATGCCTTTGCGCTCGTTGAACAGCTGGTCAACGGCCTTTACACCGGTACCGGTAACCGACTGGTAGGTGGAAACCACCACGCGTTTGATCTTGTATTTATCATGCAGCGGCTTCAGGGCCACCACCATTTGTATAGTGCTGCAATTGGGGTTTGCTATGATCTTGTCTTCGGCGGTCAAAACATTGGCGTTCACTTCCGGAACCACCAGCTTTTTGGTGGGGTCCATGCGCCATGCCGATGAATTGTCAACAACGGTTGTGCCCGCCTCCGCAAACCGCGGCGCCTGTGCCAGTGAAGTGCTCCCGCCGGCCGAAAACAGGGCCAGGTCGGGCTTCTGTTTTATCGCATCCTCTACAGAAACCACCTTATACTGCTTACCCTTGAATGTTACTTCTTTACCAACACTCTTTTCCGAAGCTACGGGGATCAATTCTGTTACGGGGAAGTTGCGTTCTGCCAGAACCTGCAACATTTTAGTGCCTACCAATCCTGTGGCACCTACTACTGCGACTTTCATTTTTTTAACGGTTAAACGATAAATATTCTTCGAACTACAAATATGGGATTTTTTGATGATTTTTTTGTTGGAAAGTTGAAATGTTGTAAAGTTGGAAGGTTAAAGGCCGGAAATGGTGAGAATTTTACAACAGTTCAACACTAAAACCTCGCAACGGACGCTGATCCTGATTAGCGTTTAACCAACTCATAAAAACTTTACAACCTTCCAACCTTACAACTTTACAACAAAACTCTACCTTTGTCCCCAACTGAACTTTCATGACCGAAAAGATATTAGTCATAGGCGCCAATGGCCAGATTGGGACAGAACTGGTGAGCGCTTTACGCAATATTTACGGCGCCGACAGCGTCATTGCCTCCGATATTAAAAGTCCGACCTACGCGATACGCCACACCGGCCCGTTCGAGATCGTTAACGTACTCGATCACGATAATCTCCACCACGTTTTTAATAAGCACAAGCCTACGCAGGTGTATTTGCTGGCCGCGATCTTATCGGCGGTAGGCGAGCAAAAGCCCAAAATGGCCTGGGACCTGAACATGACAGGTTTGCTCCACGTACTTGATTTTGCGGTGGAGTTTAAGGTGAAGAAAGTTTTCTGGCCAAGTTCGATCGCCGTTTTCGGTCCGCATTCGCCGCAGTATGATACGCCGCAGTATTGCGTGATGGACCCGAACACGGTTTACGGTTTCAGCAAGCTGGCTGGTGAAAGATGGTGCGAATATTACCACGACAAATACGGCGTTGACATACGTAGTATCCGTTATCCCGGCCTCATCGGCTGGCGCGCGAACCCGGGCGGCGGCACGACCGATTATGCCGTGCATATCTTCCACGAGGCGCTGAAAAATAACAAATACGAATGTTTCCTTTCGGCGAACACCGCTTTGCCGATGATGTATATGGACGACGCTATTCGCGCGACCATCGCTTTGATGGACGCCCCTGCAGAAAACCTGACCATCCGCTCATCCTATAACCTCGCCGGTGTGAGCTTTACCCCAGCGCAAATAGCCGACGAGATCAAAAAGGTAATACCGGGCTTTGAGATTAGCTACGCAGCAAACGACCCCCGCCAGGCCATCGCCGACAGCTGGCCCAAATCCATCGACGACACTTATGCCCAAAAAGAATGGGGCTGGAGGCTGGAATACGACCTGCCGAAGATGGTGGAGGATATGCTGGTGAACCTAAGCAAGGTGGCTTGAGGAGTCCGAAAGTCCGGAAGTCCGCGCAAGTCCGAAAGACAATTAGGGTTATCTTAGATGGAGTCGGGCTGATTGATAAATAGAAACTTATTCATAAATTTAAGCTACCTAAACGGTGGCTTTTTTAATTTAACCTTAGACGCACAATTATGAAACCGTATGATGTTTTGCGACACACCTTCTCAACTGTGATGTACATAATAGTTTTATTTTTTGTCCTTTGGGGGAATAATTTACTTGTCAATTGGGGCATGCATCATTGGATAGGGCCTTTTTTTGATTGGTTTTATAGACTGACAACTTTTTGGAAATTGATGTTTATCATTGTTGCTGGAACTACTTCCTTGATAATAGTTTTCGGTTTATTTATGATGGTGGCGAGAATTGTCGGTATGGTACTATCATTCATTTTTATTTATAACAAGGCTTCCTATTATATTTCAATTTTAATGGTGTTAGCCAACATCGTGTTTGCAGTTATTAGCATGCGTTCCTTTATTGCATGGAATTTTTGGGCAGTAATAATATGGATTATGCTGTTTTGGTTTGTAGTCCAAATGAATTGGGCGTTTGTGTTTAAAGATCGAAAAGAAATTGATAGGCAAGCTGGTATCGTAGAGCCATATTAGGATCTAAGGAGCCACTATCGACAGTTTCTTAGTCAACACTAAATGATAATTTCCAGCTGCGTAACCAGTAGAATTTTATTATGACCGATGACGAAAAAATAATGCTTCATTGTCT
>JAFDZL010000536.1 GCA_018266935.1 Bacteroidota bacterium | reverse complement strand
TATTAAGGTATTCATCTGTCTTAAAATCCTAAACTCTAAATCCTAAACTCTAAATCCTAAAGTTTATATGGTCAATTATTCTTCATTTTTTCAAGGATGGCTCCAAAAATTCTCATGAGTTCTGTTGCCTCTTGTATCAATACCGCTCTCTCGCCTTCCAATTGATCTTTCACATCCACCAATCTCAGCCATAAACGGCTTTCTTTTGACTCTTTTCTGCAAATCTTTATTCGATGCGAAAAATCATTTCTGCTAAAATTCTCATTTGCCTCGATCATATTTGCCGCAACGGAACCCGATGAACGAATGAGCTGTTTATAGTATTCTAAGTTATGTACCGACCTGTCAATCCTTTTTAAAAAATTCTTACAATCTTTAGCAAAGTCATATGTTCTTTCCTCAAGATCATATTTTTTTGATTCTTTGTTTTCTTCACTCACCCAATTTAGAATTTAGAGTTTAGAGTTTAGAACTTATCACTTCGCCGGAACTTTCGTATGTACGATATTAACCAAATTACTTACCGCAGCATCCGATAAATGCAGGATTGGCTGCGGATATACTCCTATAAGAATAATCAAAAGGCAGATGACCCCAAGTACGGTCATTTCTGATCCGCTGATATCAGTAAAAGTGGCCGTCAACGCGTTTGTCTCACCTTGCATTACTGACTTGTACATTCTCAGCATATAAACCGCACCAAAAATCATTGTAAGACCCGCAAGCGCGGCCAACCAGATATTGAACTGGAACACACCGTTGATCAAGAGGAACTCGCCGACAAAACCGTTTGTAAGCGGTAAGGCGACAGTTCCCAAAGTGATGATCAAAAATGCGATGGCAAATTTGGGCGCCACTTTAGCTATGCCTCCCATCTGGTCGATCTCGCGGGTGTTCAAGCGGTTGCTTATAATATCCCATATAAAGAACAGACCTACCACGTTGATACCGTGATTCAGCATCTGGATCATAGCCCCTTGTACGGCCTGGGCAGTCCAGATAAAAGCCCCATCCGGGCGTATGAAAGTGAACAATGCTGCAGATATCAATCCTACGTGCGCGATAGATGAATAAGCCACCAGACGTTTTCCATCCTTCTGTTTGAATGCGATGATGGATGCATAAACGATGCCTATAATTGAGAGTATTAGCGCGACAAAGGCCCACCTCTGCACGCCCAGCGGTGCAATCGGTATCAGCCAGCGGATTACACCGTAAATGCCCATCTTAAGCATAATACCTGAGAGCATCATCGTACCGCCCGTAGGCGCTTCAGTATAAGTGTCCGGCTGCCAGGTATGGAAAGGGAATATCGGCATTTTAATGGCAAACGCCAGGAAAAATGCCCAGAAAACCCAACTCTGGTGCCGTGCATCGAGCTTATTTTCATAAAACTGATGCAGGTCGTAAAGCCCTGTCGGGTTTTGCATCTTTAGGTAGATAATACCCAGCAGCATGAATAACGATCCCGCGAAAGTGTAAATAAAGAACTTGATATTGACTTTAATACGATTTTCGCCGCCCCACATGGCGCAGATGAAATAGATCGGTATCAGCGCTATCTCCCATCCTACATAGAATAAGAAACCATCCAACGCGGTGAATACCGTGAGCAATCCCGCCTGCATAAACAGGATGAGCGCATAAAAGACCGGGGCGTTCTTATACTGATGTTTGAAAGTCGAAAGAATGATCAACGGTACAAGCAGTGTGGTCAATATGACCATGATCATGCTGATACCATCAATTCCGGCGCTAAAGTATATACCGGCTTTAGCCATCCACGGCGCTGTTACCGCGAATTGCGTTTCGGCATTCGGTACGAAGCGGCTCAGGAAAATACCGGCTATCACAAGTTCAGCCAAAGCAAACAGCAAGGCGCCATATTTAGCCGCCTGGCCCTTCAAAAATAGAACAACAAGTGCTGCTACAACCGGTAAAAAAATCAGGATACTAACTGTCATCTTTTATCTGTACGCTTATTGTTATATTTTCACAAAACTGTAAACCAAAATGGCTATAATGCCTATCACCATCATAAAGATGTAAAACCCTACGTTGCCGGTCTGCAACAGGCGGAGGCCTTTGCTCGACCGGACTGTCATCTTACCCAATCCGTTCACAATACCATCTATCGCCAACAGATCGACCACCTTATAGAAAAAGACCGACAGTCCGTCCAGCGGCTCGCGGATCAGGAAGGCATATATTCCGTCAACATAGAATTTGTGATACGAAAGGTTTACCAGGCCAGGGCCTTCTTCGTCGTGGAGCAGAGGCACGTGGGCATTCTTCACATATTTCACATAGGCGTAGATCAGTGCCAGTACCGCACCGCCAACCGAAGCACACATCAGCGCAATTTCAGTTGAAGAGCTCAAATCATATTTAGGCAAAAGATTCGTTTTCACCGAGTCAGCGAATACCGGTGATAACCAACCTTCAAGCCAGTGATGACCGCCAAGCACCTCAGGTATGCCGATGAAACCGCCAACTATCGACAATACAGCCAGAACGATCAGCGGGATAGTCATCGTCGGAGGAGATTCGTGCAAATGATGTTCCTGCTCCGACGTTCCGCGGAATTTTCCGTAGAAGGTAAGGTAAAGCATTCTGAACATATAGAACGAGGTAAACATCGCCGTGATCACCCCTATGATGTACATGGTTTCGTTGTGTGCAAATACATGGGCCAGTATCTCATCCTTCGAAAAGAAACCGGCAAACGGCGGGATGCCCGAAATCGCTAACGTGCCGATCAGCATGGTGATGAAGGTGATCTTCAGTTTGCCTTTAAGTCCTCCCATCTGGCGCATGTCCTGCTCATTGCTCATGGCGTGGATCACCGAGCCGGCGCCGAGGAATAGCAATGCTTTAAAGAATGCATGTGTCATAACGTGGAAGAAAGCCCCGGTATAAGCGCCTACTCCCAAACCCAGAAACATATAGCCCAACTGGGATACCGTCGAATAAGCGAGCACTTTTTTAATATCCGTTTGCGATAAGGCGATCAATGCAGCGAATGTCGCCGTAGCCAAACCAATAACCGCAACGATCTCCATCGTATATGGCGCCAGCGTGAATAAGATGTTTGAGCGTGCCACCATGTAAACGCCGGCGGTAACCATCGTAGCGGCGTGGATCAGGGCCGAAACCGGTGTCGGGCCGGCCATCGCGTCGGGCAGCCAGGTGAACAGCGGCAGCTGGGCCGATTTACCCACAGCGCCTACAAACAACAAGATAGTTATTAACGTGAAAGGTACATTGAATCCCTGCATTTGTGTCGCCTTCGGGAATATGTCCGCATAAGCCACGCTGCCGAAATAATACAAAATGAGGAATATCCCGATAATAAATCCAAGGTCGCCTATACGGTTCATCACAAAGGCCTTTTTAGCCGCATCCGCATAAGCCGGGTTGGTGTACCAGAAACCGATAAGCAGGTAGGAACACAAGCCAACACCTTCCCAACCGATGAACATGATGAGATAGTTAGAACCCATCACAAGCAGCAGCATAAAGAAAATGAACAGGTTCAGGTAAGAGAAAAACTTACCAAAACCTTCGTCATGATGCATATAGCCTACCGAGTACAAATGGATGAGGAACCCTACACCTGTAATGATCAGCATCATCAGAACGCTCAGCCTGTCCACAAGGAACGAAAAAGAGATATTGATAGTCCCGGCGTTAAACCAGTTGAACAGATCAATGGGTTGAGTAAGCTTACCTGCACTTACCTCGGAAAAAGCTGCGATGCTTAAGCCGAAAGAGATCAACACTACAAGGCAGCCAACAAAACCGATGACGCCTTTTGGCAAAACATTGCGGCCGAAACCATTGATCAGGAATCCTGCTAAGGGTAATATCGGAATAAGCCAGATGTAATTATTCATTATAAGTTGTACGTTAGACGTATGACGTTTTACGTTTATATTGCTACCATTTTAACCTGTTCAGCACGTTGATGTCCACCGAATTGGTATTGCGGTAGATCATCACGATGATTGCCAAACCCACGGCAACTTCCGCTGCCGCCAATGCCATGATGAAAAACACGAAAACCTGCCCGTTCGGATCGCCGTGGTAAACCGAAAATGCTGTCAGCAGCAAGTTCACTGCGTTCAGCATCAGCTCGACCGACATAAAAATGATGATCGCATTACGGCGGATCAGCACCCCCATCACGCCTATTGCAAATATCACAGCGCTCAGGATAATGTAATGGTTTAACGGAACTGTTTTTACGGCATCAAAAAAGCTATTCATCACACAGTGGTTTTTTTATCTCTTGTAGCCAGCAGCACAGCGCCCACCATTGCCGAAAGCAACAGCAGCGACGATACTTCAAACGGTAACAAAAATTCGTTGAATAATACTTTGCCCAGGTTCTTCACCAAGCCCAGTCCGGGGTTTTGCAGTACCACAGGCTGTGAAACACCCAGTGCTTTCAGCGAAGCGATGATCACCACCAGGAAGCATCCTCCGCCCAATACACCAGCGATCTTCAGCATATTGGATTTCACCGGCTCAGCATCCTTATTCAGGTTAATGAGCATCAGCGTGTACAGGAATAACACCAATATGGCGCCCATATAGACGATAAAATTCACAATCGCCAGGAACTGGGCATTCAGCAAAATGTACTGGATGGTAAAAGTGAAAAAAGTGAGTATAAGGTAAAGAATACTGTGCACAGGGTTTTTTGCAGATATTACCAGCACTGCGAACAGTATGGACAAAAATGCGATAAAGTAAAATATACTCATTTCTATGGTTTACGATATAACCTTGCCCCGAAAAAGCGAGGCAAAGTTATAAACTTCTTTTTATTGATTTAAGGGCGCCTCCACTAATTTATCCTTGCCGTAAATTAATTCCTTTCTGAAATAGTCTGGCTTTACAATATCACCGTCGAGATAAATAGCTTCCTTGGGGCAAGCCTCTTCGCACAGCCCGCAAAATATGCAGCGCAGCATATTGATCTCATACACAGCGGCATATTTTTCCTCGCGGTACAAGTGTTCTTCGCCCGGTTTACGCTCTGCCGATATCATGGTGATCGCCTCGGCCGGGCATGATAATGCGCACAAACCGCAGGCGGTACAACGTTCCCGGCCCTCCTCATCGCGCTTCAGCGAATGCATGCCGCGGAAATTTTCTGAAAATTCCCTTTTTTGCTCAGGATAACGCACCGTAACGCTCTTTCTGAAAAAGTGCTTCAGCGTGATCGAAAGCCCTTTCAAAATAGCGGGCAAATAGATCCTCTCGGCAAAAGTCATCGGCTTTGCTTCAAGTACTCTGCGTTTATTGCTTAATGCTTCCATTTGATCCTCGCTCCAATTATTTAATGAAATTCATTACCAAACCTGTTATCACAATGTTCGCTATCGCAAGCGGTATCAGCGCTTTCCATCCCAGGTCCATCAGCTGATCGTAACGGAAACGCGGCAGCGTCCACCGAACCCACATGAAAAAGAAGATGAGGCAGAATATTTTGATAAATAAGGCGATCACTCCCAGGATAGTCACCCAGTTTGCTGATAAACCCAGATGGTGCATATACGGGAAGTTGTACCCGCCGAAGAACAGCGTCGCCATTACTGCCGACGATATGAACATATTGATGTACTCGGCAAACAAGTAGAAGCCGAGTTTCATGGACGAATATTCGGTATGATAGCCACCAACCAGCTCGGTTTCGCATTCAGGCAGGTCGAACGGCGCACGGTTAGTTTCCGCAAAGGCGCAAACGATAAATATCAGGAATGCCAGCGGCTGCTTAAATACGTTCCAGGTGAACCAGCCGTGCGACCAGAAGCCATGCTGCTGCGCGGCGATCTCTCTCAGCGACAAGGTACCTGTCGTCATCAGCACAGCGATAATAGAAAGACCCATCGCAATTTCATAGCTGATGTTTTGCGATGCGGCACGGATAGCGCCAAGCAGCGAATACTTGTTATTGGATGCCCAGCCGCCGATCATGACCCCATAAACACCCAGCGAGACCACGCCGAAGATATACAAAACACCGACATTGATATCTGTTACCTGGAGATCGAGCGCGTAATTACCAATCATAAGCGTTTGTCCCCATGGAATTACCGCAGAGCCTATACAGGCCGTCATGATTGCCAGCGAAGGGCCGACGATAAACAGGAATTTGCTCGACCTCGCAGGAATGATCTCTTCCTTCATGAACATCTTGGCGCCATCGGCCAAAGGCTGAAGGATACCGTAAGGCCCTGCCCGATTAGGACCCACCCGATCCTGCAAAAATGCAGCAACCTTACGCTCTGCATAGGTAGAGTACATTGCAATCACCAGGGTGATCAGGAATATAACCGTGATCAGCACGAGCCTAACTATGATATCAGTGGTTGTCATTATAAGCGTGTCTCCCTTTCAAATTGATTTTTATTGGCTTCCTGCAATACCGGGTTGGGTTTCACCACCGGCAGCGGGTGCAGCATTTCATAATGGTTGGCGGTTTGTACCGACCAGTTAGCCACCTTGCGCGGACCTTCGATCACCCAGTCGCTGGTTTTCTTTTTATCGAAACGGCAGGTATTGCAAATGAAGCTTTCCACCTCGCCGAACTGGTCCTTACGGGCAGTCACGCGTAACACATCTTCACCTTTGTACCAAAGCGTCACTTTGCCGCTGCATTTTTCATGATCGCAATCCCGGTGCGCCTCTACCGGCTTGGTGAACCAAACGCGATTTTTGAAGCGGAACGTTTTGTCGGTCAATGCGCCTACAGGGCAAACGTCAATCACATTCCCCGAGAAATCATTGTCAACAGCAGCCTGGATATAGGTCGATATTTCAGAATGATCGCCGCGGTTCAGTATTCCGTGGATACGGTGATCGGTGATCTGGTCGGCAGTGAACACACAGCGGTAGCAAAGTATGCAGCGCGTCATGTGCAGCTGAATCTTGTCACCAATGTCGATCTTGTGGAATGTGCGCCGGTCGAATTCATAACGTGTTTTCGCTACGCCATGGTCAAAGCTTAGATTTTGCAGGTCGCATTCACCGGCCTGGTCGCAAATAGGGCAATCCAGCGGATGGTTGATGAGCAGCATTTCCACCACACCCCTGCGTGCTTCCAGTACTTCCGGTGAAGTAATGTTCTGCACTTCCATTCCATCCATTACCGTGGTGCGGCACGAAGCCACCAGCTTCGGCATAGGGCGCGGGTCTTTTTCTGAACCTTTGCTCACCTTCACCAAACAGGTGCGGCATTTGCCGCCGCTGCCTTCCAATTTGGAATAATAGCACATAGCCGGCGGAACGATGTCGCCACCTATCTTCCTCGCGGCGTTCAGGATGGTTGTTCCCGGCTCTACGTCTATCGATATTCCGTCTATTGTAACTTTCATCGTTCAATTAAAAGTATATTCCCTTTGTCATTGCAGACGACGAGTTTGCTTCGTCGTTCCTCCTCGCAATGACAATGTTTTTTAGCTGGTTACCGGCTCCTTCTTCGGCAGCGGATCGGCGTAATGCGCCAGTCCGAAATTCCTTGTCAATGCCTCTGAAGGATTGGTAACATGCCATTCAAATTCGTCCCTGAAGTGGCGTATGGCGCTGGCCACAGGCCACGCAGCCGCATCACCCAGCGGACAGATCGTATTTCCTTCTATTTTCTTTGCGACGTCCACCAGCAAATCAATGTCGCTCATTTTGCCATGGCCGTACTCCAGGCGGTGCAGCACTTTCTCCATCCAGCCCGTTCCCTCGCGACATGGCGAACATTGCCCGCAGCTCTCATGACTGTAGAAACGGGTAAAGTTCCAGGTGTTGCGCACAATACACTGATCTTCGTCGAAGGCGATAAAACCACCTGAACCCATCATGGTTCCGCTTACGAAACCGCCGTCGGCCAGCGACTCATAGGTCATCAGCCTTGGCTCGTTATTGATAGTCTTTAAGAAGAGGTTAGCCGGCACAATCGGCACGGATGAACCACCCGCAACCACGGCTTTCAGGCGCTTGCCATTGGCAATACCTCCGCAATATTCGTCTGAATACAGGAATTCCTCACAGGACACACCCAGTTCGATCTCATAAACACCGGGCTTCTTGACGTTTCCCCCGGCTGAGATCAGTTTGGTACCCGTACTGCGACCGACACCGATCTTAGCATATTCTTCACCGCCTTCATTGATTATCGGCACAACTGCCGCGATAGATTCTACGTTGTTCACCACCGTTGGGCAGCCGTAAAGACCTGCAACAGCCGGGAACGGCGGTTTGATGCGTGGGTTACCGCGTTTGCCTTCCAGTGATTCCAATAAAGCGGTCTCTTCGCCGCAGATATAAGCACCACCTCCCGGTTGAACGTACAACTCGAGCTCGTAGCCTGTACCTAATATATTCTTGCCTAAGAACCCGGCGTTCTTTGCTTCGGCGATCGCTTTTTCCAGGATCCGTATCTGCGGCATCATTTCGCCGCGAACATAGATGTACGACACTTTTGCACCCAATGCAAAGCTCGAAACGATCATTCCCTCGATCAACAGGTGAGGGATATAAGTCATCAGGTAACGGTCTTTAAATGTCCCTGGTTCCGATTCATCAGCGTTGCAAACCAAATAGCGTGCGACACCCTCAGGTTTGGCCAGGAAACTCCATTTCATGCCGGTAGGGAAACCCGCGCCGCCGCGGCCCCGCAATCCCGACTTCTTCACCTCCTCCACGATCTCGTCCGGCGTCATTTTCTTCAGCGCTTTTTCCACCGAAGCATAGCCGCCGTTTTTGCGGTAAACATCAAAAGTATTGATTCCGGGTACGTTGATATTCGTTAAAAGCAGTTTCCGTCCCATGCTTAATAGATCTTTCTGTTCATATTATAATAATGCACATGCCTTATCACGCAGGTTGTAAGAGCTGCAAGGATGAGGGGCGCCAGGATCAGCGGATATTTTTTCAGATCGCCGGTATTTGCGATCGTAAGCATCACGATCACAAACAACACATCTGCCAATATCAGGTTCCTGCGGGTCATGTCAGTATAATTTGCCACTCGATTTATACCACATTACATGGTACCAAATGCTCCGGGCTATTAATATTACCAATACCAGGCTTATCAAGAGTAAGTTTTCATTGAGCGCCCTCGTTGAGGAAAACGCCGCAATCAAAATGACCAGGATAAGTAAATCCCCCATAATCACACGCGACCTGGTAATGTTCATCAATTATTTGCTTTCTTTTTTAACTCGTCGATCAACTTGTCAACCGATTCGTTGGTCAAATTTTCATAAAACGTATATTCCGGACCTATCTGCAGCACCGGGCCATAGCCACAAGCTGCAAGACATTCCACACCGCGCCAACTGAACAAACCATCCGGCGTTACTTCACCTTCCTTCACGCCCAGCTTCTCTTCGATGTGATCCATGATCTTCTCTGCGCCAACCAGGCAACAGGGTCCTGTACGGCATACCTCCAGTATAAACTTGCCCTGCGGGCGCATAAAGTACATGGTATAGAACGTAGCTACCTCATACACTTCTATAGGCTCAAGGGCCAGGTATCCGGCAACCTTGTCCATCGCCGGGGTGCTCACCCAGCCGAATTCGGCCTGCACGAGGTGTAAAATTGGCAATAACGCCGATTTTTGCTTTCCTTTCGGATAGCGGCTTACGATCTCATCAAATTGTTTGATCAATGCCGGTGAAAACTCAACCGGCGCTCCTGTATCTTCTACTTTAAGCATCTAATTCGCCGGCTATAACGTTTAAACTACTCATGTTAATTATCGCATCGGACAGCAGCATGCCGCGGCTCATCGGCGCATACATCTGGTAATTGATGAAGCATGGCCTGCGGAAATGCAAACGGTACGGCGAACGTCCGCCATCGTTCACTAAATAAAAGCCCAGTTCGCCATTACCGCCTTCTACGGCATGGTAAACTTCGCCTTTCGGCGTGTCTATCTCGCCCATCACGATCTTGAAGTGATAGATGAGCGCTTCCATATTATTATAAACTTCTTCCTTCGGAGGCAGGTAATATTCCGGAACGTCGGCTTTAAATACATCCTTAGGTTCTTTTTCTATTTTCTGCATGCACTGCTCTATCATGCGCAGGCTCTGCCACATTTCAGCGTTGCGAACCAGGAAGCGGTCATAAACGTCGCCGCTGGTACCAACCGGAACTTCGAAATCCAGGTCCTCGTAAGAGCAGTACGGCTCCATCGCACGTACATCATAATCCACGCCGGCAGCGCGCAGCAGCGGACCACTCCAGCTATAGCTTAATGCTGTTTCAGCGGATACCTTCGCTACGTCTTTGGTGCGGTCGATGAATATGCGGTTACGGGCAAGCAGGTTTTCAAATTCCTTCAATACCACCGGGTACTCTTTCTGGAATTTTTTGATCTTGGCAAAAGCGATGTCGTTGAAGTTGCGCTCGAAACCGCCGATACGGCCGATATTGGTGGTAAGACGCGAGCCGCAAACCTCTTCATATATCTCATAGATCAGTTCCCGGTATTCCATCACATAGAAGAAACCCGCGGTAGCGCCGGTATCCACCCCCACTACGCTGTTGCAGATCAGGTGGTCGGCAATACGTGCCAACTCCATAATGATGATGCGCAGGTAATCAACGCGCTTGGGCGTTTTGATACCCAAAAGCTTCTCGACCGTCATGTGCCAGCCCATGTTATTGATGGGCGACGAACAATAGTTCAGGCGGTCGGTAAGCGGGGTGATCTGGTAGAATGGCCGGTGCTCGGCAATCTTTTCAAACGCGCGGTGTATATAACCAATGGTCGAAACGCCGCTTACAATGCGCTCGCCATCCAGCTGCAGCACATTCTGGAACACACCATGTGTTGCAGGGTGCGTAGGCCCGAGATTGAGCGTCGAAAGCTCGCTTTGCGGATCATTGTCATCAAGCAGCAGGTGCGTTTTCATCTTTATCTTCCAAAAAAATAATCTTTTTTATCCACGCGGT
>JAFDZL010000535.1 GCA_018266935.1 Bacteroidota bacterium | reverse complement strand
GTGGCAGTAAATAATTTATTTGTAATTACCCCATATAAGGGCCTTGATCCCGAAATAAGAACCTGGAACGGCACTTCAAACAGCAATGTTTTATTTGGTAAGAATGTAAACGGATCGCAAAACCAGCCTTATATCGATAATAACTACAACGCCCAGGGCTATTACCCCTGGGCCAGGACAGTCAGTTTGGGTGTTAACGTATCGTTGAAGTAAAGTTGGTTGTGGTTTGCAATATTTTTAAAGCGCACTGTAGCGTTTAAAACGATCTGGTCGTATTTGCAGCTATGAAACTAACAGATTAGATCACTGTCAGTTGATAGTTAATTAGCAGGACGGGGTCGGGTGGGTTGTGCAATCCTGCTTTCCTGAACTTACTCAGTTCAGGCGCTTAACAATTGGGCGGCCTTTTCGTTGATCATCTTCGTGATCGTACCCTTAAACAACGAAACGGCGAAAGGGATCTTTCCATTGAGTTCTACTGAAGATGGATTCACAGTTAATGTGCCTGAAATATCATAACCCATTGCTTTAAAACTGAAATTACCTTCATTCCCATTCCAGTTTTCTTCCAGGTTTTGAATTTTGTCGCCGTGTTCGCGTTTGGTTTCGCTCAGCAGATTTTTGATCCTTTGCAGCGCCTCCTGTTGCGGAAGGTTATGCGGAATGGTCATTTCTAAAGTTGGCATATTGGTTTAATATTAGATTGGTAAAACCGATTTCAACTCAATTGGTTTTTGAGGATATTTTTTAACGGTCCGCGATGGCCATAAATTCGAAATTGGACATTCGACATTCGAAATCAGATCAAATAATGTTCAATAATATCCTCCGGTATCCTGGCAGCGCGGCCAGTCGCCATATCGATCATGGTGTAATCGAACCAGCCGTCGCAGCATATCTTGCCGGTAGCTTTGTTGGTGATGCTAAATTTCACCCGGCACCCCTTGTCGTCAATGCTGTCAATGCCCGTTTTCACGATGAAATAATCGCCCATAGTCAAGGCACGCTTATAATCCACATAGGCCGTACGTACCACCCAGCCAAAACCGCGCTCCATAAACTTTGACATAGGCATGCCGTAGCAGCGCTCCATCTGATCGTAACGAGCGGCAAGCACATAGTCAAAATATTTGCTGTTGTGCACGTGCTGGAACATATCGATATCGTCCGGCCGTACACGGAATTCGGTTTCGAAAGTGGAATAGTGGGTTTCGTTCATAGCACAAAGATATGTTGTAGTTGATTAGGTTGAATAAGTTAGATTGAGTTGATTAAGTTGGTAAATTCTGCGTTAGCGATAACAGCAGGGGTGAGTCAACGCCAGCGAATTGCTAAACAAACTCTTTCGGACTTTCGCGGACTTATGCGGACTTCCGGACTTAATCCGCATATTTATTTCATTTATCCGAAAATAAGCGTATCTTTGCACCTCAATTAACAGAACATAAACGCTTTAATATTATTCAAGTAATGTATTTAAGTAAAGAAGTAAAGACTAATATCTTTGCAAAACATGGCAAAAATGCCGCTGACACCGGTTCGGCAGAAGGACAGATCGCATTGTTTTCACATCGCATCAATCACCTTACCGGGCATTTGAAAAATAACCGGAAAGATTTTTCAACCCAGTTGTCGCTGCAAAAATTAGTAGGTAAACGCCGCGCTTTGTTGGCTTACCTGTATGACAAAGACATTGAAAGATACCGTGCTATCATTAAGGCCCTCCAGCTAAGAGATATCATTAAGTAAACTTCCAGGTTTTCTAAAAAAGCCATCCGCAATTCGGGTGGCTTTTTTACTTTTGCATAAGTAAAAATTAAACATACATATCCGGTGCGCTCCGAAAGATGAAAAGCGTATCACAACACAAACAAGATGAGTTATAATGCAATTAAAAAGGTGATCGATTTAGGTGACGGCCGCACCATTGAGATCGAGACCGGTAAACTGGCCAAACAGGCCAATGGGTCTGTTGTCGTTAAAATGGGCGATACGATGTTGCTCGCAACTGTTGTTTCTTCGCCGGAAGCGAAGGAAGGAGTTGATTTTTTACCCCTGTCTGTTGACTACCAGGAGAAATACGCCGCTACAGGCCGTATCCCGGGTGGTTTCTTACGCCGCGAGGCGCGTCTCTCCGACTACGAGGTTTTGATCTCGCGCCTGGTTGACCGTGCTTTGCGTCCATTGTTCCCCGATGATTATCATGCCGACACGCAGGTGATGATCTCGCTGCTTTCGTCCGATAAAGAAACCATGCCCGATTCACTGGCAGGTTTGGCTGCTTCTGCGGCGCTTGCGGTTTCCGATATTCCGTTCAACGGTCCGATCTCGGAAGTACGCGTAGCCAAGATCGACGGCAAACTGGTGATCAACCCGACCCGCAGCGAACTGGAACGCGCTACTTTGGAATTCATCGTTGCCGGTTCGGCATACGATATTAACATGGTTGAAGGCGAAGCCAAAGAAATACAGGAGGAAGAAATGGTTGAAGCGCTGAAATTCGCGCACGATGCCATAAAACACCATGTGAAAATCCAGCTTGAACTGACAGACGCCGTTGGCAAAACCGAAAAACGTGTTTACAGCCACGAAACGCATGATGAAGAACTGAAAAAGCAGGTTTATAAAGACACATACGAAAAAGTCTATGCAATAGCCGGTTCCGCTTCTTCAAAAGAAGAGCGTACAGCTAAATTCAAAGAAGTACAGGACGAATTTATCGCTTCCCTGGGCGAACTTGTAGAAGATACTACAGTAGGTTTAGCGAAGAAATACTACCACGACGTACAGTATGATGCGGTACGTAACCTGGTGCTGGACGAAGGCAAACGTTTGGACGGCCGTTCGACCACGCAAATACGCCCGATATGGAGCGAGGTGGATTACCTGCCTGCGGCACACGGCTCGGCGATATTTACGAGAGGGGAGACCCAATCGCTTACTACCGTTACTTTGGGCGCGAAGGATGATGAACAGATGATAGACGGCGCGTTTATCAACGGTTATGAAAAGTTCATTTTGCACTACAATTTCCCCGGTTTTTCGACAGGGGAGGTGCGTCCGAACAGGGGAGCAGGCCGCCGCGAAATAGGTCACGGTAACCTGGCCATGCGTTCGTTGAAACAAGTACTTCCTTCGGAAGATGAAAATCCATATACCATCCGCGTAGTTTCCGATATTTTGGAATCCAACGGTTCTTCATCCATGGCTACAGTTTGCGCCGGCACGCTGGCGCTGATGGATGCCGGTGTGAAGATCAAAGCGCCGGTATCCGGTATCGCCATGGGTTTGATCACCAACGAGATGGGCACCAAATATGCGATCCTTTCGGATATTTTAGGTGATGAGGATCACCTGGGTGATATGGACTTCAAGGTAACCGGAACGGAGAAAGGCATTGTTGCATGCCAGATGGACTTGAAGATCAATGGTTTATCATACGAGGTTTTAACAAAAGCTTTAGATCAGGCAAAGGCAGGACGTTTGCACATCCTGAACGAGCTAAAGAAAACGATAAGCGAGCCGCGCGCTGATTATAAGCCGCACGCTCCGCGTATAATTACACTGAAGATCGATAAGGAATATATCGGCGCCGTTATCGGCCCGGGTGGTAAGATCATCCAGGAAATGCAGCGTGAAACCGGCGCTACGATCAATATCGAGGAGAAAGACAACCAGGGTATTGTACAGGTATTCGCCGATAATAAAGCTTCGATCGATGCTGCTGTAGCACGTATCAAAGCTATTGCCGCTAAACCTGAAGTTGGCGAAATCTATGAAGGCAAAGTAAAATCGATCATGCCTTTCGGAGCTTTTGTTGAGATCATGCCGGGCAAAGATGGTTTGCTGCACATTTCAGAGATCGATCACAAACGATTTGAAACCATGGATGGCATATTCAAAGTTGGCGACGAGGTGCGCGTGAAATTGCTCGATATCGATAAACAAGGCAAGCTGAAACTTTCGCGTAAAGCGTTGCTGCCAAAGCCGCAAAGACCTGAGGGACAGCCGCATAATCAGTGATAAGTCAATCCGTTAATTAGAGATTAGGAACAAGTTAACGAATCACCGGTTAACAAATCACTCAAATAAAAAATCCCGGGGAAGTCCCGGGATTTTTTATTTGAATACCTCGTTATATATCTTCATGATTTTCCTAACGGTTTCCGGTTCGGTGTTTTCAGGTATGGCAATGCCTGGTTCAGGGATTTGGTGTAGCCTGATGTCGGAGACAGGCAAATTTGATTCTGTCGTAAGCTTACCGATCTTTTTTAGAAATGCTTCGCGTTTGGTATGAAAGTCTTCCATATAAACTTAGATGATGGTTGAACACCTGTGGTTCTCCATGATTTAAACGCGTGAAATAATGATAACTTATAATTAAATAAAATCATCTTTTTTGAAACCAACTTCAAATAACTGATGTTAAGTAAGCAGCCAATCCCGAATACCTATGAAAGCCGAAGACATTAAAACAATCCTTGAAGAAAAACTATGCCCGGTTCACGACATTCATCCAATTGTAGAAATAACCGGCGACGAAATCAGCCTCGCATGCTGCTGTGAGTATTTTTCAAACTTTTGCAAAATAGAAGCCGAATATTTGAGATCGCGATCTATACAGGCATCGACTCAGAAGCAGATCATTTCTTCTCATAATTAATATTATGTTAAGTGATATACTTTAATTTAAAGCCCGCCATTTTCAGCAGGCTTTAAATACTTCTTCCCTCTTATAAAGGAAGTATATTATTGCTTTGGCAAAGCGTCAATCTTCTTTTGAACCGCGTTGGCATTGTCGGCATCCTTTTTTCCTAAGTAATAAGATTTCAAATTCGTCAGGGCATCTACCGATTGCGGATTCAATTCTACCGCTTTGGTTACATATGGCTTAGCGGCGTCAAATCCCGCGTTCGCTTTGGCCATATCTTCATTGTAAAGTTTGGTTTGGGTAACCGGCAATTGCTGGGCCTCATTATACAGATCTATCGCAGGGGCAATGGAAACATATCCCATGTTCAGTACCGCTTCAAAATAATTCGGATCTATCGCAAGCGCTTTCTGGTATTGGGCCGCCGCCTTTGCATAATTATCGTTTCTCATCTGCTGCAATTTGGCTATTTGCGGATTTGGCGCTGCCTTGGTGCCCGGCTTAGCAGCAGTTGCCTTGGCATCTGCTTTTTTCAGTTTGGTAATTTCTCTACCCTCATTTTCGGCCACCTGTGAATAAGTCAACCCCTCATAATAATATAATGTCTTATTGTTCGGGTCAGCCTTGATCGCATTATCGATCTTAGTGATCAGGTCGGCTGACTGCCCTGCCTGGAGGCTTACTTCAATTTCTCTTTTGCGGAGATCGGCATTATTCGGATTTTTTGCCACAGCCTCCCCTATAACTTTTAATGCGCCGGTAGTGTCCTTATTATATAGATATAAGGTCGTCATGTCGTTATAAGCCTGTGTTTTTTTCGAGTAATTGGTGTTAACCAGTTCCTTATAACTTTCAATGGCGTCCGGATAATTTTTAGCATTTGACGCTGAGATACCTGCATATAACATAGCCGTCGTATCGTCAGGCAATGTCTTATGCGCGGCTGAAAATGCTTTGTAAGCTTCATCATAATTCTTGTTCTGAAAAGCCTTTACGCCGTTGTTCAGTTGTATCTGCGCCATTTCTACCTGGGCGTGCTTGATCATATTCGTGTTCTCGTTCTTGGTATCGGCTGCCTGGGCTTTGGCCAGCGCGTCCTGGGCGGTGGCGAGATCGCTCGCGGCGGCCGTAGGGTCAGTATCGATGCTGGCCAATGATGCATAGATTGCCGCTTTCAAAGCAATAGTCTCTGGCAAAGCCGATGTTTTTTGGTTTGTCGATGCTTTATCGATCGCAGTTTTTGCATTGGCCAGCGAAGGCTTGGCAAGGGCCATGTTCGCCCTCAGACCATCGAATTTGGTATATTCTTCCTTTGCGGTATTTAGCTCTCCTTTTTGGGCAAAGGCGCTGACCGCGACAAAGGTAAAAAGCGCCGATGTTAAAATTTTGATCTTCATTGTTTTATTGGTTGGTTAATAGTTTGAGTTTGCTGTTTATTTTATCTGCCTGGTCCTGGTTACCTGCCCTGGCATAGACCATTTGCAGCAGTTGCAGACATTTAACATCATTTGGCGATATTTCGCTGGCCTTTTCCAGCCACTGTCCTGCCCTGGCAACATCTTTGGCAGCATCATCGCCGTGTTTTGAAATTCCTTCCTTAAAATACAAAATTCCAAGGTTATAAACCGGGTCGAACATCGAGTTGTTCAGTTCAATGGAACGTAAATATAACGATTCTGCTTTATCAAAATCATTTAAATGATCATAACAGTTTGCCGCGGTGAACGCCAGTTCGGCGCTGCTGGGATTCTGATCGAGCAATTGCGTCAAAAGCGGTTCCAGGGACCTGTAGTCTCTCCTGTTGCAGTAAATATTGGCCTCATCAAGCAAAAGGAACTTATCGTCCGGCAAATGCTTTCTTCCTTTTTGCAGCGCCTGCAACGCCTTTGAAGTATCCCCTATCGCCTTAAAACTGCTTGACGCCGCCTCGACATACTGTGCATTTGTACTGTCGGTTTTCAGTAAGTTGGTATAGTATCTTGCCGCATCCATCAGGTTTCCGAGGCGATTATTGGCATAAGCGATATACGCATTTAGTTCTTTAAATTCGGGTGCATACAATTGCGCCTCGCGAAACGATCTGATCGCGTTATAATAATCAGTAACGCGCATGTATGCAAAACCTTGCCGCAGATATACATTGGCTATACAACGCCTCGAATAATCCATTTCAGGCTGAAAGCGGTATATCTTCTTATCGCTTGCGAGTTTATTTTGCAGCTTGCACACCTTGTCAAAAAAATTCGCGGGCTGTTTCAGCTTGTTTGCTGAATCGATGTAAGCAATGCTCGAATAAACAACCAGCTTATAGACATTTTTTGGCAAGTCGATGGAATCCAGGTGAGTTTTGATCAGGCTGTCAACCGATTTTTTTGCACCTGCCAGGTATTTCAAATCTTTCTTCTGCTTGTAAAATGCCAGGTTATTCACTACGTTTTTAAACACTTCGGATTGCCCAAGGCAGACCGATGCGCTCAACAGGCACATTACAAGCGGCAATAAAAATTTACGGCCATTCATACAGTCTTATTCTGTTTCGTCGCCGTCAGGGGTGCCGGCATCCGGGTTTTCTGGTGTTTCTCCGTTATTGGATTCAATCTCCTCGTCCTCATCGTGTTCGATTTTGGCTACTGATGCGATCTCATCATCACCTTTCAGCGTGATGAGCCTTACGCCCTGGGTTGCACGGCCCATTGTGCGCAATTCACTCACCGCGATACGGATAATAATACCCGACCTATTGATGATCATCAGATCTTCCTTATCTGTAACACCTTTTATGGCAACAAGTTTGCCCGTCTTGTCAGTAATATTCAAGGTCTTCACACCTTTACCGCCGCGGTTGGTTACCCGGTAATCGTCGATATCGGTACGTTTGCCGTATCCTTTTTCGGATACGACCAGCACTGTGGTCTCGGGGTTGTCGATGCTGATCATACCTACGACTTCATCATTCCCGTCCTCAAGCGTAATACCACGAACGCCGGTCGCCGTACGGCCCATTGGTCTCACGGTTGATTCGTTAAAGCGGATGGCCCTGCCCGATTTCAGCGCCATCACTATCTCGCTGCTGCCGCTGGTCAAACTAGCTTCCAGCAAAGTATCGCCCTCATTGATGTTGATGGCGTTGATACCGTTGGCACGCGGACGTGAGTATGCTTCGAGCGAAGTTTTCTTGATGGTACCCTTCTTGGTACACATAATGATAAAGTTGTTGTCCAGGTATTGCTGGTCCTTCAGCGTTATCAGCTTGATGTAGGCCTTTATCTTTTCTTCCTTCGGAATATTGATAATGTTCTGTATCGCGCGGCCTTTCGACGTACGTGTACCTTCCGGAATTTCGAACACACGCAGCCAGAAACAACGGCCGGCCTCTGTGAAGAACAGCATGTAATTGTGGTTCGACGCTATCAGCAAATGTTCGATAAAATCTTCGTCACGGCTGTTGCTGCCGAGCGAACCCTTGCCGCCCCTTCCCTGCCTGCGGTACTCCGTCAGTGGTGTGCGTTTGATATAGCCTTCGTGCGATATGGTGATCACAACATCCTCATCCTCAATAAAATCCTCGGTCTGCATTTCCGCCGACGAATAAACGATCTCGGTTTTGCGCTCATCGCCGTATTTATCTTTTACTTCGGTCAGTTCGTCCTTGATGATCTGCATGCGCAGGCCTTCGTCGGCTAAAACAGACTTCAAATACTCAATGGTCTTCATCAGCTCGGCATATTCTTCCTTGATCTTATCGCGCTCCAAACCGGTAAGCCTTCTCAGGGTCATATCCAGTATGGCCCGGGCCTGTATCTCCGATAAGCCGAAACGCTCCATCAAGCCGTCACGGGCCTCGTCGGGCGTATTGGAGTTGCGGATCAGCTGGATCACTTCGTCCAAATGATCGAGTGCTATCAGCAATCCTTCCAGTATATGTGCGCGTTTTTCCGCTTCAGCCAGTTCGAACTTCGTGCGGCGCACCACCACCTCATGGCGGTGTTCCACAAAATAATGGATCAGGTCCCTCAGGTTCAACAGCATGGGCCTACCATGAACGAGGGCGATG
>JAFDZL010000534.1 GCA_018266935.1 Bacteroidota bacterium | reverse complement strand
AATGAAGACGAATTAAAGAGCCAGTTAATTAAATTTTGCGTTGCGATTAAGTCTTGTTGCGGATTCCTTTTTTGCAGTCTGTCATTTAAAGCTTTTACCTCATCATTTAGGAGGGTTCCCGGCTTTATGTATTTTTTTGCTGTTGCTGTGTCTAAAACCTGGTCTAAATTTGTATTGTTTAAAAAATCATTATACAGATCGTTAAAATTTGTGACATCCAGGTAATATTGCTTGATAAGATACCCATTATTAAATAGCCCGTCGCCTTTGTATTTCGCCATTGAATACCCGTACGCAGACATAAAGCCGCTATGGGTCAGTAATGGATCAGAAGCAATATTTGTCAGCTTGGTTTTTAAGTTATAAATATCCCATATATTTTCATAGTCCTGCAATACGTCGAGATATGCGGCTCTTAATACGGCAAACTTATCGGTATATTTCTTAATGGCTGCAACCGGGGCTTTGTTCTTTTTTAAAGCTTCGCCAATTGAATCCCGATGCCTGGTCAATTCTGTAATATTATCGTTAATGACCTTTATTTTGGAGCTTACAGAATCCTTATGTGTTTTAACAGTATCTAAGCTAACTTGACCCAACGCTTTTTTTTGGATATTGATTTTATAATTCAAATCTGCTTGCAGCGACGTGAGCTGTAGCTGTTTAGGCACGTAATTATTAATATCCTTAGCTAATTTGTCTTTCGCGGCAGTTTTTGCTCTGTTGGTCGTCACGTCCTTTACGACCGAATCAGATATATTCTGCGTTGTTACCTGTGCGGGAACGGGTGTGATGGGCGTTTTTTTGGAGGTATCGGATAAGTCTGTTTTATCTTTTGCCTTTTTGGCCAACGTACTGTCGGACAAGCCGGTCGTCGCTAAAAGGGAATCTTTAGACGAAATCGATATTTTATAAGCTAGCCGATTTATGTTTATTATTCTGAAAACAACCGGATAGTTAATCTGCGGATGTACCATCTTCGTAGTATATACATGCTTTGAAAAATCATAAATAATAACATACGTTTTGGGGTATTTTAAGGAATCAGGTGTTGTTCCGGTGGAACCGGTTAAGGGTTTACTTTTTGCAGTATCGGTTTTTTCTTCGGATTTCCCTTTTGGGCTATTCTGGCAAAAACTAACATTTGTCATACATAGCACATTGATACCGGTAAGTATCGCGATCAGTGAGAATAAAAACAGCGGTTTCATAAACGAAGTTTTAGGTTAAACCAATTTGTTATTTACATCGAAAATAAAACCTGCATGTGCTAGATTATACCGTGTTTTTACGGTATTCTTAGGGTGTTTTAACCTGATTTTCAGTTGATTTAACAACTGCATCTATGGTAGGGTTGAAGCGGCGATAGCTTTCGCAGTTGCACTGGCCCCTGGCCCTAGAGTAAGCTAAAAACAAAAACGACCAACGCTTTCAGCTTTCTGCCTTTAGCTTTCGGCTCCTTTCACCACCTTATTCACCAACCCCACCGAAACCTCCAGCTTACCGGCGATCTGCCGTTGCGTAAGGCCGGCAATGCTGAGCTTCCATACGGCGTCAGCAAGCTTTTCGCGTTCGACGCGGGCGGGCGGCTGGATGTGGTCGGTTTCGCGGGCGTTGCCGCTGAACAGGAAGCGCAGGAAGCCGCGGGAACGGTGCAGGCGGCAAAGGCATACGTTATCGGCGCCGTAGGTTTGGCCCACGCTGCGCTGTTTGATCTGCTTGAGGTAGCACAGGCCCGTTTGCCGTGTGCTGCGCCCGATGGCGAAGGCGCTGTCGGCGAAGCTGGCGAGCATTTTGCTGCCCTGCAGATCGTTGACGGTGACGGGATTGAAAGGCCGGCGCTTGGGCGTATGCGCGAGTACAAGGATGGAGAGGCCGTATTGCTTTTTCAGCAGCTTGAGCAGCTTCATGAGTTCGAGCGCCCCCGCGGTGTTTTCGGTGCCGCCGCGCAGGCAGCTGATGTTGTCGATGATAAGTACCTGCGGCCCGATGAGTTCGATCTTGTACTCGATGCCGGCCACTACGAACTCGTTCCACGAGCTGCAGCTACCGGGCATTTCGGCCCCGGGGTCGAAGTCGGCGCGGACAAAGTTGTCGGAAAATCGGAATGGGCCTTTTTCGTCGCGGTAACGGTCGGCGAACTGCCGCGTGCTGAGCTCGAAATCGATATACAGCACTTTCATCGACCCGGCGTCGAGGGCGAAGGGGCCGATGGCGCTGCGCCGCGACAGGCTGTTGGCGATCTGCACGGCCAGCACGGATTTGCCCATATTGGTGTCGGCGAAAAGAATGCATAGCTCGCCGCGGAACCAGAATTCGCCGAAAAGCATTTTCTTAGGCGGCTCGCGTTCGCCCAGGTCCATCCAGCGGTTTCCGGTGGCCGCGCGGAACAGGTAGCGGGCTAAGTGAGGGTCGGGCGGCAAGGGGCGTTTCTTTTTGGGGCGAAAGGCGGGACGGGAGCCGGCCATAGCGCGGATGCGTTCGATTTCGTCGGGGCGGGAGATTGGCATAACGGTTAAGGATGTGCAGATTTGCAGATGTGCAGATGTGCAAATGAAGGTTGAATTAGAAGATCAAGATGCGAATGCTTAAAGATACGGAAGGGCGATGGGAAAAATGGTGACAGTGTTTTGTCAGTGGGTCAGTTGGCAGTGGGCAGTTTTAAATTGTTCGGAAAGACATTTTGGTTTTGTAACTTTGTTTAAGATGAAACTCACCATTGAAATAGACAATAAGAACGAGCTGGAAAAACTGAAAGCTCTGTTCAAATTATTCAAGATCGATAAGGTAAACGTTATTTCCAATGATAACGCGGCCGTGCCTGTTGTGAAAGGTGATAAGAAGCTCGATCCAAAATCGTTATTCAGCATCTGGGCGGATAACCCCCGCGATATAGAAACCATTAGAAAATCCGGCTGGCAAAGAAAATAGCAATGGTTCTGTGCGATACCAATGTTTTCATCCATGCTTTCAACGGTAACGCGGCTGTTATTGACAAAATGCAGCAAATCGGCCTGGAGCAAATCGCGGTCTCGGTTATTACAGTAATGGAATTGTACCAGGGCATGAGCAACAAAACCGAGCTGGCTCAAATGAAAAGAAAGATACGGTACTACGATTTCATCGATATCGATATTGCAACCTCGCAATTGGCTACGAGCCTGGTCGAAAAATACAAGCTCAGCCACAACCTCCAGATACCTGACGCTATAATAGGCGCTACGGCCGTTATACACCGAATACCGTTCTATACCTATAATCGTAAAGACTTTGACTTTATTCCGGGTATGCAATTAATATAGTCTCTCATTTTTGGAGTAGTCAATTTTGCAGGCTAATGACCAGTCACTATTGACGCTTCACTTCCCCTTCATTGACGATCGCGGCCAAAGCTGACCGTCCCAACCATGGACTATGGGACCATCGACCATGGACTTTTCAATCGGAAGTTTCTCAAGACCGGCTATACACTAAGTCGCCTTTTGAAGAGAAGATCATCCGGGAAATGGTAAAAAGCGGTCGAAAAATGGTAAATCACCGGCTTTTACGCCAGGAGCGCAATTTTTTCCTGCAGGAACTTTGGAGATCGATCAGGCTGTCTTGCAGGAGCTTACGATTTTTATGTTCACGAAACGGGCGAAGTTTATGTAAAATCGGGGCTTAGTGTAAATGGTTAAAATAGTGGTTACCAGCATTTTTTGTGGTTGAAAATGGTCGAAACGTGCGTGAATGTGAACGCCCGTTGCTTATGGTGGCCCGTGCCTGGCTGTATATTACCTTTGCGTGACAGAAAAATATGTTGAATTGTACGTAAATTAGCTATTCGCACGTTATTGCTATTAAACCTTTCAACCTTGTTTTTGTCTAAAGGGTAATATGTCGGAGCAAACGGAATCGGTTCAGAACAAGTCGGGCGGCGCAGCAGTGCTTCCGCTGGCGGCGTTGTTATACCTTTTCTTTGTGCTCAGTTACGTGTGGTTTCTGCCCAATTACAACCTCCTGAGGTTCGGCGGCAGGGTTATCGCAGGTTCTCATGCCACTTTCAAAACAGGTACGCGCCTCAATAATTTCAATGCGCAGGCCGACAAGGGCGTATGGCTTGAAAAGATATCCAAAACCACCCCCGAAACGAAACGCGGTATCGGTTTTATGCTGACCGGCGTCCTGGCCACTGTATTCACGATCTTGTATGCGCCGCGTATCTTTTCGCAAGGCGCGTTTATTTACGGGCAAAACCGCGGTCATGGTATTTTTGCGCATCAATATGCGTATCTTAGTTTGCGCATGTTCAGGATCTGAAGCTTCGTTCTGCGGCTGCACGGCAACCGTTTTCCTTACGGTACAGTATAAGTTTTTAGAACCCTAAATGTTAACGCATAATTTTTAAGACAATGAAATCTATATATAAATATTTGGCACATGCGGGCTTAAGCGCAGCAGTGTGCGTTGCGCTGGCCCTGCCGGCCATGGCTCAGCGCGGAGGCGGAGGCGGCGGTCACTCAGGTGGCGGCGGTGGCGGAGGCGGCCACTTTGGCGGTGGCGGTGGAGGAGGTTTCTCCGGCGGCAGCCACGTAAGCGGAGGATTTTCGGGATCACGTCCTTCCGGCGGGTTTTCCGGGGCACGTCCTTCCGGCGGATTTTCCGGCGCACGGCCCTCGGGAGGATTTTCTGGCTCGCGGCCCAGCTTTTCTGGCGGCCGCAGCGGAGCTGTAGTTTCGCGCGGAGGCAGTTATGCCGGAAGACCATCGTTTGGCGCGCGCGCGGGCGCTGTTGCGCCGAGGGGCTATGTACGCTCGGTAACGGCAACCAATGTTGGCGGCGGTCGTGCGCTGGCTAACCGCGGCTATGTTTCAGGCGGCGGCGTCTATGGCCACAGCTATACAGGCGGCGGTATTTATGCACGCCCTTATGCCTGGGGCAGCCACGGGGGGTACTTCTATACTCACGGTTATTACGGCCTGGATTACTATCCGTGGCTGGGCTTTAGCTGCGGCTACCTGCCTTATGGTTATTACCCGTTCTGGTGGGGCGATGCTTATTACTATTATAACGATGGTCTGTTCTATAGCTATGATAACGACCAATATACCGTGGTTGAGCCTCCGGTAGGCGCCGAGGTTGACAAACTGCCGGCAAAAGCGCAGTCTATCGTTATCGACGGGCAGCAGTATTACGAGTACAATGGCGTTTATTACGAGGCGATCACGAAAGACGACGGGAGCGTGGCGTACCAGGTTGCCGGTAAAGACGGCGTACTGAATACAAACGCCAGCGGCGCCGACGCCGTGATGCCAAAAGTTGGCGACGTTACCTACACGCTGCCCGAAGGCGCTAAAAAACTGAAGCTGAATGGCCAGGTGCTATTTGTTACTGACGATGGCATCTATTACCAGGAATTTAAAGATCCTTCCGGCAAAAAAGCTTATAAAATTACGGCCATCGAAACCCCGGACCAGCAATAGTCCGCATGGCTGAAGAGCTTGCCTGATTCATTTTAGGTGAGGTTAATTTAAATTTCAAATTAAGGGCATCCTGGGGAGGGTGCCCTTTTTTTTGTCTGAACTAAGATTTCTATGATTAAAAGATCATAGGATTCGCATCAGTTGGATATATTTGGTATGTGATAAAATTCAGCCGCCTGCTATTCTTCCTTTTGTTGCCGATGGCATTAACGGCCGGCGCCCAAACTATCTTCCCATTAAAACTCAGTGCCAATAAAAAATACCTGGTTGACAGCCGGAATAAACCCTTTTTGATCAGGGAAATATCGGCCTGGGGATTGATACAGGCGCTTTCGGAGAAGGATGAGGCGGCGCTCATGGACAGCGTAAAGAAAAAGGGCTTCAATACGCTGATGGTAAGCATCATTTCTTACGATACCCGTTTTGCGGGCGGTCCGCCGAATTGGCAGGGTATTTCGCCTTTCAAGGTTAAGTGGGACCTGTCGACGTATGATACCACTTATTTCGCCCACGCCGACCGTTTCCTGCATATGGCTAAAAGCAAGGGTATGCTGGTGCTGCTGGTTCCCTGCTACATGGGCTATAAGGGCGATGCAAATCAAGGCTGGTGGGGCAAGGTGCTGGATGCGCATAACAGCCCGGAAAAGAGCAGGATTTATGGTGAGTTTTTAGGTAAGCGGTATAAGAATTTCAGCAACATCATTTGGGAAGCCGGCGGAGATAACCCTTGCGACAGTCCCCTTTATGCGCATATGGATAATATCATCCGCGGCATCAAAGCATTTGATCAGGGGCATTTGTGGACGGGACATTTTGAGTCGGTGTGGCCTACGGACTGGTCGTCGGGGGATAAACGGTACGCGAAATACATTGATCTTGATGGGTTGTATGATTTCGAAGAAAAGAACCTGGGCGATAATGCGCCGCAGTATAAAACCGAACTGGCGCGTTACGGCAAGGGACGTATGATCTTCCAGCTGGACCAAAGCTATGAACAAGACATCCCGCATGGGAAAGACAATACGGATTACCAGATCATCCGCCGGAAAAATTACGATGGCCTGCTGAGTGGCTGTGCGGGCACAAGTTTCAGTCCCGGCACACCCGATACTCAATGCTATACACTAACCAGCTGGCAGCCGCTGATGAACACATTGGGTATGCGACAAATGCGGCTTTGTTTCAAATTGTTCAGGTCACGTCCATGGCAAAAACTGGTACCCGATACAGGGACCAGGATCATTGCTGATCGCGGCCAGTTTGGCAGCACCGATTATATCTGCGCCGCAAAGGCATCGGATGGCAGCACCTATATTGCCTACCTGCCCGCAGGACGCAGCATCGAGGTGAATCTGAAACAATTGCATATGAACCGGATCAACCAATGGTGGTATAATCCGCGCAATGGTGCGGTATGGTCCCGGGGCAGCTTTCCGTCCACTGTAGCCCGAGAAACTTTTATTGCGCCGGATGAGGGCGACTGGGTACTGGTTTTAGATAACCGGGAGGCTGGTTTTAAGGAGCCCGGTCAGGCGCCCGAATAGATTATACACCCCAAGCCCGCGACGAACAATAGGAACATTGCCGTTAAATAACCTTTCACACCCTTTGCATGGGCGAATTCTTTCCAGATAAACACGCCCCATAAGGCTGCTACCAGCGTTGCACCCTGGCCAAGGCCGTAGGAAATAGCAGGTCCGGCTTTACCGGCGGCGATTAGGTTCAGTGAATTTCCCAATCCCCATATTAGTCCGCCCAGGACACCAACGAGGTGGACCGGAAATCGATTCGAAAAATACTGCCCGTAGGTTACCGGAGCGCCGTCCACGGGTTTGCGCATCAGTATGGTGTTAAACAGGAAGTTGGAGACAAAAATGCCAACCGAAAAAATAAACACCGCGGTATAAGGGGTCATCTTGCCTGCTGCAGGATTGACAAAGTTTTGCAGGTCCATGGACGCTGCGATGAAGCGGTAAAAGAACGACATCAGCAAGCCCGCAATCAGTGAGATGATAATTCCTTTCGCTGAGACCTTCGTCTCGCCGCCGCTTTTGCGCAGGTAGGCCAGCGCATTCAGGATGATGGCAACCGTGATGAAAGCCACGCCCAGGAATAGCGTCACCGGGTCGCCTTTCTGCGCCTCGAAATAATTGATCAGCACACCCAAAATAAGCGCCAATCCGATGCCTACCGGGAAAGCCACTGCCATGCCCGCTATAGCGATGGCGGCTGAAAAAAGGATATTCGCTGCATTGAACACCACCCCGCCGATAAATGCGCTGGTAATATTGGATGATGAAGCCTGGTGCAAATCTGCCGCAAAGCTGCGACCCTCGCTGTCCGTGCTGCCCAGCGTTAGCGCCGAGATCAATGAGAACAGTAGTATGCCGATAACGTAGTCCCAGTAGAACAGTTCGAAGCGTAGCGTTTTACCGGCGAGTTTCTGCGTATTGGCCCATGATCCCCAGCAAAGCATGGTGACCACACAAAGAAGGACGGCTACGGGATAAGTGTGAACGATGAACATATACTAAAGATCAGGTGAGTATAATTTCGTGTCTGTATGGCGCAGCTGCCTGCGCACCGAGCCGGGTTACGCTGACGGCCGCCGCCCGGCAGCCAAAATCAACGGCTTCCGGTAATGAGCGCCCTTCAGCCAGCGCCACCGCCAGCGCGCCGTTGAATACATCGCCGGCGGCCGTCGTATCCAGGGCCTCCACGATGGGCGCCGTAACCAGCAATTCCATTTCCGAATTGCTGACAAACGCCCCTTTTGCGCCAAGTGTGATGATGACGGTTTCTACGCCTGCCGATCTGATTACAAAGGCCGCAGCCCGCGCGCTTTCGATATCGGTGATACAGATACCCGTCAGCATTTCAGCTTCGGTCTCATTGGGGGTAATAATATCAATGCGCTCCAGCAGGTCGGCCGGAAGCGGGCAGGCTGGCGCAGGGTTGAGTATCACTTTGCAGTTGTGCATAGCGGCCATTTCGGCCACGTAGCGCACCGTCATCAGCGGTATTTCAAGCTGCATGAGGATGATCGCAGCGTTTTGGATAGTTTCGGTAGCATCGCCCAGATCGGCCGGGAAAAGATTGGCATTGGCGCCCGATGCTACGACGATGGTGTTCTCCGCTTGTTGATCGACGGTGATGAGCGCGACACCCGAGGGATGCAGCGGGTCGGTGAGCATGTGATCGGTATTGATGCCTTCTTCGCGGAACAGACGCAATGCGCCTTCGCCGAACACATCGTTGCCGGTTTTGGCGATAAAGGTGACATTACCGCCGAGCCTTTTGGCGGCGACAGCCTGGTTGGCCCCTTTGCCGCCAGGGTTCATAAAAAAGCTACCGCCCAGGATGGTCTCACCCGGCGCCGGCAGGTGATCGGATTTGATCACCATATCGGTGTTGCTGCTGCCAATGACGACAATGGAAGGTTGGTTCATGATCGGTAGGATAAATGTAGTTATAGAAGAGTCAAGAACCAAGAGTCAAGAACCAAGATAAATATTCCTGACTTGTCCTGGCACCTGGTTCTTTCCCGCATGTGCGGGATTTGGTTCAGAAATCCCTATTTTTCAAAACATTTTTGCTTTGGGCTGTTATTGGTGCAGCTTTATTATGAGAAAATACCTGCTGCTGTTGTCACTTTTGGGGTTCGTCCTGCCTGCTTCGGCGCAGGTTTATACGCTTACCGGCCAGGTAACTGACAACAATAACAAAGCGCTGCCATTCGCTTCGGTTTATATCCGCAACTCTACTTATGGGACCGTAGCTAATGAGCAGGGTCATTACCAGCTGAAGCTTACCGCCGGCGACTACAATATCGTTTATCGTGAACCAGGTTACAAAGAACAAGTAGAAAAGATAACCATAGGCAATGCCAATGCACAGCGCAATGTAAAAATGATAGACGAGGCCTATGTGCTGAAACAAATAACCGGTTTAGCGGGGCAATCGGTTGATTCGGCCGCGGGTATCATACAGCAGGTGATCAGCCGTCGTAAATTTTATTTGCGGCAGGTACATGCTTATACCTGTGTTGAGTATATCAAGGGTATGCAAAAATTGGTCAGGGCTCCCGTTGCCCTGATGAGCCCAAGCGTGGTCAACGCGCTCAGCGTGGACAGTACGGGTAAAGGCGTCCTTTTCCAGACGGAATCACTGTCGAACTTCAGCTTTGAACAGCCTGACAACAAGAAGGAGGAAATGATAGCCACGATATCGGCCGGCCAAAATGCGGCTTTCGCCTATAACAAAGCCTCAGATCTTGCGGCTGATTTTTATAAGGACTTTTTTTATGTGCAGGGGTTGAGCAGCCACTCGTTTGTATCGCCGTTGGGCAGCTACGGGCCCGATTTTTACAATTATTATCTCGTGGGCTCCAAGATAGAAAATGGCATCATCATCCATAAAATACAGGTGACGCCCAAACGCTCGTATGACCCCGCGTTCACAGGATATGTGTATATCGCCGATGGCTATTGGCGCATCTATGGCGTCGATCTGATGCTGACGGGCAAAGCCAATGCGTTGAACCTTGTAGATACCATGCGCATCAGCCAGGAATATGTGCCTATCCGCGATAGCGTGTGGATGCCGTTGTCTATACAATACAATTTCAATGGTAAGGTATTGGGTTTTCAGTTCGAGGGTTATTACCTGGGCATATATAATGATTACAAGATCGACACGACCTTTGCCCCCGGATATTTTAACGGCCAGCGTTTGAAGATCGACAGTTCATCCGTAAGTCATAGCCTGGCCTACTGGCAGAATATCCGCCCGGTGCCATTAACGCCGCAGGAAAGCCGCGATTACGCCAACAAAGCTGATATGGCCGCTATGAAAGAGGCGATGGAAAACAGCGGTGTGATCAACGAAGGGAAAAACCATTTCATGGTGTTGCCTTACATCCCGTTTGGCTATAAAGCCGCATTTAATCATCATCATGATTCGCTATACGTTCAGCCTTTCATTCAAACTGTATTTTACAATACAGTGCAGGGCGGCGGTATCAATTTAAAGGGGAGCTATGTGCATTATTTGGATACTATCCGTTCCTATAGCATCACGCCAAACGCGCGCTATGGTTTTTCGGATAAAATATTCACCGCAAACCTGCTTGCGTTCTACAACTATGACCCGCTTAAACGCGGAAAGTTCATCCTCAATTTCGGCAGCGATATACTCGACCTGAGCAACGTGGGCACGCGTTCGCTTTATTTCAATACGCTGAGTACCTTGCTCAGCGAGCAGAACTATGTAAAATATTACAAGTCGTCGTTCGTCAGCGGCGGATTTGAGCATAATCTCGGTATCAATATTTTGTGGCAGGCGGGGCTATCCTATGCTGACAGGACACAGTTGTACAACACCTCTTTCTACTATATCAACTCTTTTGCGGGCAGACGTCTGACATCGAATAACCCGCTTATGCCCGATGCCCCGGCGAATGATCACTCGCTGTTATTCCCGCAAAACCAGGCGCTCACATTTTCTACCGATCTTACCTACACGTTTGGACAGGAATATATCGACCGGCCAACGGGACGCGATTATCTGCCTTCGGATTATCCGCAGATCAGGCTGAACTACCGCAAGGGCATTAACGGCGCATTGGGGTCAGATGTCGATTACGATTTCGCCTCGCTCGAAGTGTTTAAGGAAAATATGAACAATGGCCTGCTCGGTTTTTCATCGTTCAAGTTTGTGGCCGGCGATTTTTTTAACCACAACAAGCTGTACTTTATGGATTATAATCATTTCCAGGGCAACGAGGGCACGACCTTCGACCCGACGCCCGGCAGCTTTCATTTTCTGCCTTTTTATACTTACAGCACCGGCGGGCCATTCCTTGAGGCGCATTATGAGCATAATTTTTCGGGCTTCCTTTTCAGCAAAGTGCCCTTCCTGCGCCGCGCCAAACTGGACGAGATCATCGGCGTAAACTATCTTGCTACCAATCAGAACCGCAATTATTCCGAGTACTATATCGGTATTCAGCGATTCATATTCAGGGTCGATTACGGGATATCGTTCGAGGGGAACAAAAGGTATTTGCAGGGCTTTAGAATATTCTACGGTATCCGATAGAGGTGAAAGGACAAAGGCGAAAGGTATTGAATCTCCACGGTGTGGTTGGTGTTGTCACTTCCGCGCCTAAGTTTACAAGACCTTTTAATTTCCTATATTTGAGTATGTCAGGCAAGAACAGCCACAAAGCAGCGTCCAACATCTTTCATTCGACTATGAAAGCAAGCGTGTCTAAGGATGCTACCGGGAAAAAGAAAGAAGCTAAACCGAAACCTAAAAAGTAATGCTATGGGATTAATGGATGACATATTTTCGGAACGGCGCAAATCGGTGCTTTACAATTCTTCCTACGAGTTTCAGCAAGAGGTAGATCGGGAAGAAAAAATTGAACGTGAAATAAGCGCTCTTAAACTCCAAGTTGAACTAACTAAGCGAGTGCAAGATTTAGAGACTACAATTCAGAAGCAGCGGGAAATTGATAGGCAGGAAAGGGCTAAAGAAAGAGAGGCGGACTACATCCAACGGCAACAAGAAAGACATAGTGATAGGTGGTTTTCAGCTAAAACGCTCATAATAGCTGTCGTGCTGGGTGGCTTATTCGTGAAATTGCTTGAGTTTATTTTTAAATAAGTTGGTCTAAATTGAAACCTAAGAAATAACATGAAAAAACTATGCCTTATCGTATTGCTGTTTACCTGTGTTTGCTGTCATTCCCTCACCAAACAACAGCAGGCAGAGGATGCTGTTAAAAGGTTCATTCTTGCCAATAACCCAAAGGCGAATGTGAAAAACTTAGAATTTACTCCAATATACAATAACGAAATTTGCATTAAAAATTATTTAAGATTGAGAGATAGAGATAATTTTATTCATGTACGAACGCTATGTTTCAAACTAAATGACGATTTGACGAGGGCTTATCCGGAGCCAATAAATTAATTTTTTAAATGCGGGCCGTGGTCTAACAGGTATATGGTCTCCAGTTGTCACCAACAACACTTCACAGACGCTTGCAGGTTACAACACCTGTAAGGACTGTGGTCACTCTTTCGGACTTATGCGGACTTTCGGACTTCCGGACTAAAACCGTACATTTGCAAATCATTAAACGCCGTTTGCAGCGGTATCAATGTTTTATGGCAAAGTACAATACACTACTCTATTATTGCTATTCGGCAATAGCGGACGCGGAGCAATTTGCGGCCGATCATCTCAAATTCTGTAAATCCCTTGGCTTGGTTGGGCGCATCATCGTAGCCGATGAAGGGCTTAACGGTACTGTTTCGGGCACCGCCGGGGCTTGCAAAACGTATATGGATACGGTCCTGGCCGATCCCCGTTTTGCCGGCATCGATTTCAAGACCGACGAGGTGGATGAACCGTCATTCATCAAAATGCACGTGCGTTATAAGAGCGAGATCGTACATTCTGGTCTGCGCGATCCGAAGATCATCGATCCGAACAGAGAAACCGGCAAACACCTGGAGCCAAAGGAATTCATGGAAATGAAGGACCGCGATGATGTGGTAGTACTTGATGTACGCTCCAACTACGAGCACAACCTCGGTAAATTCAAGAACGCGGTTACCCTCGATATAGAGAATTTCCGCGATTTCCCGGCAAAGATCAACGAGCTTGCGCAATACAAAGACAAGAAAATACTGACCTACTGTACCGGTGGCATTAAGTGTGAGAAAGCTTCAGCCTTATTGCTGCATGAAGGCTTTACCGATGTTTACCAGTTGCATGGCGGCATTATCAAATACGGCAAGGAAGCCGGCGGAAAGGACTTTGAAGGCAAATGCTACGTGTTCGACAATCGCCTTTCGGTGGATGTGAACAGCGTTAACCCTGCGGTGATCTCAACCTGCTTTAACTGCGGCAAACCGACCGATAAGATGATCAATTGCGCCAACCCTGAATGCAACGAGCACTTCACGCAATGCGACGAATGCGGTACCATAATGGAAGGCTGCTGCAGCGACGCCTGCAAGGCACATCCGCGCAAAAGGGAATACGATGGCACGGGCTACTATGTAAAAATACCGCAGCCCATCAATACCGCTAAACGCGGCAAAGTGCAGTTGGCTGAATAAAATCGCTTATTTTTCGTTAGAATTGTACTTTAACGTTTACCATGATAACGAAAAAGATATTACTAAAGGGAATCACCGGCCTGAGCCTGCTGTTCCCTTTTTTTGTTCAGGCGCAGGACAATTATTCGTTCGATAAAGGGCTATACGTCAATAAAACTGATACGATCCCTTATCGTTTCCTGTTCCCCAAAAAATTCGACCCGAAAAAGAAATATGCGGTCATATTCGTATTGCACGGCGCGGGCGAGCGGGGTAACGATAACGAGGCTCAGCTGAAATACGGCCCAAAACTTTTCCTGAACGATTCGTTACGTGAAAAATACCCGGCTATAGTCGTTTTTCCGCAATGTCCAAAGAATGGCTGGTGGAGCAATACGGATGTAAAGCAAGATTCAACCGGGAAATATGTTTTTCGCTTTAAAGAGGGCGGCGACCCGACGCCCGCCATGCGCGGCCTGCTCGGGCTTATCTCGGAGTTCCTGGAAAAACCTTATGCCGACAAACACCGTGTTTACGTAGGCGGCTTATCGATGGGCGGCATGGGCACCTACGAATTATTGCGCCGCAGGCCCGATGTATTCGCCGCGGCCTTTGCTATTTGCGGCGGCGATAATGGCTTAAATGCAAAAGTTTATGCCAAAAAAGTGCCTTTATGGATATTCCACGGTGGAAAGGACAATGTGGTTTCGCCGGACTATTCGATCACGATGGTAAATGCCATCAAAGCCGAAGGCGGTAATCCTAAATTCACGGTGTATCCTAACGACGGACATAACAGCTGGGACGATGCCTTTGCCGAACCCGGCCTGCTGCCGTGGCTCTTTGAGCATAAAAAGTGAATTTCTGATTTCGAATTTCGTCCCGATAGCTATCGGGATCAATTTCGAATTGATAGAGTCTTCAAATTTTAAATTCGAAATTCCAAATTCGACATTCGAAATAAAGTTGACATAGCTTTAACACTTATGTCTTTTTTTGCTGTTAAACTTGCAGCAGTGAAACTATCACAGGCGTACTGGTCCGTAACAGGCCACTTGTGGTAGTTTCATTACCACCAACCACGAAGAGAGATCACATTGATGAAGATCGGCATAGTTTGTTACCCTACATTCGGCGGCAGCGGCGTAGTAGCCACCGAGCTCGGCAAAGCTTTAGCCGACCACGGTCACCAGGTTCACTTTGTGACCTACAATCAGCCGGCAAGGCTCGATTTTTTCTCCGAAAATTTATACTATCACGAGGTTGCCGTTTCCAAATACCCGCTGTTTGAATACCCGCCTTATGAACTGGCGCTGGCAAGTCGTTTGGTGGATGTGGTGCGCTTCGAGAAGCTGGACATTTTGCACGTACATTACGCCATCCCGCATGCTTCGGCGGCATTTATGGCGAAGCAGATATTGCTCACCTACGGGATCTATATCCCTGTGGTAACCACACTGCACGGCACCGATATTACTTTGGTGGGCAAGGATCGCACCTATAGCCCTGTGGTTACATTTTCTATCAATAAATCCGACGGCGTTACCGCGGTATCAGAGCACCTGAAGCAGGACACCTACGAGTTTTTCGATATCGAGAACGAGATCAGGGTGATACCCAACTTTGTTGACCTGAGCCGTTTCAGCCTGAAGGCCAAAGATCATTTCAAAAAGGCCATTGCACCCTCGGGTGAAAAAATACTGATCCATACCTCCAACTTCCGCAAAGTGAAACATACGCTGGATGTGATCCGCATTTTTGCCGAAGTGGTGAAAGAAATACCGTCCAAACTGCTGATGGTGGGCGACGGCGAGCAGCGCTCGGAATGTGAACAGTTGGCGCGCGACCTGGACATCAGCGACAATGTGCGCTTCCTGGGTAAGCAGGACGCCATCGAAGAGATCCTTTCCGTGTCCGACCTGTTCCTGATGCCTTCACAGTCGGAAAGTTTTGGGCTGGCGGCATTAGAAGCCATGGCCTGCAAAGTACCCGTGGTTAGTTCAAACGCAGGCGGGTTACCCGAACTGAACGTCAATGGCGTTACGGGCTACCTGAAAGACATAGGCGATATCGAAGGCATGGCTGAAAGCGCCATTCATATCCTTGAAGACGAGGAACGCCTGGCGACCTTCAAAGAAAACGCGCTCAAACGGGCCAAAGAATTCGACCTGTCCATCATTCTGCCCAAATACGAGAACTATTACCTCGAAGTGATCGAAAAGAGCAAAGCGGTATTATAGCTCGAACGGTCCGGAATGATTCAGCCGGGCGGTTTGCGTAATAGAGTTAGTTGACTAAGTTGATTAAGTTAAGTGGTTGATTAGGTTGATCGCACCCCAATAAACGTATTCAACTTAATCCAACTCAATCTAACTCAATCAACTCAATCAACTCAATCACCCCCTCTTCAACTCCTCCACCGCATGATTCACCGCCCTTGCCGTAAGCGCCATGAAAGTGATGGAAGGGTTCTGCACGCCGGTCGAGGTCATGCAGGCGCCATCCGTCACGAATACATTGGGGCAATGGTGCATGGCGTTCCATTTGTTTAGCAGCGAGGTCTTCGGGTCGTTACCCATGCGCACGCCGCCCACCTCGTGTATATCCAGCCCCGGCGCCTGTTTGGTATCGGTGGTTTGAATATTGGTGCACCCTGCCGCCTGCATCATTTCGGTGGTGGTGGCAAAAAAGTCCTTCAGCAGTCTTTCGTCATTATCGTCGTAATCCACCGAGGTCACCAGCAGCGGGATGCCCCATTTATCTTTTTTGTCCCTGCTCAGCCGCACGTGGTTGGTTTCTTTCGGGATCGTCTCTCCCTGTATCGACATGCCCAGGGTCCAGGGTCCCGGCTCGCTGATCGTGTCCTTAAAATTGCCGCCTAACCCCTCGGCATAGGCACGCGGACGGTCGGCGCCAAAGAATATCATATATCCCCTCAGAAAATCCATTTCCTGCTTTTTGATGTTCCTGAAATTCGGGATCATCGGTTGTGTCGGCCGGCGACCGTAATAATAATGATCCAGCGGACCCTCGATATCGCCGTAAATATTGCCGCGGTAGTTTTGAAAGGCAACGTATTTGCCCAGCAGACCGCTGTCATTCCCCAAACCGTTGGGAAACCGCGACGAAGCGGAATTCAGCAATACCAAATTAGTGTTCAGGCAGGCCGCGTTGATGAATACCAGGTCGGCATAAAACTCGTGCTCCTGCATCGTCTCCGCGTCGATCACGCGCACGCCGCTGGCTTTGCCCAATTTTTCATCGTAGATCACTGAATGTACCACGGAATACGGCCGCAGCGTCAGGTTGCCCGTTTTCCTCGCCCAGGGAATGGTGGACGAATTGGAGCTGAAATATCCGCCGAAGGGACATCCCCGCTCGCACTGGTTGCGCGCCTGGCACTGCCCGCGACCCTGCTCCAAATGGATGGGCTTCGGCTTGGTGAGGTGTGCGCAGCGACCGTGTATCACATGGCGATCGGGGAATTTGGCCATAATGCGCGAT
>JAFDZL010000533.1 GCA_018266935.1 Bacteroidota bacterium | reverse complement strand
TCCTGCTTGGTCGTGCCATTTTGCAGAATATTGGTTTGGGTGGCAAAGATGTTCTCGGTGCTGCCCGTTGCCGTAGGCTGGTCACCGCCTGTACCGCTAAAACTTCGGCCGACGCCACCAAAAAATGCGAAGCCAAGTTTTCCCTCTTTGACCGTCGCGTTAACATTATACCCGGCCCCGTAAACAGTATTTTGTCTCGTAAACATCCCGACGTTATAGCCCTGGTCAACACGCCTTTTTGTGATTATATTGATAATTCCCGCCAGGCCTTCCGCATCATATTTGGCCGGCGGTGTAGTGATGACCTCTATTTTATCAATATTTACCGCCGGCATTGCTTTCAGGACGTCCGATGGGTCGCGCGCCATCAGCGCCGATTCGCGGCCATTGATCAATATCTTGTAACTGCTGCTGCCTTTCACTTGTATCTTGTCGTTGGCATCAATAGTGATCAAGGGAACTTTCCGCATCATATCAAGTACCGATTGCTGTTTGCTGTCCGGATCTGCCTGGATATCATAGGTAATTCTATCCACCTCCTGCTTCATCAGCGGCCTGGCGGCTGTTACCGATACTTCCCGTAGCTGGCTGGATGAAGCTGATAATGCCAACGCGCCTAAATTGATGTCGGCGCCATATTTGCCGAGCGGCACTGTCGTACTTTTATATCCAACGGAGACCAGTGCCATTTCGAACGGCCCGGCTACAGTCGTTTTCAATGAGAAACTGCCGTCATTTTTCGTAAGACCGCTCACAACGCCCGCGTGTGATTTAGCGTCCCGCAGCATTACGGTCACAAAAGCGATCGGTTTGCTGGTCGATGAATCGATGACAGAACCCTGAACGGTTGTGATTGGCTGTGCATTTTGCGCAAACAGGCTGACCTGCAGAAAGCAAAACACGGCGGCAAGAAGAAGTAACCTCATATTGGCAATTGATTAGCTTTAGCAGACGATTTAAAAAGACCTGCTTTAATGAGCCTAAAATTAAGTTTGCCGTTTTAAACTTCTCTCACCCTAAAAGGGAGATTTAGCTAAGGGTTTGCGCATGAGTGCAAAAATCTCCCTTTTGGGGATACCTATAATTCCGGCCCTCCCGATATGTTTGTTAAGAATTCTCAAAAGACTAACGAAAATTAAAATATGATGAACCTGCACTACCGATCAACCACTCAAAATATTAAGCTTACCGGAAACCTTTTTTTTCGCCTGTGCCTTATTCTATTGCCTTCAACATTGACGCTTCGTGCCGCATGCCAGAATCAACAGCCGGCAAACGATCCTGCAATGAAAATTTACCGGGAGGTCCCCCCGAAGATCAACGATCTCGTCCACACGAAACTGGACGTGCGTTTTGATTATAAAAAATGTTACCTCTACGGGAAGGAATGGGTTACGCTTAAACCACATTTCTACCCTACCGATAGCCTGCGCCTGGATGCCAAGGGCATGGATATAAAAAATATCTCATTGACGAAAAATGGCAGGAATATCCCGTTAAAATATCATTACGATGACAGCCTGAGCCTGAACATACACCTGGACAAGGTGTACCGCAATAATGAAGAATATACCATTTACATTGACTACACCGCCAGGCCAAACGAATTGAAGTTGAAGGGCAGCGCCGCGATAAATGCCGCCAAAGGACTTTATTTTATCAACCCCGACAGTGTTGAAAAAGGTAAACCTGTACAAATATGGACGCAGGGCGAAACGGAAAGCTCATCAGCATGGTTCCCGACTATCGATAAGCCGAGTCAAAGAACTACCGAAGATATTAGTATGACGGTGCCCGCCAAATATGTTACGCTTTCGAACGGCCGCCTGGTCTCGCAAAAAAACAATGGCAACGGCACGCGAACTGACACCTGGATAATGGACAAACCGCTGCCACCATATCTGTTCATGATGGCTGTCGGCAATTTTAAGATATACCACGATTACTGGCGCAACAAGGAAGTGAATTACTACCTGGAGCCAAAATATGCGCCTTATGCGAAAGAAATACTCGGCCTGACGCCGGAAATGATGGAGTTTTATTCGAAATTATTAGGCGTCGATTATCCCTGGAATAAATATTCTCAGGTTATTGTCCGCGACTATGTAAGCGGCTCGATGGAGAACACCACCGCCACGCTGCATGGTTCGCAAGTACAGCATACTCATCGCGAGCTGATGGATACTTACTACGATTTTGCCCAGCAATCCATCGCGCATGAACTGTTTCATCAATGGTTCGGAGATTATGTGACGGCGAAGAGCTGGAGCAACCTTACCTGTAATGAGTCTTTCGCCAATTTCAGTGAAATGCTCTGGGCCGAACATAAATACGGCAAGGACGAAGCTGATTTTCGTAATTACCAGGACATGCAAGCCTACCTGGCCACACCGGGCAACTATACAAAAGACCTGGTTCGCTACCACTATGTTGACAAAGAGGATATGTTTGATGGAGTAAGCTATCAGAAAGGAGGCCGCATTTTGAACATGATGCGGAATTATTTAGGGGACGCCGCTTTTTTCAAAGGCCTGATTATTTACCTAAGGGCTAATGCCGATAAAAATGCAGATGCACAACAATTGCGTTTAGCAGAAGAAGAAGCGAGCGGGCGGGATCTGAACTGGTTTTTTAACCAATGGTACTATGGGGCCGGGCACCCTGTTTTGAAAATTGACTACAAGTGGGATGACGCTGCCAAAAAACAAATTGTCTATATACAGCAAACCCAAAGCGATAAGGTATTCAAACTGCCTTTTGCCATAGACATTTACGCTGGCGGAAAAGTGGAACGACACAAGGTATGGGTGAGCGACCAGGCTGATACCCTTACTTTCGACGCCGCAGCTAAACCGGACCTGGTGAACGTTGACGGAGATAAAATACTTTTATGTAAGAAGACTGATAATAAAACCATTGACGAATTTGCATTTCAATATTTTAACGCCCCGCTTTACTTAGACCGTAATGAAGCTATAACAGCTGGCGCGGCGCATCAAACGGACGAAAGCGGCAGAAAAATATTAATGGCTGCCTTAAAGGATAAGTATTACGGGCTGCGCATAAAAGCGATTAACTCCCTGAACATGAGCAATGACGATGTTCGGAGTGCTGCTCTGCCTATCCTTACCGGATTAGCAAAAACAGATGATAATACTTTGGTTCGTGCGGCGGCTATCACCGTTTTGGGTAAATTAAAAGCACCGGCTAACATGGATCTTTTCAAAGCTGCGTTGCGCAGTCCTTCCTATGCGATCGAAGGAGCTTCATTACTTGCCATCCATCAGCTTGATACGGCCCGGGCGGTATCCTTTGCAAAAGGGCTGGAACATGACAGCGGAGGAGCGCTTGTCCCGGCCATTTTGACTATTTATACCAAAAGCGGCGGGGAAGATCAGTGGCCGTTCGCACTGAAGGCTTTTAACGAACCACAGTTTGTCCCGTTCAACACCATACGCAATTTTGCGGCAATGACCGGCCGGATCGGGAAACCGGAGTATGCCCAACAAGGTATTGCTTCGCTGAAAAGGATCGGAATTCAGTATAAGCCTTTTGGTGTTGCCGGCACAATCATCGATATCTTAAAAACAGTTAAATCTCAGCGCGCCGCATTGAACGACGAGGCGTCTGCAAAGGCAGTTGACGACGCCATAGCAGACATTAATAATGCGAATTAAACGATCAGGATACGGTCTGTCATTGGCAATCGAAATATAAGGCGTATCCGGTATTTAATTTTGGTTAATACATATTGGTTAAATATTTATTCAAACTGAATTTTAACGATGATCAAAAGTTATCTCAAAACCACTGCCCGCTTCATGCTGAAGAACAAAACTTTTAGTTTTATCAATATCATCGGGCTTGCGACAGGCACGCTATGCTGCCTGTACATCCTGCTTTACGTGCAGGATCAATACAGTTATGATAAGCACCATAAAAACGCGGAGAATATTTATCGGGTAGATGGGGACTTATATATCAATGGAGATATGCATCACCATTCACAAACTTCCCCCCCGGTAGCGCCTGCTATTAAGCGGGATTTCCCTGAAGTGGTGCAATTCGCACGTCTGATTCCTACTGATGAGTTGGGCAACAAAAAAAATATACTCAAATACCGGGAGAAATCCTTTTATGAAACGGGCTTTGTATATGTCGATTCTACCTTTTTCGACATGCTATCGTATCATTTTGTATATGGTGAAAATAATAGAGACCTCCTTTCTCAGCCATATTCAATGGTGTTGACAAAACCTGTTTCTGATAGAATTTTTGGTAATGAATACCCTATCGGTAAGGTCATAACTATTGATAACGGTTATGGCAAACACGATTTTAAAGTAACGGGTGTAGTAGATAACAGCCTGGGCAAATCGAGCGTAGAAGAGAATATATTCGTGACTATGCGTAGCGGCGGCTTTGGCAGTTTCACAGCCAATGCCAACTTCTGGGCAGGAGGGAACTACTGCGTATCCTATATTAAGCTGCGTCCGGGAGCAAGCGCTGCGGCATTGGAACGAAAATTACCCGCATTTCTCCAGAAATATGGAGCCCAGCAATTGAAACTGCTCGGCATGAGGAAGGTATTACATTTGCAGCCGATCACATCAATTCACACCACTACCGGGTATGAAGCTGAATTAAGTAAGACGATTAGCCCAACGCTTCTGACAATATTAGCGCTGATCGCAATCATGATACAGTTAATAGCCTGCATCAACTTTATGAACCTTTCGACTGCCCGCGCGTCCAAACGCGCCAAGGAGGTTGGTGTTAGAAAAGTAGTCGGAGCAGGGCGCCGTGACCTGGTTAAACAGTTTTTAGGCGAGTCGTTCCTGCTCACTTTGATCGGGGTATTGCTGGCCTTACCGCTTCTTTATTTCACTTTGCCATACCTAAACCAGGTAACCCAAACAGATATTCAAATTACGTCCCTTAACCATGCAAGCGTTTGGCTGATGCTTATCGCAATCGTAATCATTACCGGTCTGGTAGCGGGCGCCTATCCGGCTCTTTATCTTTCGGCTTTCGAAGCTATTAAAGTAATGAAGGGAAATTTTACCAGCCATATCTCCGCATCGGGTATCCGAAGGTCACTGGTGGTTTTTCAGTTCGTACTGTCCATCATACTAATAACCGGCATTATTGTGATCTACAACCAGCTCAATTATATAAAAAATAAAGACCTGGGATTTGACAAAAACCAAAAGCTGATTTTCAGTTTCTATACGGATGATTCCCAGAAAAAAATGGCTCCCCTCGCTGCTGATCTGGATCAGCTGCCCGAGGTAAAGGCCGTAAGCCGGTCTGACAACTACCTTGGGCAGGCCGTGAGCACTGACAATCCTGTCTATCCCCCGGGAGGGAACCAGGAAACGGCAGTCGATGCACAGACCATGAAGACTGACGAAAAATTCGTCAAAGCTAATGGCATCAGGATTATCAGCGGGCGCGATTTTCAAATCAATGATACTTTAAAGACGCTTATTAACGAAACACTATGTAAAAGACTGGGGCTTACTCCCGAAAAGGCCCCTGGCACAAGACTGTACAGCAAATATCTCAACAACCCTGTTACCTATGTAGATATAGTAGGCGTGATGAAAGATTTTAATTATAATTCGCTGCATGGTGAGGTGCGGCCATTTATGCTGTACCATCGGAGTGACCCGAATGCCTTTTCGTTCATGACGGTTTCTGTTAACAGTAGTAATTACAAATCGGTTCTAACGAAAATCGGGAACATCTGGGAGAAAGACCTGCCAGGCGTACCTTTTGAATATGCTTTCCTCGACCAGGAAGTGCAAAATCAATATTCGGCAGAGATCAGTCTTTCGCAGATCATCAATTCGTTTACCATAATGGCTATTTTAATCTCGTGCCTTGGATTGTTTGGCCTGGCTGCTTTTAGCGCCGAGCAGCGGCGGAAAGAGATCGGTATCCGCAAAGTGCTCGGCGCGAGTGTCGCAGGCGTTGCAGCCTTACTATCAAAAGAATTTGTAAAATTGATCTGTATCGCTTTTGTAATCGCTGCGCCTATCGCCTGGTGGACCATGCACAAATGGCTGAATGATTTCGCATACAAGGTTCCGCTTCAATGGTGGATGTTTATTGGCGCCGGCATTTTGTCTATGCTGATCGCTCTCCTAACCGTAAGTTTCCAGGCTGTTAAAGCGGCGTTGCTGAACCCGGTGAAAAGTTTACGGAGTGAGTAGTTAAGCATTACTGACTTTTTCGCTTGAATAGATTGTTAACAGAGCATCTGCCGTTTGCCTGCGGTGGTTGTTGAATAATAAAAATTCATCGATGTTAGCTAAATCGATGGTGTCACCGGACGATTTAAACCATGTTTCCCGATGGGTTTCAGATTGATTAATAATTCACCAAATTTATATAATGATCCGCAATCACTTCCTGGCGGCGTACCGCAACTTTCTCAAAGATAAATTTACCGGTTTTATGAGCCTGGCAGGGCATGCGGTCGGCATGGCCTGCTGTATTCTGATCTGGCTTTATATCAGCGATGAGTTAAACTATAATAAGCAGAACGTCAACTATGAGCGCATTTACCGGCTAAACTGGATCACTAAAATTGAAGGGAAGAAAACCGTCGGAGCTACGGTCCCTATTGTTTTGACCACCGATTTTCGTAGCAAGACTGCCGGCGTCAGTCAGATGGGCCGCATGTATCCCCGAAGCGGCGAGATGAAAACAGGCAATGAGGGAGCGGCAGCCGCGGGGGCCATAAACGCTTTCCAGGAGCAGAACGTGTTTTTTGCCGATCAGTCCATCCTTGACATATTTACGATAAAATTTTTAAGCGGAACACCGGCCGGTGCGTTGGATAAGCCCGGGAAAGCCGTGATCACCGACGAGATGGCGCTTAAATACTTCGGCACCATCAATGCGGTGGGCAAAACACTGCTTTACGAAAACAAGCTGCCATTACTGATAAGCGGCGTAGTTAAAAAAATAACGGAACAATCCGATGTGCATTTCGACTTCCTGATTTCCTTTGATTCGCTTTACCTGGTCGAAAAAAAAGAAACAGGCGACTTTATGCGCACCGACTGGACCTTGGATGCCTGCTACACGTATGTATTGCTTGCTAATCCGCAAGCGGCTGCGGCGACGGGACGGTCGCTCAATCAATTGCTGAGAGCCGACGGCACGGCGCGTAACAGACTGCTCAATGGGCTGGAGGTTCAACCGCTGAAGAACATGCATTTATACAGCTCGAATGTTGATGGGAACCAAAGCAAGAGCAGTATCACATACGTGTATTTGTTTGCTGCTGCAGCATTGCTCATACTTGTCATAGCGAATATCAACTTCATCAATCTTTCCGTGTCCCGCGCGGTCAGGCGGACGATGGAAATCGGCATGCGAAAAGTACTCGGAGCAGGTAAAAAACACCTGGTTGTCCAGGTTATAAGCGAAAACATCCTGATCAATCTTGCAGCTCTTGTCGTGGCATTTTTGTTATCGATCGTCGCCTTACCGGTTCTAAATCAGCTCACTCAAAAACAACTGGCATGGAGTACGCTCCTTACGGTTTCTAACCTGCTGATCATTGTTTTCTTTTTTATTGTTGTCAGTATCATCGCAGGACTTTACCCTGCGCTCTTTCTAAGCAGGTTCAAACCCGCTGAGGCATTGAAAGGCAAAATGGGAAATACAGGAAAAAAACAAGTGATCAGGAAAGCATTGCTGACTTTCCAGTTTGTCGTTTCTATGATACTGATCATCGGCGCTATTATGATCTACCGCCAGATTGACTATCTCCAGAATAAACCTTTGGGCTTCAAAAAAAACCAGGTTATTGTTATACCTATTTTTGGAAGCGGCGGTAACGAACTCAGCAGCAATGTTGACGCGCCGCTTCGGCAGCGCATCATCCTTCTTGAGCAGAGGTTGCCGGCTTACAATCGTATAAAAGGGGTAACCGCAGCAAGCCTCATGCCAGGTGCGGGCTTCGTTCGCGGACTTGTAATTCCTGAGGGCTTCACAGAAAACAACAATATTTTTGTGCCATGGATATCTGTTGATTACAATTTTTTGGATGTTCTGCATATGCCGCTGGTTGCCGGCCGAACATTTTCTAAAGCCACCGGGACCGATCATTTGCGCGCTTTTATCATCAATGAATCAGCGGTCAGGGCATTCGGCTGGAAAAGCCCTGAAGCCGCGATCGGCAAAAAGATCATCCGCGGCGACGCGGTCAACGGTAAGCGGGGAGAGATCATTGGGGTGATCAAAGATTTCAATTTTAACCCGCTTGACCTGCCAATGGAACCTATGATCATGGATATTAACGTTCCGCGTTTTTCACAGCTCGCGGTTAGTATAGCTCCTGATCATGTCAACGAGACCATCGGGGTGATAAGGCAGAACTGGAATGAGATTTTTCCGGAACGCGTTTTTGAATTTAATTTTTTGGATAAGCAGATAGACAGCCTTTACACCAGCCAGGAAAACCTTAGCCGGATAGTGGAGTATTTTTCCGTCATCGCCATGATACTTTGCTGCTCCGGATTATTTAGCCTTGCTGCTTTCCTGTCACAGCAGCGTACACGTGAGATCGCAATCCGTAAAATACTTGGAGCGAGCATACCAAACATCCTGGTCTTGCTATCGGCCGATTTCCTCCGGATCATCCTTGTTGCATTTGCAATAGCCGCACCGTTAGCCATTGTGATACTTTATCAATGGCTGCACAATTTTGCGTATCACGTGGACATCACGGTCTGGATATTTCCGTTAACCTTGTTCGGCGTCGCGCTGATCGCGTTCTTCATTGTAAGTATGCAATCGCTGAAAGCAGCGCTCCTGAGCCCGGTAGAAAACCTGCGCAATGAATAGAATCCCCAGATTACTTAAAAATCTCCCCTAAAGGGGGATCAATAGCCAATATTCTATTAGTTAATTTGTTAATACCAGCCATTTAGACGACAAACCCTGTTTCAATCGGGGATATTTTAACGCATTTGAACAAAAATTAAACAAATGAAAAGAGTGACTTTTATCTTCAAAGCGACCGGTTTTATCGCATGTGCGATTCTGGTTTCGTTAACGGCCCTGGCCCAGGAAAGCCCCAGGGAAAACGTCAAAGGAACAGTAAATGGCGCTAACATAACCATTGATTATGGCAGCCCATCTGTCCGTGGCAGAAAAATTTGGGGTGAACTAGTGCCTTATGACCAGATATGGCGCACTGGTGCTAATCCCGCAACAACTATTGAAATAAGTAAAGACATTAACGTCGAAGGCAAAACCTTGCATGCCGGGAAGTACAGTCTTTTTACTATACCCGGTACAAACGAATGGAAAGTTATATTTAATTCGGAAACAGGCCAATGGGGAATAAGGTATGACGGATCCGCGAACGACGATCCGGCCAAAGATGTATTAACCGTGACGGTTAAACCGGAAAAAGCGGGCGAGTTCCACGAACGCATGACTTTTGCAATTGACCCGACCGGCTTTAGGCTGCTTTGGGAAAACCTGGCCGTTCCGGTTAAGATAAATTGACGGGTGGTCTTCGCCGGGCACCACAATAATGCCCCCAATATTTTGCCCGGGGGGTCTGTGCCTTAATTCGAAGTGTTAATAGTTTAATACTATCGCAGTGTACTGATTTTATGCTGCAATTCATTAAAACCAAACGAAATGAAGATTCAAATCTTGGCCGCGTTATTGTTTTTGGCTTTCGCTGGCTGTAAAAAGAATTACTTTAAACCCCACGCGTTATATGATGGTGTAATTACTGGCTATGATCTGCGCAAATGCATGTCACCGGCCTGCGGCGGCCTGTTTATAACGATTAAAAACGATACGTCCCAATACCGTACTAGCCAGACGTTATCGCAGCTTGGTATTGATGAAAGCAGCAAATTCCCAATTGCAGTTGAACTGAATTATAAGCGCGATACGGGGATTTATCATAATTTTAATTATATCGTAGTGACGCATATCGAAGTGGTTCACTAACGCCTTGCACAGGCATTTCATTATTTCATTACGTGCCATCGATTCAAATGATCCTTCTTGCAAGATGTTGGTACAGGTTGTTGGAGACTCACCTTATATAATCGCAAATCTCAAAAAGCGGCAGGCTGATTACTTTAATGCGTAATTTGCTAAAGGCCTGTTTCTCCGCCAAAATTTCAAAAAGCAAATCGGTATTTTGCGCTATGCCATTGTTGTTTCAGATCAACTTTTGGCTTCGCGCAGCTTGCAAGGCTTCTTCCTTTGAATTGACCGCAAGTTTGAGATAGATATTCTTAATGTGAGTCTTGACCGTTCCGGGTTCGATAAATAGCTCCCGGGCTATATGGCTCCTGCTTTTTCCCAATGCGATCAACTCGAGGACCTGCGCCTCTCTTTTTGAAAGCGGGGAATCGGGGTTTTTCTGAAAAGAACTAATAACCATCCGGGCAATATTGGCGCTCATAGGGCCCCCGCCCTCGTACACCTCTTTTATAGAAGAGATAATAGATGCAGAACCCGTATTCTTCGTAATATAGCCTGATGCTCCGTTACACAATGCATCAAATACGGACTTTTCCGAGTCGAAAACCGTCAGCATAAGAATATTTGCTTTCGGTAAAAGTTTTTTTAATCTCGGTATCGCTTCGACGCCGCTTATTCCGGGCAGATCAATATCAAGCAAAATAACATCAGGCGCATCATTCTGTATATTTTTTGCGGCTTCCTCAAAGGATCCATACGAATTGGGTACCGAATAGCCATCGACATCACTTACTAAAAAATGATAACCGTTACGGATTACTTTGTCGTCTTCGATAATCACGACCCTTATGTTATTTTTCATGTTGCTGATCTGTTATTGCATTAAGTTCCAAAATAAGAATGACTGTTGTTCCTTTACCCGGACTGGTGTGAAACCTAAGATCGCCGTTTATTCTCCCTGCCCTGGTTTTGATGTTTGCAAGTCCGCGACCGTTCTTTTGCGAGGATTCTGTGAATCCAACGCCGTCATCGCTGAGCGTCAGTTTTAGTTTGTTTTGATCAGAAGCGGCACTTAATATGACCTGTGAAGCGTGGGCATGTTTCAATATATTGTTCAAGAGTTCCTTAAAGATCATCGTGATATTCCTGCTGAATTCAAGCGGCAACGATCTGCTATAAAATACGTCAAAGTCATCGAAAATTACATTGACGTCGGTATTGCTGAATAAGTCTATAGCGAAGTTCTTGATGCGCGACAGTATTTGATGCAGGTCGTCGCTTTGCGGATCGAGCGCCCATAGAACGTCTTTGGCGCCGGAATACAAGCTGGCAGCACTCTCCCTTATTTGGCCGATTATAGATTTTACATCTTTATTCTGGTCGGTTGCTTTTCTGTCCAGCATATCGGTTAGAACAACAATACGTGTAAGCTTATTTCCAATATCATCATGCAAATCCTCGGCTGTTTGCCGTCGTACCCGGACCTGTTCGTTTTGCTTAACCGCTTCAAAAAGTAGTCGCTGCCTTTCCCGGCGGTAGTTTATCAGCCATTGACCCGAAAGCAATATAATGGTGAATAAGACAAGCAGCACGGCATAAAACCACGTGGTTTGATAAAAGGCCGGAACGACCACGATACCAATTTGCCGAATACCCGAAAAAAGGCCGTTGGAAGCCGCCGCCCTAACCTGGAATACGTAACTTCCCGGCGACAATGAAGTGTACTCGACAGCGTTCAGCCTGGTTAGCGGGCAAAATTGTTTGTCCACTCCGATAAGCCGGTACTGATAACGTACGCTTTCAGGGTCGGGATAGAATATGCCCTTAAACATGATCGAGATGTGCTTTTCATCGTATTTGTAGCGTATCTCCGGGGGAATGCCCTTTCCCCAGAATGCGCTGTCGGTCGCACTTTTCGGGGAGTTTTGCTGATTGTATAGCCTGACGGACTCTAAATTAACTTGCGGTTTTTGCTGGCCGATGTTGGGATATTGATTAATGCTATAGATATGTAAGCCGTTTGTAGATCCCAACAACACCTTATCATCTAAGGTAAAGATTGAATTTTGGTTAAATTCGGTGACCGGATTTGCATTCAAATCCTGAACCAGTTTAATATTCTGATTGGTCGGATCGATTTTGACCTTGTCAACACCCTTTCCGGTCCCCACCCACAATACACCATTTTTATCTGTTAATAAGCTGTAAATGGCATTTGACCGCAGGCCGTCCAGGTTTGTATATCTTCTGAATTTTTTCCTGGCAAGATCAATCGTAAATAAACCTCCACTCACGGTTCCTCCGATGATCAGCGATTTATAGCGGGTTAATGAAAGAACTGTTTCGGAATCAAGTTGCTTAAACCTAAAGCTTGGGTCAACAGACTTATGATTGATCAAGGTCAACCCTTGTTTATTACCCACAAGCATAGAATCCTTGCCGGCTTCGATGATAGTCTGTGAGTCGCCATTTAAATTCTCGATCAGCCCCGCGTGCCCATCTTTGGTTAGATAATAACATCCTTTATCCGAAACAAACCAGATCGTGTTGTACCGGTCATATATCGCCGTATTGATCAGTTCCGGGAATGCATATTTTTTCCCGATGTTTTCAAACCTCCCGTGGTCTAACATCCACAGCCCTGCCAAAGTGCCCAATACCAGCGGCTGTCCTTTTTTATGGCAGATCGATCCGACATATTGCGCTAAAGACGAGTTTGAAGGCAGTAAAAAGTTCTTTAATTCGCCGTCATGGTATATCAGCACACCCTGCCCCTCTGTTCCAAGCCAAACCCGGTTTGAATCGTCCATGCCGATGCTCATCACCATTTTGATCGGGTTGCTGCCTATTTTATTGAAACTAACCAGGTCCAAACCCTGGAATTTATAAAAACCGTCGCCGTTGGTTCCGAGCCAGACATTCTCCTGATCGTCGATAAAAATGTCATTAACCGCATTATTCGAAAAGCCGTTTTCTCCCGTAAAACGTATCGAGTTATTGCCTCTGAGATAACAGGCGCCTTTTTCCGTGCCAAGCCAAAGGTTCCCTGTCTTATCCTGCGCCAGCGAAAACAAAATATCCTTAAGCGTATCAAGGATTGGGTTTTTGCAGATGGACAAAGTTCCCGCCTCATATTGAAAAAGTTTGCTGGTTGAAAGCAGATAGGTTCGCGAAGAATTTATTTGATCAAACAAAACTTTGGTAAACATGATATTACGGTCAGTTCCTGTAAACGGGATTTTGCAAACCCACGTGTTACCAATCCGGCAAAAAACCCCCGTCCTGTAAACAATTACTGCTAAAACGCCGTCTTTTCGCCTGGTCAGATACCTGATTTTTTCATCAGGTTTACCCGTGACACTGATGGCAGTCATTTTCCGGCCGGCAAGGGCATATAGTTTTGATCCGCTCACAAACCAAATATTCCCATCCTTATCTATAGTAAGGTTTCTTGGTTTAGGCACGCTGCCCTGAGGCAGGCTCAGCATACTTGCCGCTTTGCCGTTACCTATCGCGGATATCCCTCCTTCATCCTGAACAAGTAACTTGCCGCGATATTCGCCGAAGGAATTCACCAGATCGCCGGTTAATCCGTCAACTTTGGTATAATTGATAAATTCGGTGCCATCAAAACGCGAAACGCCGCCAGCGGTTCCCAGCCATAAATACTTCTGGCTATCTTCGAATATTTTCCTGACCTGCGACTGGACGAGGCCATTTTCTATATTATAATGTTTGAAATAATAGTTCTGCGAAAGCGCATTTCCACCGGTCAAGACAGCTAAAGCAGTTCCGGCGATAACACGGAGAATAGTATTATTGAAAGCCCGCCTGCGAAAACCGCTATAAATAAAATTCATATAAGTGCTGTAGTTGACTGCCGGTCAAACGGCCCGCAATTAATATAACCTCGATATACATGTTTCAAAACCTCTTATAAAATTAGGTATCATAAGGTTTAAACCAGCCTTTTTTAAGGGGATTCTTTCAATTATCGTTTATATATAAAATTATCAGAAAGCAGGAGTGAAATAATACCCCTTTAAGGTAGATTTTAAATATGCCCGTTGGGTACGACGGCAAACCGTTGACTGAGACTCGCTAATGGCCACCCGCACCAGTATAACCCCCTTTCCATTCGTTATAGCTCTCGAAGGTATCACAGCTCATAAGTAATAAATCACCCTATTGGGGAGATTTTAGATATCAATTCGTATCGGATATTTAGCCGACCGGAATTTGAACATTCCGGCAACATAAACAGGCATCCGGAATACCGCTTATGGAAAGAAAATATGTTTGGATTTGGCTGGTTCTCCTATTGACATCCCCTTGTACGGCATTCAGCCAGGCGGCTTCAACTTATCAAATAAAAGGTCATGTTTTTGCGGATACTGCGGCAGACTACTCAACCGCAACCGTTGAGCTGCTTAAAGATGATGCGAAGACGATAGAAAAAATTGAGGTCATCAAGTCATCCGGCGTTTTCATCATCAGCAATGTACCAACCGGTGATTACTACCTGCAAATAACGGGGCTCAATTTCGAGCAATACCGGTCCCAAAAGATCAGCTTGCGCGCAGACATCGAGCTTGATCAAATTAACCTGGTACCGAAGGCCAACAGCCTGAAAGAAGTGCGCGTTGTTGCAGCCAAACCCCTGATAGAACAATCCTATGACAAGACAGTCGTCAATGTGTCTTCCAGTATTACGGCTGTGGGCAGCACCGCGCTCGATGTGCTATCGAAATCGCCGATGGTGACCGTGGACAAGGATGACAATATCGCTATGCGCGGCAGGCAGGGAGTTTTAGTGATGATCAACGGGAAACTCGTGCCGATGACAGGGCAGGACCTCGCGACGATGCTGCGGAATATGTCCGCTTCACAGATCGACAAAATAGAACTGATCACTAATCCGTCCGCGAAATACGACGCCCAGGGTAATTCGGGCATCATCGACATCAAATTAAAAAAAGATACCAGAATGGGGACCAACGGCAACGTTACGGCATCCTATGGGCAGAGCCGCTACGGAAAGTTTAATTCGGGGCTAAGCATCAATAACCGCACCGGTAAGCTAAATCTGTTCGGGTCCTACAACTATACGGATCGTAACGCCTTTAACGACCTTTATATCATGCGCAGTTTCTACAATGCGAATAATGTATATACGGGTGGTTATAATGAACATAATTACCTTGCAACCAAGGTTTTATCGAATAACGTCAGGTTGGGCGCAGACTATTATTTTACACCGAATACCGTCCTGGGCTTCGTTGCGAACGGAATCTATTTCCGGAACGGACTGTCGGGCAACAACAGGACGCTCGCTTTGAGCAATACCGGGCAGGACACCTCTTCTTTTAACACTGTATCAAGCGTTCTTCCCAGGCGCGACAATACCAGTCTTAATTTAAATTTTAAGACCAATCCCGATAGCCTGGGAAAAGAGCTGTCCGCAGACCTCGATTATGCAAGTTTTGATCGGACCGATATTCAAAATTATCTGACCAATTACTACAATCTTCAAAACGCGGAAGATCAGCCTCCGTACAATTTGTTTGGCGACCTGCAGGGAAAACTAACTATAAAATCAGTTAAAATCGACTATAGCCAGCGTTTGGGTAAAATATTCAAACTTGAGACCGGGTTGAAAAGTAGTTGGGTTGCTTCTAACAATGACGTCAATTATTATAACAGAAGTAACGGTGGGAATATCCTGGACACCACCAAAAGCAACGATTTTATCTATAACGAGAATATTAACTCGGCTTATGCCAATACTTCGGGAAAATTAGGACATGTCAATATTCAACTCGGCTTAAGAATTGAAAATACCAACATAAGTGATGCCCTTGTGACAGACGGCTCAAATTATAAACAGAACTATACGCAATTTTTCCCAAGCGGTTATTTGGGTTACAGCCTGGATAAAAATAATGACATAGGAATATCTTTAAGCAGGCGGATAAACAGGCCGACCTACGCGCAGCTAAATCCGTTTAAAATATTCCTCGATCCAACAACCTACATCGAAGGCAACCCCTACCTGAAACCGGAAACGACGGAGTCCTACGAGTTCAATTGGACCTATAAGCAGAATTACAATATTAAAATCGGCTATAGCCTGACGAATAACAATATATTGTCAATACTGTCGCCTGATGCCTTGAATTCTGACGTGGTTGTGGAGGAGCCCCGCAATATCGCCCGCTATGATTATTATAACATCAGTTTTTCGACGCCCGTCCCCATCGGTAAGTGGTTTAATAGTTATAACAATGTTGTTATTTATTACGGAAAATATACCGGTAATTTAGTAAATACAGCGCTGAACAACAGCAAATTGGCATATACCGTCAACAGCAGCAATACGATAACGATGGGCAAATCATGGACGGGTGAGATCAACGTAGATTATGAGTCGCCAGGCATCTATGGTTTTATGAGCGCGAAATCTTTTGGCTCATTAGACATGGGCCTGCAAAGGAAACTATTCAGTAACAATGCTACCCTCAAACTTAATGTAACCGACATACTCCATACCAATTATTACCGGGCTACGACCCGGACAAGCGGTTACCTGGAAAATTTCGTACAGCGCTTTGACGCCCGCGTCGCGACGATCAGTTTTACATACCGTTTTGGGAATAGCCAGTTACCGGCAAGCAGAAGAAGAGCTTCTGGTGCTGAGGATGAAAAGAAAAGGGCTGCGGGATAATAGCTTACCCCGCCAGGCAATTTGTCGCAGTTATATCGTTTCAAATTTCACGTGAAAATATTATTGCCATCGCAAGCAACTGACGTCATCTATAAAATATTAATGCCGCTTCTATCAAAGTCCGCCGGAGTCTGGCCGCTCGTGGCCGAATCAGTCCTCTCAGCAGTGAAATGCACCATTTGGAGAGACTTAGGGGTAAAAATGTGTCTTTATTTTTTTGTAAAAGATAGTGGTTCACCTGGAATTCATCGATCTCATTTTGCTAAAACGAGGTTAGCTTCTGCCATTAGAGCTGACGGCGAACGCGAACCATAAATGGTTTTGACCAGATGACCGTCAGGCGAGAAAAACAGCAGGGAAGGGTAACCATCTATCGATGTCAGTTTTTTGGCGAGATCGGGCCCCTCGCCTTTCTCCATGTCCACCCTTATGCAGACAAAATTGTCATTGAAAAATTTCCCTACTTCGGGCAAACTATAAACATCCGCGTCCATATGCTTGCACGGGCCACACCAGCTCGCGTAAGCGTCAAAAAAAAGGGCTTTTTTTTCTGCCTTAGCTTTGGTCAGCGCATCTTTGAATGTGCCTTCAAAAAAATGGATCCCGGCCAATTTTTCCTGTGCCGGGCAGCGCACCCCATTCACTGACGCTAAGATTAGCGTCAGCATTAGCGTTGTGGCCGGCATTAAAAATTTAATACGTTTCATGAATTATAATTTTTTTCCTCCAAATGTCGCTGGCCCAACTATCAGGACAAAAAAACAGATCACGAAACGATGACTTTATATGATGAACCGGTCAGGGCCTGGATATATCGCTTATAGGTGCGGCTGGCCCTTACTTCGATGTCTCCCTCAAGTAAAATGACGTAATCGCCGTTCAGGAGGGATCTTACCTCGCGCACATAACGGGTGTTGACGATACATGACCTATGTACCCTCAAGAAGATATCGGGCGGCAATGACGAGTTCAAACGATATAAGGGTTGCTTAATCAAATAACTATGTCCTGCGATCACGACCTCTATATATTGGCCATCCGAGCGGAAGCAGATTACTTGCTCCACAGGCAGCGATATGATCCTTGTACCTATTTTTACTGTGATCCGATCGACCGGCTTCTGAAGCTTGTCCGCGGCAAGTTCCACTGCGGTTTGGTCAGCAGGTTCAATATCTACTCGCAAATAAAAGATACAAAAACCAGAAATGCATATTAATATATCCGCGGCAGATGCGCTCTCCCTGATCCGATTGAAGAGGTCATGACCACCGCTAACAGCGCCTGCAGGCAATGTCTGCGACAATATCATCACAGCGATAGACCATTGGACTATTAAAAATGTCATGATGCCGGTCAACTGAAGCAGAAATAGCTTAAGGGGGCGATCAAAACCTGCACGGTACTTTAAGTTATACGAAATTAGCGCCGGTGTTAATATCAGCCGCGTTGTCCAAATTACGAGATTGTATTGAACATCGGGCGTGGTATGCCAACCCCGGCGATGGATGACGAAATCATCGCACAGTAAAAATGCGAGCGCCATAGCTGAAATACCAAACATCAGCAGGCTCTTTTTTGACAAATAACTCACCTTCAAATTTTATTAGTCAGCTGCCGAATACTCAAAATAATTTTGATCCACACCAGATTCGGCCAGTTTACCCTTGTTTAAAAATTGCAGAATCATCGTGTGCACATTGGCGAATACATCTTCCACAATTTTTGCCGATTCGCCTCTTTGATGCAATCCCTCGGCAACCAGGATACCCCACATGGTAAAATCGTGGTGGCGTACTTCTTCCGACCGGACCAGTACTTTGAAACGGCTGTTTCGAAGGATATTCCACTGACGGGGATCATCATATCCTTTTTGTGCCTGCGTGCTGATATACAGCAAGGAAGCTCTAAGTTGCGCAGGTTTATAATCAGGCGATAGAGTAGTTTTGGACCTGTCGGAAAAAACGCCGCCATCGAGATTGACCAGCAGCTTTATTTTCGGTGTGCGCATAGCAAGGTAAAATGCCGGCTGAATACCACCGCCATGTCCAAACGCAGCTATCCGGTTAGTATCAACATAAGCCTGCCCGGTCATATATTTTAGCAAATATGCCAGATCATTCGTCGGTTTAGTCCATATTAAGCTATCATTTTGGACATCATCATATTTATTCACTATTGATGCCACGACAAATCCGTGGCTTGCGAAGTATTCAAAAGTAACCGGATAGGCATCGGGTGCCGCGAGTGTAATGATCAAAGGGAATTTCCCTTTTCGCATGGCCGCGTTTTTGAATCCGCGTAAAGGCATCGATATTAGTCCCCGGTAAACATCGGCCGGAACCTTGTCCAGGTGATAAAGAAATGGTAACTCCAATATCCTTTTAAATTCGTTTGTGCTTACCGAATCGGCAGCTTCAGCTGACAGAGAACCGGCTATTATGTAATCCTTTAAAGCCATTCCTTTGCCTGTTGAAGCTGCCGGGTACCATACACCGATAGCCAACGGCCTTCCCTGCCCATCAAACTGATGAATAGCTCTAAATCCAACTTTATAAGGGCCGGGTTTTAAAGTGCTTAATTGTTGCGCCGGCGCTTTACTGAATGCGAACATCAATAAAAAAAGCGCACTGCACCTGGTTACAGGTATCATTATCTATTCAATTTTACGTTTAACGGTTGAGACAAAATCTTTAATGACCCGGTAGGTTTCGTCACCGGATTCCGGCATTTGGGTTATTACGGTCATGTGTTTTCGTCCGCGGATTACATGATACCCGATATCTTTATTAAAGGCATTTGCCTTGTCAATAAATTCTTTCGTTTGTGCCAAAATGGGCGGATTATCCTGTTCGGCTTCAGCCATAATAAATCTCATTGGCGGTATGTCCTTATTGATATGCGCCATTGGGCTGGCATCTTCAAATGTTTGCCTGTTGCCAAAAATTTTCAGATAGACATTATTTTTAAAATACTCGTCAAGCTTATTTTCCGGCACAGCCGGAAGTTCGGCCTTTAATTGTGTTCCTATTACAATGCTGCCAGCTATATTTTGGAGCTTCAGTCCCTGTTTTGCAAGATAAACCGGATCGGTTGAGATAAGGGCCGCTAACAGAGCGCCGGAACTATGGCCGGCTATAAACACTTTCTGATCATCGCCGCCATATGGGCGGATATTTTTCCGCACCCAGGCAAACGCGGCACATGCATCATCGGGCTGGGCGGGCCATGTATCAGGCGCCAGCCGGTAGTTGACCAACGCCACCGCGATGCCGTCGCCCATAAATTTTTGCGCAATTTCCGGTAATCGGTTTTCTTTTTTATCCCCGCCAATAAGACTGCCTTCATGAAGAAAGACGATAGTGGGGAAGCCCGCGTGATGCGCCGGGATATAAAGGTCAAGCTTACACTGCGGGTAATTTTCAGCCCGGTAGGCAGTATCATAAATTACCTTTTGAGCGTAGCAGGCACTCGCCATGCCGCAAAAAACAAATATCATTAAAAATCGCATCTGCTAACCGCAAAGAAAGCCCCCTTATCACTCACCGGGGGGCTTCCAACCTTTTCACATGATAAAGTTGTTTCAAACTTTAACCGGATTCTAAGATACTGGTCGAATTCCTATCCTTCATACCCCTAAACGGTAGATTTTAAGAATTCGTCGCCTTGAAAAACTTATCGGCTCATCACTTGATATTGGCAGGCACACTGCTTCCAGGCGATGCTTATTTTGTTTTGGCAGCAAATCACTGTATGGAATAGCCGCCGTCAACCATAAGGTTCGATCCTATAACGAAGCTGGCATGATCCGAACACAACCACATGACAGCATTGGCTATTTCGTCCACAGTTGCTAAACGCCCGACGGGGTGTTTAGCGGCGATCTTTCTTAAGACCTCCCCGCCTCCTTTTTCAATCATCGGCGTCAATGTAAAGCCCGGACTAATACTGTTGATCCTGATACCGCTCCCTGCATATTCAAGCGCTGCATTTTTGGTAAGGCCAACGACGCCAAATT
>JAFDZL010000532.1 GCA_018266935.1 Bacteroidota bacterium | reverse complement strand
TGAGAATGTGGGCAGCTATGCCATTAACCAGGGAACGCTGGCTTTGAATAGTAATTATTCTTTAAGCTACGTTTCGGCGAATTTATCGATCACGCAGTCAGCTATTACCGTTACCGCCGACGCCAAGACCAAAGTTTACGGCCAAAGCGATCCGGCTTTGACTTACCAGGTAACTTCCGGTGCGCTGGTCGGTTCGGATGCCTTTACCGGGTCCCTGACCCGTGATGCGGGTGAGAACGTGGGCAGCTATGCTATTAACCAGGGGATTTTAGCCCTGAGCGGTAATTATACATTGACTTATGCGGGTGCAAACCTGGCTATTACGCCGACAATATTGACAATTACTGCCAATAACCAGAGCAAAGCTTACGGACAGGCAAATCCCGAATTGACAATAACCTACACGGGTTTCGTCAACGGAGATGACGCTTCAAAGCTCACCACACAACCAACGATTTCAACAACCGCTACCGTCAATTCACCAATAAGTACTTATCCGATAACAGTTGGCGGCGCGGCATCACCTAACTACAGTATTAACTATGTTCCGGGTACGTTAACCGTCGATGCGGCAACGTTGACCATCACGGCTGACGATCAGGCAAAAATATATGGTGAAGCCAACCCAACGCTAACTGTTCATTACAGCGGTTTTGCCGGTGGCGACGATATAAGCAAGCTTACTACACCTCCATCGATTACAACCGCGGCATCAGCAGCATCAGGAGCGGGCGAATACACGATTACAGCCGGTGGCGCCGTGATGCCGAATTACAGTGTAGTTTACCAGCCCGGCGTTTTGACGGTAAAGAAAGCTCCGCTTACCGTTACGGCCGACAACCAAAGCAGGTTGTACGGAACGGCCAACCCTGAAATGACGATAAGCTATAGTGGATTTGTGAATGGTGAGGATGCTTCGACCCTAAGCAATGCCGGAACAGCATCGACGACAGCCGGCGTTAATACGCCACCGGGTGCATACCCGATCACAGTTAAGGGCGCCGCTTCACCAAACTATACGTTTACTTATGTGCCGGGTACGCTGACGATTATGCCATTAACCGACGCCAGTGTTTCGCAGCTTGTAGTAAATGAAGGAAGAGCAACCTTGTCGCCGGACTTTTCTCCCACTGTTTATGACTATACGGCAACCGTCGAGCATGATGTGGATTGGGTCGATGTAACGGCATTATTTGCTTCCACGTCCACTGCGCAAATTAATGGCAATGTGCTCTACAACAACCGGAGTTCGAATCATATCACTCTTCAAACAGGGTACAACACCCTCAGTGTAACGATAACCGCGCAAAATGGCAGCCAGCATACCTATACAATAACTATATACCGTGGCTTGCCGGCGACAGCCATAACGGCCACCAATATCCTCACGCCTAATGGCGATGGCAAAAACGATACCTGGGTTGTGAAGGATATTGACCTTTATCCCAATAATACGGTGTCTGTTTATGACCGTGCCGGTCGTTTGGTTTACAGCAAACATGGTTATCAAAACGATTGGGATGGGACGCTGAATGGTTCGCCGCTAACTCAAGGCACCTACTATTATACGATCGATTTGGGCGTTACCACCGGTGTGATCAAAGGTTTTATTACGATTATCAGGCAGTAATGCTGGTGAAGGAGATTAAACAACAAATGAAGAACTTAAAGACCAATTATCTATCGCATAAGAACGGCGGCATATGGAAGTCCGCGATGCTGTGCTGCTTCATATTTGCCACTACTTTAACTTGCAGGGCGCAGCTTGTGCCTTTTCAATCTATGTATTATCAGAACCGCTATTTAGCCAATCCGGCAATGGCGGGCATAGATAAAGGCGTGAACCTGGAACTGGATTACCGCAAACAATGGAGCGAGTTCCCGGGAATGCCGCAAACAAGCTCCTTTACGGCGGATTATGGTACCGATCGCAAAGTGGGCATAGGCTTCTGGATTAACGATGATCAGGCGGGGCTGATCCGTTCAACCCGGTTTGAAGGAAGTTACGCCTATCACCTGCCGCTAAATGAACAGGATGAACGCCTGAGCTTTGGCGTATCATGTGGCATTAATGACTCGAGAATAGATATGAGCCTGGTCAACGGCGATCTTTCTGATCAATCCATTGCCGCTTACAACCAACTTAAGCCCTATTTTGATGGAGATATCGGGGTTGCTTATACCAGTTCGCGCTGGTATATTGGCGCAGCTTTGCCCAACATCAGATCTACTTTATTCAATACATCGGGTAATATATATAATGCAGACCTTGCCCTATTCAGTGCTATCGCAAGCTATAAAATACCCGTTCAGGGTGATGGCGCAACCTTTATGCTGGAACCTTTGGCGGCCTATCGTGTAGTAAAAGGATACAACGACATCGTCGATTGCGGATTTAATTTTGTGATGGGCAGTTATTACGGCTTATACCTCCAGGCAATCTATCACTCGAGCAAAACGCTTGGCGCAGGATTTGGCCTCGATCACCGTAATTATGTGCTGAATTTCTCTTACAATATGGAAACCGGCGCGCTAAGCAACTTTACCAATGGAGCCTTCGAGGTGGGACTGCGGCTGAAGTTGCGCGAAAAAAGATCAGTTGGTAACAACTAAGCGTTTTTTTTTAGATAATTCGTGAGTCATTCCGCGAATCGTTTTTAGGACTCACACAAATATATTCCTGAAAACTGTTCGCAAGTTATCTCGCAACTTGCGAACATCTTCGTGATCCCATCAGGATTCGAACCTGAGACCGACAGATTAGAAATCTGTTGCTCTATCCAGCTGAGCTATGGGACCTTGTTTTGAGTCTTAAGTCTGAAGTTTTGAGTCTGAAGCCGAAAATCAGCTATTGGGGGCATTCTGACTTCAGACTGAAGACTTTCGGCTTAAAATCGCTGCAAAGATGCAAAAAATCAGCTTAAAAATCTTTACATTATGTTATGACTTAAATATTTGCTATCTTGTAATAAGGCTTTTCACGGTTCTGAGGCAGTATATTATACTGGTTTTATAATATTTTTGCATTTTTGCAGGTACAAAGTGTTTCTTTTACAATTAGTAAAATCATACTTTTAACCAATTTTTTAGATAAACTTAATTTATGATCATTATTGCTGACGGTGGCTCCACTAAAACCAATTGGTGTTTGGTTACCGAAGAAGGTAAGAAAGTGTATTTTAACACCGAAGGCTATAACCCTTATTTTTCAGGTACGGCGTACATTGTTCATTCGCTGATGGAGACCCTGCCAACCGACCTTGAAAAGAGCGAAGTAACCGAAGTGAATTATTATGGTGCGGGCTGCTCGACGGATGATATGCGCAAGATAGTAGCTGACGCCATGCAGGCCGTTTTTACCAATGCAAGGGTATATATCGGTCACGATCTGCTGGCAGCTGCCAGAGCATTGCTGGGGACAAGCGAAGGATTTGCGGCAATTTTGGGCACAGGCACCAACACCTGTATCTATAACGGCAAGGAAGTAACGCACAATATCGATTCAGGTGCTTACATATTGGGCGATGAAGGCAGCGGTTGTTACATCGGTAAAAAGCTGCTGGTTGATTACCTGCGCGGCTACATGCCCGAACCGGTGCGCAAACTTTTTTGGGACACCTTTAAACTGACGCCGGACGATGTGAACGAGCAAGTTTACACCCAGCCACGCGCCAACCGCTTTTGCGCAAGCTTTGCCAAATTTGTTTATGACAACCCGGTAAATATCGAATACTCAAGAAACCTGGTACGCACCTCGTTCGAAGATTTTTTCCGCAACCTGGTAACGCACTACCCAAATTATCAGAGATATACTTTCAACTGCATCGGTTCGGTCGGTTATAACTTCAGGAACGTTTTGGAGGAAGTAGTGACGGAAAACGGGATGGTTGTAGGGAATATCATTCGCTCGCCGATAGATAACCTGGTGAAATATCACCTTGAACTGGCGCCAAGCCAGATATAAAGCCGAAAGTCTTAAGTCCGGAGTTCCAAGATAAAGAAACAACAGACTTAAGACTTTTCACTTAAGACTTGAGACTTACTTCGCTTTCTCCAAACTCAGTTCGTTCTGGAATATCTTCGAGTATTTGCGCCGGTCGAACTTATAGAGCTTTGCCGCACGATACGAAACGCCTTTTTGCTTTTCATCCAGTTCCTTCAGGAAACCGTAGCTAAGCATCTTTTTCCTGAAATTACGCTTATCCAGCTTTTTATTGAGTACGGCTTCATACAACGACTGCAGTTGTGTGAGGGTGAATTTTTCCGGCAGTAATTCGAACGCTATCGGCTGATAGTTTAAGCGGCGGCGTAGTTTATTAAAGCCTACCTTAAATATTTCGCTGTGGTCGAATGCCAGCTTTGGCAATTCATTCACAGGATGCCAGAACGCCTTTTTTGCATATTGGGTTATCGGGCGCAGGTCCTTTTGCCCGTTGATACGGATCAGTGCGTAGTATGCGACGGTGATCACCCGTCCCTGGGGGTGGCGGTTCACCTCGCCAAAAGTATGGAACTGCTGCATGTGCAGATCGCGCAAGCCCGTAAGCTCGTACAGGATACGCTCTGCGGCATCGTCAATACTTTCATCTTGTTCTACAATATATCCGGGAAGCGCGAGCCAATCCTTGTAGGGTTCCTCGTTGCGCTCGATCAGTAATATCTTCAATTCCCCAGCCTCAAAACCGAAAATCACACAGTCGATCGAGAATACTGAATTAAATGTGGGTAACTTTACTTCCAAAAGCTATATTATTTAGGTTTACGATCTAAAGATATGGTGTAAAAGGTCTAATATAAAAAAATAAAAATAAAATACAATGGTGTAATTTACACACACTATATTCGTACCGAAAAATTAGTGCAAAAAATGCAAAAAATTTCAAAATTAGGTGTGCTTACTTCCGGTGGCGATGCCCCGGGTATGAACCCCTGCATTCGTGCAGTGGTGCGTACCGGGATATACAGCGGGTTGAATGTTGTGGGTATCAGGAAGGGCTACCAGGGGCTTATCGAGAACGACATGTATGACATGACGCCGCGCTCGGTGAGCAACATATTGAATTTAGGCGGAACGATATTGAAAACAGCCCGGTGCCTCCCCTTCCGTACCGACGAGGGCATGGAAGCCGCTTACCAGAATATTAAACAACAAGGTATCGATGCGCTGGTAGTGATCGGCGGCGACGGTACTTTTACCGGCGCGCTGCGTTTTTCAAAAAGATATCCTGATATCCGCGTAATAGGTGTTCCCGGAACAATTGATAATGACCTTTACGGTTCAACCTATACTTTGGGTTTTGATACCGCAACCAATACCGTTGTTGAAGCCATAGATAAAATACGCGATACCGCGGATGCGCACGACCGGCTTTTCTTTATCGAAGTAATGGGCCGCGACTCGGGCGCTATTGCCTTACGCGCGGGCGTGTGCTGCGGTGCCGAAGCGATTTTGCTGCCGGAAAAAGAAACCGCGATAGATGAGTTGATCGAAAACCTGAAAGCAGGGCAGAGCAACAAAAAGTCGTCGAGCATTGTGATCGTGGCCGAAGGTGATAAGAACGGCGGCGCTTATGATATAGCGCGCCGGGTTCAAAGCGAGATCAAAAATTACGATATTAAGGTTACCATCCTGGGCCACCTGCAGCGCGGCGGAAGCCCGTCGGCGTTCGACCGTGTTTTGGGCAGCCGTTTAGGATATGCCGCAGTAAAGGCTTTGCTGCACGGTCACACGCAGAAAATGGTAGGATTACAGGCCAATCACATCAAGATTACCAGCCTTGAGGAGGCACTTACCGAACATCAGTTTAAACTGGAAGAAGATTTGATGGAGATGGCCGACATTTTAGCTATCTGACGAATGTTCGCAGTTGTTTACAGCGGGTCAAATTATGCCGACTGGCGCCTTGCCGATAAGGGCCGGACGATAGCCTCGTTTAAAACGGGGGGCATCAACCCCTACTTCAACGACGAGAAACAGATCATACAACTGCTCAGCAAAAACATCAATCTCATCCATCATGCCGAAGAGATCAAACGCATTTATTTTTACGGTGCGGGTTCGTTCTCTAGCGACCTGAAAAACATCGTTCATAATGCCTTCTCTACCTTTTTTAAGTTCGGAAGGGTAACGGTTGAACACGATATCGATGCTGCGGCAATAGCATGTTGTAAAAATAATCCCGGTATCATCTGTATCTGCGGCAGCGGTTCGAACGCGGCATGGTACGACGGGCGCAAAATAATACCCAACAATTACGGCCTCGGTTTCGTGTTGGCCGACGAAGGCTCGGGCAATTGGCTCGGCCGGCAACTGATCCGCGGATTCATGAACGAAACGCTGCCTGCGAACATCAAAAAGAAATTTGAACACCGCTACGATTTCGACCGCAGAAGCTTGCTGGAGAAGATATACCGCCAGAAACAGCCGGCTGTTTTCCTAAGCTCGTTCAGCGAGTTTTACCTGGATAACAAAGAAGATAATTATCTAAAAAACGTCATAATCACCGGTTTCAATAAGCTAATACACACTTATTTACTACCTTTACAAAAACAGCACCCGGGGGCTACTGTGAATTTTACAGGCACTGTCGCCGCAAACTTCCAGGAGTATCTATTTGAAGCCGCCTCGGGCACGAATATCACCATCGGAAATATTGTAAAAGAACCTATAAACAATCTGTTAACGTATTATTCTAACAAAAATTAAAATCATGAAAATAGGAATTAACGGTTTCGGCCGTATCGGACGCCTGGCTTTCAGAGCTGCAATTGAAAGACCTGATATCGAGGTAGTTGGCATTAATGACCTGGTTGAGCCTGATTATATGGCTTACATGCTCATGTATGACTCTACCCACGGTAAATTCAAAGGCACTGTTGCCGTTGAAGGCGGACATTTGGTTGTAAACGGTAAAACTATTCGCGTAACTGCCGAGAAAGATCCCGCTGACCTGAAATGGAACGAGGTTGGCGCCGAAATTGTTATCGAATCAACAGGCTTGTTCCTTACCCAGGAAACGGCCCAAAAACATATTGATGCCGGCGCAAAAAAAGTAGTAATGAGCGCCCCTGCAAAAGATGACACACCTACCTTCGTAATGGGTGTTAACCACAAAAAACTGAATGCCGGTCATACTATCGTATCCAACGCTTCGTGTACAACAAACTGCCTTGCTCCTATCGCTAAAGTATTGAACGATACTTTCGGTATTGAAGAAGGCCTGATGAGCACCATCCACGCCGTTACCGCCACGCAGAAAACCGTTGACGGTCCTTCGCACAAGGATTGGAGAGGCGGCCGCGGCGCTTACCAGAATATCATTCCTTCGTCAACCGGCGCAGCCAAAGCTGTTGGCCTGGTTTTACCCGAACTGAAAGGTAAACTTACCGGTATGTCGTTCCGTGTTCCGGTTCCGGACGTATCCGTTGTCGATCTGACCGTTCGCCTGAGCAAGCCTACTACTTACGAGGCCATCAAAAAGGCGATGAAAGATGCTTCTCAAGGAGACCTGAAGGGCATCCTGGGTTATACCGAAGATGAAGTAGTTTCCGAAGATTTCAAAGGCGATGCGCGTACTTCGATATTCGACGCTAAAGCCGGTATCGCACTGAGCGACACTTTTGTTAAAGTAGTATCATGGTACGATAACGAATGGGGTTATTCGAACAAACTGATCGACCTGGTGCACGAATTGGGAAAATTGTAATTCAATTTGATCAGCAATACGAAGCCGCTCCGAATTCCGGGGCGGCTTTTTTTGTCAAACCAAGTGGCCGAAAATGAGTTAATCCATTAAAAACTTTGCTGTTATGACCAAAATAAATGCAAAAGAAACCGTACTGCTTTTCCTGGACGCACTCAATTCCGAAGATTTTGAAGAAGCACGGAAATACCTGGAAGACGACATGAAATTTATCGGCGTCATGGGAGAGCGCGACAGCGCCGACGCCTACATGGGCGACATGAAGAAAATGAAATTCAAATACGAGATCAAAAAAGCATTAAGTGAAGGCGATGATGTCGCGGCTTTCTACGATATCAACATGGGCAAGCAAACCATCTTCAGCAGCGGCTGGTACCATGTCGAGAATGGCAAGATCAAATGGTTTAAGGTATTGTTTGATCCGAGGCCATTGTTGGAATATGATGAAAAGGATTAGTACTAGTTATTCACATCCTCTCGGGTAATTTCCCTCCAGGTATTGCGCTTGTTTGATATTACTTTAATTCGTATCAGCTGAGCAATGAAAAATGAGACAACACCTACGGCGAATATGTACTCTCGATATACTATTGTCCAATAAATAAATGGGCTGCTTACTACAAACCATTCAAGCAATAACTTAATTTTAAGGTTTGACTTTGTTCTGGCTATTAAAATTACATCAAATGCCAAAAGTAAGGTGATGAATCCTGCCCAAAACATAAAGCCATACAGCAATATACCTATTAAAGATGAAAGTAATGCTTGAAAGAAATTATAATGAAGCTCTGACAGACCCCAGATAATTGCATAAACTAAAACGCCTGTAAATACACGAAGTAGATTAATCCAGTTGGTCTTAATTATACTATTTCCCCTCATCCACATCCTTAATAAACTTGATCACCCCATTCATAAACACCTGTTGGTCGTCCCACATGGACAGGTGACTTCCGTTGGGGCAGTATAAATACTGGCCATTCTTCACCTGCTTGCTCATCCATTCCATGTATTTCGGGTCCATGGTATCATATTTGGCGCCCTCCATCAGGGTCGGTACGGTGATCTCGCCCAAACGTTTACTGATATCCCAATGCAGTAATCGGCCTCCGGTCTTAAACTCGCTCGGGCCCTGCATCATCACGTAAATTTCGTTGTTCACATGCTTGATGGCGCGCATAGCGCCGTCCGGCCATTCGGGCAGGCGGCACAAATGTTTATTATAATACTCCCTGAATACCAGGTCCTGATAGGTTGGGTCATTATACTGGCCTTTGGCTTCGTAAGCTTGCAACGAATCCACCAAAGATTTCCGCATCTGGCTGCGCAATACGCCATTGTATTTTTCATACGCCGGGATGCTGGCCATCATATTGCAAACGATCAATCCTTTCAGATTCTTCTGATACTTCAGCGCATACTCCATCGCCAGGATGCCGCCCCACGAATTACCCAGCAGGTAGAAATTACTGCTATCGCAATTCAGCGCTTTACGCACCTGCTCCACTTCATCCACAAAACGCGGGACGGTCCACAGGCTGCTGTCGCGCGGCTGATCGCTATAAAACGACCCCAACTGGTCATACTCGATCATTTCAAAACCTTCCCTGGGGAAAAAGCTCTCAAAGCACTCCATGTACTCGTGAGTCATCGCCGGACCGCCATGCAGCAATAAAACTTTGATGCGCGGATTATTGCCGAACCGTTTGGTCCAGACTTTGAACTTGCCGACAGGAGTTTGAATACTCACCATCTTGATGCCGGCCTGCTGCACACCGGAATCTACGGGCGCAAAATATTCGCCTACAGTGGTATTGCTGCCGCCTTTTTGCTGGCATGACGCCAGCCCAATAAGAACAATGAAAGAAAGGAATAGAAGTTTTTTCATGACCAGGTTAATATTGATTGATATAAAGCTAAACAAATCAATCAATTACCTCAAAGCATTTTTCCTTCTATAAGTAGAGCTTTTTCGATGGATGCCTCTTTCAGGTGCATATATTTCAGCCGGTCGTTGTCCTTTGCGTATGCTTCAAAATCTTCTCGAGCAGGAAAACTGACTAAATGCACTTCATAAGGTTTGTCCATGCTGGTTTCGATCACGCAATCGTCCGTCGGGCGAACGCGATAAAGCAGGGTTCCATTGTGCCGTTCCAATAACGGCAGCACATGAGATTCGAACAGGTTGAATTTATCCTCCTGCCCTTCTTTAATAAAGATTAGTTGGGTATAGTAAAGCATAAGTTACATCAATTCATCATCAGCGTCTTCATGATAAACCTTGAACGCAAGATACGAAAGAATAACTACAGGCGAGGCGCTCAAAATGATATCGGTTGTGCTGAGCGATGCGTGAAAGACGATCATTTCATAAACGAAAAACACCACGGCGATAACCGCGCCCGCTATGTATAAGTAAAACGATCTGAAACGCATACGCCTGTTTTTTTGAGCTAAGTTATTGATGTCTTACTTCCCCATCTTGAAAACTGTCGCGCCAAGCGGTGGCAAAGTAACAGCGATGGAATTCTCTTTGCCATGCCAGTGCACTTTTTCCGATTTGATAGCTTTTGGGTTATCCATCCCGCCGCCCCAATAATGTTTATTATCTGAATTGAATATCTCCTTCCAGTTGCCGGCTTCGGGCACCCCTACCCTATAACCTTGATGAGGCGTCGGCGTCATATTCAGGACGATAACGAGGTCATCCTTCTTATCATGTCCTTTGCGCGTATAGATCAATATCGAGTCGTTCGAATTGCCTCCGTCGATCCACTCAAAACCACTGCCTTCAAAGGCTTTTTCATACAGCGCCGGTTCGCTCCGGTAAAGTTTGTTCAGCGCTTTTACGGTTTCCTGTATGCCTTTGTGGTTCGGGTATTCCAGCACGTACCAATCAAGCGATTTGCTAAAATCCCACTCCGTGCCCTGGCCGAATTCTCCGCCCATGAACAGCAGCTTGGTGCCCGGGTGCGTGAACATATAGCTGTAAACTAAACGCAGGTTGGCAAATTTTTGCCACTCATC
>JAFDZL010000531.1 GCA_018266935.1 Bacteroidota bacterium | reverse complement strand
TCCGGGCGGGCAAACTAGCTTCGTTGCCGCGAAAGGTCCTTGTTGTACTACAATTTACTGTTTCAGTAACGCTTATCATCGGCACCATAGTGGTGTTCAAGCAAGTGCAATACACCAAAAACCGCCCGGTGGGTTACGACCGGACAGGAATGGTACAGATAGATATGAAGACCGAGGTCATCCATAAACATTTCGACGCTGTAAGATCCGATCTTATCCGTTCGGGTGCTGTAATTGACATGGCCGAATCGGGCAGCCCTTTAACCGCGGTCAATTCAGACAACGCCGGTTTGACCTGGGCCGGCAAGGACCCCGCGCTGCAGGATGACTTCGGTACCGTACCTGTATCTGCCGAATTTGGCAAAACAGCGGGCTGGAAAATTGTTGACGGCCGGGACTTGTCCAAGAACTTCTTGAGCGACTCCTCGGCGATGGTCCTCAACCAGGCTGCGGCAAAATTTATCGGGTTTAAGGAACCTGTAGGCCAGGTCATACACTGGGGAAAAGATTTCAGGATTATAGGCGTAGTACAGGACATGGTGATGGAATCGCCTTATGAGCCTGTACAACCTACCATATTTCACCTGGCGACAAACGCGCAGGAAATGATCGACATCAGGATGAACCCCAAAATAGGCCCCCAGGATGCTATCGCTAAAATACAAGCAATATTCAAGCAATATGATCCCGACAGCCCGCTCGACTACGCCTTTACCGATGCTGAATACGCCAAAAAGTTCCAGAATGAAGAACGCGTTGGGACGCTGGCGGGCTTCTTTACCATCCTGGCCATATTTATCAGCTGCCTGGGCCTGTTCGGCATGGCATCTTTCATGGCCGAGCAGCGTACCAAAGAGATAAGCGTACGTAAAGTGCTGGGCGCATCGATTGCCAATCTCTGGGGATTAATGTCGAAGGAGTTTGTGTTGCTGGTAATCATCTCGCTGATCATTGCAGGGCCGATAGCCTATTATTTTATGAACAAATGGATACTCGGTTATAAATACAATGCCGGCATATCGTGGTGGATATTTGCCGCCACGGCGATTGGAGCCATCGCCATCACACTGGCAACCGTTAGCTATCAAAGCATCAAAGCGGCGCTGGCGAATCCGGTGAAAAATTTGAGATCGGAATAGTTTGCAGTTGCCCGTTGGCAGTTTGCATTTGAAAAATGACACAATGACCCAATGACTTAATGACTAAAATCATGATAAAGAATTATCTCAAAATCGCCCGGAGGAATTTGTCGAAGAACAAGAAGCATACGTTCATCAATATTGCTGGCCTATCTATTGGCTTGACCTGTAGTATTCTTATTGCCTTATGGGTGCAAAGTGAATTGAATGTCGATGCATTCCATGCGAATGGCTCCCGTTTATACCAAGTCTATTCCAGGGAGTATAATGATCATTCCGTCAGCGGGAGCTATGAAACACCGGGCACTATGGCCGTCGAAATTAAAAAATCGTTGGCTGGTGTTGAATACGCCGTCAATATGGACGAAGACAATGAGAAGATCACCTTCAGGACGCCGCAAAAGGCCTTAAAACTGGAAGGTACGTTTGCCGGTGCCGACTTTTTTCGAATGTTCAGTTACCCATTGCTTGAAGGAACGCCGCAAACTGCATTAAGTTCATCAGTCAGTATTGCGATATCGCGAAAAATGGCCGTTTTGTTTTTTGGCAGTCCGCAAGCGGCGATGGGCAAGACGATCAGCTATGCCGGTAAAAAAGACCTTTCGGTTACTGCGGTGTTCCAGGATCTGGCCCCAAACACGTCGAGGAAATTTGAATATATCGTTAACTGGGATACTTACCTTGCGGAAAATCCATGGGCGGATCGCCTTGATAATTCCGGTCCGTTCACCTATGTCCTGCTCAATCCCGGCGTGAAAGCCGCTACAGTCAATAATGAGCTTTTAACTTTTTTAGATCACCGTCGCGGAAATAAGAACAAGACTTACCGGGTGGAGAACGCGCTGCAGCTTTACAGTCAGGTGTACCTGCATTCTCATTTTACAAACGGCGTCATTGATGGCGGCCGTATTGAATATGTGAATTTGTTCAGTATCGTGGCCATTTTTGTGGTATTGATAGCTTGTGTTAATTTTATGAACTTGGCTACGGCGCAATCGGTTAGGCGAGCTCGCGAAATCGGTATCCGCAAGGTGATGGGGGCCAACCGTCACGCATTGATTAGACAATTTATCGGCGAATCATTGCTGCTCACTTTTTTTGCGGTAATCCTTTCCGTGCTCCTGGCGAGTGTTCTCTTGCCAGTGTTCAACCAGGTTACCCAAAAGCAGCTTTCTATTCCCTATAATCAGCTCTCGTCTTGGATTAAGCTGTGTGTTCTTACATTAGCCACCGGTCTTATCGCAGGTAGTTATCCCGCCCTATTTCTATCATCGTTTAACCCGGTAAGAGTTTTAAAAGGGACGCTGAAGACAAGTACCAGGGTAGTTTGGCTGCGTAAGGGATTGGTGGTCTTCCAGTTCTCGCTTTCGGCCCTCCTTATTATCGGCGCCATACTGGTATCCACACAGGTCAATTACATTCATAATAAAAATATCGGCTATGACCGGGACAACCTGGTATTTATTCAAACAGACGGCACTTTGGCTTCAAAAGCTGCCGTTTTTGAAAACGAGGCCGCACAACTGCCCGGTATACTTGCTGTAACCGCTTCATCCGATCCGCCGGACAACTTAGACGCAGGAACAAGTACGGTAAACTGGGAAGGCAAAGCACCTGGTAATGTTGTTTCATTTAATAATGCTGCAGTTGGTTATAACTTTGTGGCTGCACTAAAATTGAAAATGCTGGCCGGCCGCGAGTTTTCAAAAGACTTTCCTGCAGATTCAACAGCTTACATAATTAATCAAACCACGCAGCAAATACTTGGTTATGCCAATCCTATTGGCCGGACGTTAACCATGTGGGGAAAGAAAGGAACGATCATCGGCCTGGTTAAAGATTTTCATTTTGCTTCCTTACATGAAAAGATCAATCCGCTGATCCTGCGTTTAAGAACCAATTTCAACAACGGAGATTACCTGTTAGTTCGTATCGCACCCGGTAAAACCGCCGAAGCATTGGCTGGTTTGCAAAAGCTATGCGCCAGGTTGAATCCAGGGTTTCCACTCACCTATAATTTTGCAGATGAGGAGTACGAAAAACTTTACCGGAGTGAAGAAATTGTGGGTAAACTTTCCAACGCATTTGCAGTCATGGCAATTTTGATCTCCTGTCTCGGACTGTTAGGCTTAGCGATGTTTACGGGAGAAAGGCGTGTTAAAGAAGTCAGCATCCGCAAAGTATTAGGGGCAAGCATAGCTTCATTATTCGTTTTATTGTCATTCGAATTTGTATCGCTCGTTATGATTTCCGTGCTGATAGCCTCGCCGGTAGCCTGGTATGCTATAAATAAATGGCTTGAAAGCTTTGCCTATCATGCACCGATCCAATGGTGGCCGTTTGCACTGTCCGCCGGCCTGATTGTGCTGATCGCCATTGCGACTATAAGCTTCCAGGTGACCAAAGCCGCACTGGCCAACCCGGTGAAGAGTTTGAGGAGCGAATGACGTGTTGACCTGGATAAAAAACGTATCACATACCACATAAAACGTACAACATCATGATAAAGAATTATCTCAAAATCGCCTGGAGGAACCTCATCAAGAATAAAGCTTCCTCGCTCATCAACATCGGCGGGCTGGCCGTGGGCATTGCCGTGGTAATGCTGATCAGTTTCTGGATTTGGGACGAAGTCACTTTCGACCGCTATCACAAAAACTACAACCGTATCGCACAGGTTATCCAGAACGTCACCAACAATGGCGAGGTGCAAACCTGGTGGCAGGTGCCTTACCCGCTGGCGGCCGAGATACGAAAAAATTATGGCAGCGATTTCAAATCGGTTGTCATGTGCGACCAAAGCAGCGGGTATATACTGTCGTTAGGCGATAAGAAGCTAACCGAATCGGGCGCTTTTATGGAAACCGGCGGCCCGGAATTATTCACGTTGAATATGCTCAAGGGCCGGCGCGATGCTTTGAGCGATCCTTCTTCAATATTGATATCAGCTTCAACGGCTAAAGCTTTCTTTGGCAACGACGACCCAATGTTCAAAGTACTGAAGCTGAATAACCAGGACAACCTGAAGGTAGCGGGCGTCTATGAAGATCTGCCCAAAAACACCACACTTGCCGATGTTGCCTTCGTCGGCGCATGGGACCGTTTTGCAGCAGACAATCAGCTGAACCAGATGAAAGAGCCCTGGCGGCCGAACTTTGTTTCATTGTATGTTCAATTGGCAGACAACGCCGACCTGGACAAAGTGTCGTTGAAGATCAGGGACGAAAAACTGCGCCATGTAAGCGCATTCCTCGCCAAAAAGAAACCGGCATTGTTCCTGTATCCAATAAGCAAATGGCATTTATACTCCGAATTTAAAGAAGGCAAAAACACCGGCGGAAGGATACAATATGTGTGGCTATTCGGCATTATCGGTGCATTTGTATTGTTGCTGGCCTGTATCAATTTCATGAACCTGAGCACGGCGCGTTCAGAAAAACGCGCGCGCGAGGTAGGTATCCGCAAGGCTATAGGTTCGCTGCGGAGGCAACTGATTTACCAGTTTTTCAGCGAATCGCTTTTGTGCGTATTGTTTGCTTTTGTGATCTCGCTGCTGTTGGTTCAATTGAGTCTCTCCTTCTTCAACCAGGTAGCCGGCAAGCAGATGAGCATTCCATGGGCTATGCCGGGGTTCTGGATCGCAGGGATTGGTTTTAGCCTTGTCACAGGTATTATCACCGGCAGTTACCCGGCATTTTACCTCTCGTCATTCAAACCTGTAAAAGTATTGAAAGGAACGTTCCGCGTAGGGCGCCTGGCATCGGTACCGCGTAAGGTGCTGGTGGTATTGCAGTTTACCGTTTCGGTTGTGCTAATCATCGGGACGATCGTAGTTTTTAAACAGATACAATATGCAAAAGACCGGCCCGTTGGCTATACGCGTGACGGCCTGATAGCCCTGCCGATGGCCACCGGCGAGGTGCATAAGCATTTCGATGCGGTTAGGACAAGCCTGGTGAACACAGGAGCCGTGAGCGAAATGGCCGAAGCCGGTTCGTCGCCTACCCAGGGCGCAGGCAGCACCAGCGCCGTGGAATGGCCGGGCAAAGACCCAAACCTGAGCACCGATTTCCAGCAAAATAATGTCTCTTACGATTATGGCAAAACCATTGGCTGGGAATTCAGCGAGGGGCGTGATTTTTCAAAAACTTTCTTATCTGATTCCAGCGCGGTGATCGTCAACCAGGCTGCCGTAGATTTCATGAACATGAAAAAGCCGACCGAGAACTATATAACCTTTTATGGCAAGCAATATAGAATAGTCGGCGTTACCAAAGATATCATTTTCGGTTCGCCGTATGAGCAGGCGCTACCGACGGTTTATTTCCTTTCGAAAGACCAAAGCAATTACGTGCTGCTGAAGATCAATCCAAAAATGAGCGCCGGCACGGCTGTCGATAAGATCGCATCGGTATTTAAAACATATAATCCCGAACAGCCTTTTGAATATCATTTCGTTGACCAGGGATATGCCAAAAAGTTCGGCAACGAGGAACGCATAGGCAAGCTGGCTACCGCTTTCGCCAGCCTGGCCATTTTTATCAGCTGCCTCGGTTTATTCGGAATGGCATCCTTTATGGCCGAACAGCGCATTAAAGAGATCGGCGTGCGCAAAGTATTGGGAGCTTCGATCTTTAGCCTTTGGGAATTGCTGTCAAGAGACTTTGCCTTGCTGGTGATCATTTCACTGATCATCGCATCGCCATTGGCCTGGTACCTGATGCACAACTGGCTGAATAATTATCAATACCATACCGGTGTCGCCTGGTGGATATTCGTAGTAACTGCCGTCGGCGCAATGTCGATCACGTTACTAACGGTGAGCTATCAAAGTATCAGAGCCGCACTGGCTAACCCGGTGAAAAGTTTGAGATCGGAGTAGTTTGAGTTTGCATTTAAAAAATGACCCAATGACTTAATGACTAATAACCATGATAAAGAACTATCTCAAAATCGCCTGGAGAAACCTCGTCAAGAATAGGGTATCCTCCTTCATCAACATTGGCGGACTGGCCGTGGGTATGGCTGCCGCTATGCTTATTGGGTTGTGGGTTTGGGACGAACTGTCGTTCAACAAATACCATCAAAATTACAACCATATTGCCCAGGTGAATACTTATATGCACGATCCGGGCAGCGGGAGGCAGGGTATCAACAATACGCTTCAGTATCCCCTGATCACCGAGTTGGAAAATAATTACAAAAACAATTTTAAATACATCGTGCCTGCGTCCTGGAACGAGGACGATATCTTATCGGCCGGTGACAAGAAATTTTCCAGAACGGGACTGTTTATGGACCCGCACGCGCCCGAAATGCTAACATTGAAAATGATCCGTGGCAGTCGGAGCGGCTTGAAGGACCCACATTCCGTCATGCTTTCGGAATCTACGGCGAATGCTTTTTTTGGCAATGCCGATCCGATAAACCAGGTCATGAAGATCAATAACCATTCAGTGGTAAAGGTTACCGGGGTTTATGAAGATCTTCCGCTGAATACTCAATTTAAGGATCTGAAATTTATTGGCGCCTTCGATCTTTGGCTCGACAACAATCCCTGGATACGGCAAACGGCGATGACCGACTGGCAAAATCATTTCCTGAAGATATACGCCCAGATCAATCCCAATACCACATTTGATCAGGTGTCACATCGTATAAAAGATGCCGAGCTAAAAAACCTCGCCAACTTTAAAGATGAAGCCAGACTGAATCCGCAGGTTAGCTTGCTGCCTATGAGCGACTGGCACTTTCACCCTTTCGTCCGCGGACAGGTTGATACCGGTCCGTTACAAATGGTTTGGATAATAAGTGTTATTGGTGCATTCGTGCTCTTGCTGGCTTGTATCAACTTCATGAACCTGAGCACCGCACGCTCTGAAAAACGAGCCAAAGAAATCGGCATCAGAAAAGCGGTCGGTTCGATGCGCAGGCAATTGATCGGCCAGTTTTATAGTGAATCGTTTTTGATTGTATTCATTTCCTTTTTCCTGGCAATCATACTGGTAACTTCGATGTTGCCCTGGTTTAATGATCTCGCTGCCAAAGAAATAAAAATGCCTTTTGCAAATCCCTGGTTCTGGGGCATGAGTATCATCTTTATTTTCATCACTACTTTGGTGTCCGGAAGTTATCCGGCGCTGTACCTGTCTTCATTCAACCCGGTTAAGGTGCTCAAGGGCACTTTCAAGGTTGGGAGACTGGCATCTATCCCGCGTAAGGTTTTGGTGGTAACGCAATTCAGCGTATCGGTCGCACTTGTCGTTTGCACCATTATCATTTATCGACAGGTGCAGATGGCCAAAGACAGGCCCGTTGGCTATACCCGCGACGGGTTGCTCATGATCGAGAAGAAAAATGCCGACTTTGACGGCAAGTACGACCTGATGCGATCGGAGCTTAAAAAAACGGGCGCGGTGGCCGAAATGTCCGAGTCGTTTGGCAAAGTAACTGAAATAGCTTCCGGCAACGGTGGTTTTAAATGGCGGGGCAAAGATCCTAACTTCCAGGACAGCTTTGGAACATTACCCGTAACTTTTGAATATGGTAAAACTGTCGGCTGGCAATTTGTACAGGGACGTGATTTTTCGAGAGATTTTCCGACGGATTCAAATGCAATGGTGATTAACGAATCCGCCGCCAAATACATGGGATTGAAAAACCCTGTGGGCGAAGATGTGAGCTGGAAATTTCAGGATCAGCCGATGAAATACTACAAGATCGTCGGTGTGGTTAAAGACATGATCATGGAATCGCCTTATGACGTTATGACCCCGACCTTGTTCATGATCAAAGGGCACGTAGGCACATCCCAGATCAATATCAAGATCGCGCCAAATGTGAGCGCGGGGCAAGCCTTGCCAAAAATTGAAGCGGTTTTCAAAAAGCTGATCCCGTCAGCCCCATTCGAATACAAATTTGCCGACCTGGAATATGCCGCCAAATTTGCCGCTGAAGAACATATCGGCAAGATCGCAGCGGTTTTTGCAGCCCTGGCGATATTTATATCCTGCCTGGGATTGTTCGGTCTGGCATCGTTTGTGGCCGAACAGCGCGTGAAAGAAATAGGTGTCCGCAAAGTGCTGGGGGCTTCCGTCATCAACCTTTGGGGCATGCTTTCAAAAGACTTCCTCCTCCTCGTCTTTTTATCACAACTTATTGCTTTCCCCGTAGCATACTATTTCATGAACAAATGGCTGCAGCACTATCATTACCGGACTGATCTATCGTGGTGGATTTTCGCAGCAACGGCTGTCGGCGCTATTCTGATTACATTACTGACAGTGAGTTACCGGTCCATCAAAGCAGCATTGGCTAACCCGGTGAAGAGCCTGAGGTCAGAGTAAGCTTCCGGCTATTAAGAAGGTTGTGAAAGCCATCCGTTGCCGGATGGCTTTCTCGTTAACATAAATTAACATTCATTAACAAAGCGGTTAAGGTTCAATGCATTAAATTGCAGCCACAAACCTTTGAAATGAAACGTTACCTATTTCTTATCCTGTTCATATCTATATCGCTAATATGTTCCGCCCAGCGCCATGTTAATATCAAAGCTATCGTACTCGATTCCCTGAGCCAACAACCCATCGGTTATGTGACGGTCGCTGTTTTAAAAGTGAAAGATTCGGCGCTGGTATCCTATATGATCACTGACAAAAGCGGGACATTCTCACTACGAAATTTGAGTGTAAATGAACCGCTGCGGCTGCTTGTTTCATGCGTAGGCTACAAAAGCGCGCATATCGCCCTTAGCCTGAAAGGCGGGTCGGCGGAAATTGATCTTGGGCAGATCATGCTCGTTTCAAAAATATTGAATGAGGTGATCATAAAAGCCGAACGCAATCCGGTTACCATCAAAAAAGACACCATAGAATTCGACGCCGAAGCCTTCAAAGTAAGGCCCAACGCCGTAGTTGAAGACCTGCTGAGAAAACTTCCCGGCGTGCAGGTCAATATCAGCGGAGGGATCACCGTGAACGGCAAGACCGTTTCCAAGGTCAAGATCGACGGGAAGGAATTTTTCACCAATGACCCCACGATAGCCACAAGGAACCTGGATGCAGACATGATATCCAAAGTGCAGGTCTACGATGACCGGGACGACGATCCGGATCACCTGGTACCTGAATACAAAGTCAACAAGATCATCAACCTGAAATTTAAGAAAGCGTTCAAGCAAAGCATCATCGGCAATGGTGACCTGGGCGCAGGTACCAATAACCGCTATGAAGCCGATGGCTTTTTCAGCAAATTTCACGACGATTTCCAGTTGAGCGCCAAGGTGGGCAGCGACAACTTAAGCGGCACCAAATTGTTTATCGGCGATATGCATTTGCCTGCGGGTTTTGGCGGTTCGGGTATTACAGACATGAACGTGGCCAACGTTAATTTCAACGAACAGATCACCCGGACTTTCAAACTTAACGCTGAATATGAGCTGAACGACCGGCTTATCAGCAAGCAGCAATCGGCACAAACCCAGCAATTCATCGGCGATACTACATTTACTACCAACTCGTCAACAAAAAACCGTCAGCATGAGCACGACCAGGGGCTGTACATCAAAGCCGAATGGAAGCCGGATTCCGTGACCACCATCAAATATAACCCGGATTTAAACTATAGCTATAATGCTGAAAACAGTAACGCGGTGAGCAACTCCTATACCAATTTCGTCGATCCCCTGAACCGAAACGTTGCTTCCGGCCAAAGCACCTATCATTCGTTCCAATACCAGCACATGCTGAATTATTATCGTAAGCTTAAAAGCAATGGCGCTTCAATTAGTGTTACAAACGGCCTGAACATTCATCCTGACAAAACGCTTAACGATAGTTTTAATGATCTTATCTCCTATTCGGCTGCGTTGCCATCTGATACCATCAGCCGTTCGGGCGAAAACACAAACACCGATTACAGCGGCAGTTTGGGCGTCGGTTACCACTACCCGTTCAGCAAAAAGCTTTCGCTTGATGTATCGGTTGCAGGGAACTATGACCGTAACGAAGGCGACCTGCTGACTTACGAAGAAGATTTTAAGACAGGGTTGTACACCATTTACAACGCGGAACAAAGCAGCGACCTCGTAAGAAACCAATGGCAGCAAACTGTGCATCCCGATCTGACCTATAATTTCAATGATAATGTTTCACTCAAATTAGGATTTGCGGCACAACTGCTGCAGATAAACAATCATTTCAGCAGCACTATCAGCGACCTCGACGAGCATTTTTTCTACTTGATCCCGGTTGCTGAGCTGCACATTAAAAACATGACCCTAAGCTATAGTGAGGACGTAAAACAGCCGGGCATTAATGATCTCCGGCCTATCACCATTGTCTATAGCCCGCTGTTTACTTTCATCGGAAATCCAAATCTGAAGCCCACACGCCTGCACAATGCCGGGCTCAATTTCAACCACTATTACCAGGAGAGCCAGTTATATATGAACTTCAATTCGCAGATGAATATTGAGACCAACACCATTTTGCGAGAACGAACCGTAAATGCCGAAGGTGCTACCATAACCACGCCGACAAACCGCAACGGGCGTTTTACGGCAAGGATAGATGGCAGTTACGGTAAATCATTCAAAAAACAGGGCGATTGGGTCTTCAGCGTCAACGGTGGTGCGAATTTTATTACAGGGCATAATTTTTTCGAGGTGAATGGACAAGATGGTTATCAAAACACCGCGGCAATAGATGTTACACAACAATTTTCCGCCAATTGGAACGATATCATCGATTTAAGACCCGGTTATGGTATTAATTACGCGATTACCAAATATCAGTTTGTTAGTTATGCACCACAAAGCTACACGACACAGCGGGCTACTATGGTAACCGACCTGTTTTTACCCAAAAAGTTTGTTTGGAGCGTTGATTATACTTATGAATTTAATCCATTGGTGGCGCCCGGGTTTCAGCGCAACGCGAATATCATGAGCATAGCGATCGCAAAACACATGCAGAAGAACGACAAAGGCGAATTAAGGCTGATGTGCTATGACCTGTTCAACCAGGGTGTTAGTTCATTTCATTACGCCTCTGAAAATACTATTAACGATAATCAGAGCATTATGCAAAGGCGGTACTTTCTCATCTCCTATTCCTATCGCTTCACAAAGGTTACAAACAAATAAAGCCCGGTTTGGGCTTTATCAAGTCTTAATCGGCGAGGTCTTTATTCCACGATCAATGTTTCTATCGAATGCGGATTGCTGGTCACCTTAGTAGCTTGCCCTTTTATCCAAAGGAAATAATCAATTTTTTCGTCGCCTTTGTTCATGACCACCACGGCGATCTTTCCATCGGGGTTCTGATAAGCGGTGGTCAGCAGCTTATCGCGGCTTGCTGAACAGGCTATTCGTTTGGCGCCGGGCTTAATGAATTTGGAGAAGTGCCCTATATAATAGTATGAATTGGTGTAAGTGATCTTACCGGTTTGCGTATCGGCGTGCACCGGCGCGAAGCAGAAATTGCCTACGTGGTTCGGGCCGCCTTTTTCGTCGAGCAGCACGTTCCAGTCGGTCCAGGCAACGGTGCCTGCGTTAAAATCATTGATCATGGAATAACCGTATTTCTCACCCAGCGACCAGTCATCCAGTTTGTTCGGGTCGAACCTTTCGGCACAACCTTCAGTGAATATAAGGCTCTTCGAGGGGAAAGTTTGGTGAACCAATTGTTCATTGGCGAAATTCATTCCTGCGCCGGTCCAGGTCTCGTACCAGTGGTAGCCTACGCCCCATACATATTTAGCCGCTGCCGGATCTTCAAGGATAGTACTGGCGCGCTGGTACATCAGGTCGCGGTTATGGTCCCACACGATCAGCTTTTTGCCGGACATACCGGATTTTTGCAGCGTCGGACCGAGATAATTCTTCACAAAATCACGCTCTTCCTCAGCTGTATAAAGGCATGACTCCCAGGTTTGTGTGGCCATCGGCTCGTTCTGCACGGAAAGGCCCCATACCGGTATTCCAGCTTTCTCATAAGCGTTGATGAACTTCACATAAAAGTTCGCCCAGCTCTGGTCATCTTCCTTTTTCAGGTGACCGCCATGTAAAACATCATTATTGGTCTTCATCCATCCCGGAGGGCTCCACGGGCTAACGAACAGCGTCAATTTACCCCCTGCCGCCGCGATCACATCTTTAATGAATGGAATACGATATTTTTTATCGTGGCTGATATCGAAGCTCTTCAGGCTTTTGTCGCCGTCTTTCACGTAGCTATATGTATCACTTGAAAAGTCGCAGCTCTGGATATTTGTTCTTCCGAAGGTATAACCTATGCCCTTCGTTTTGCTATAATAAGCGGTTAGTATTTCCTGCTGCTTATCTTTTGGCAGCTTATAAAACACTTCTGCTGAGGCGTCGGTCAAAGCGCCGCCTATGCCCAGCATGGTCTGGAAGGTTTTTGACGGATCGACAAACACGGCTACTTCGGTCTCAACGGGTTGCGGTTTCGAAGAGAATGCGAGCGTGCCCGCATCCGCCAGGCGATGATCGGTGCCTTTTTCAGTTACATAAACCTTAACAGACTTGCCTTTGGCGGAGAAGGTCGCTTTCTGCTGCGCGCGGGCATTAACCGTCAGCATAGCCCCTGCGGCGAGCATGAAACAGGCCGCGGTGAATGATCTTTTCATATCGGAGATTTATAGTTGATTGAGTGTGAACGTCAAATCTAAAAAAGCAGGGGCTTATATGCTAATTTTTATTTGCATAAACCGGCTTAGCGTTCATCAGGGCAGCATTGAAATCGACGATCAGCCTGAAGAGATGATTATATTCATTCAGCGGCAGCGTTTTGCTGATGTCATAGACATCATGATAAGCTTTAATGCCCCCCATGGTATAAATAAAAAATGCGGGGACGCCTTTTTCGGAGAACCAATAGTGGTCGCTGTTGGCGGCCTTACCCCGAGACGCCACTTTCACCAGGTAATGCCCTTCATCATTGGCTTGCCTGAGCATGGCAAATTCCCGCGGATATATCGTCGCATTCACCGCGGTGATCCCTTCTTCGCCCGTACCGAGCATGTCCATATTGAGCAGGAAACGGATATTACTTAAGGGGATAAGCGGGTTTTCTGAAAAATATTTTGACCCGAGCAGGCCAGCCTCTTCACCCGAAAAACAGATGAACACCATACTGTAAGGCTGCGGGTTTTTAGCATAATAACGCGCCAGGCTGAGCAATTGGCTTATACCGCTTGCATTATCATTTGCACCAGGGAAATAAGTTCCATTCCCCATGCCGCCCAGGTGGTCGTAATGAGCGGTCATCACGATAAACGAATCAGGTTTGGCGGTGCCACGAACCATACCGCAAATATTGCCGGTTTTAAATCCTTCTACCAGCTTGTTTTCAATCTTAATATCGATTGATGAAGGCTGGTCCTGCACCGCGCTTCTCAGCAGATCGACAGAAGTAAAGTCGGCTGTGTTTTGATCGACATCCCAGGTCAGCTTGTCGTGTAAAGTAACGAGGATGCGATTTTTCGGGTCGATAAAATGAATACTGTCTTTTTGAATCAGCCTGCCCTCGCCTTTTACGCCCCGGCTTTCCGCACCGATAATAAAATCCTTTCCGGGAACCAGTTGCCTGCTATTAACAGAAACATCCATCGCGCCGGGGAAGGTATTGACGTTAAAAGTAAAAGGCTGTAAATATGCTTTTCCACCCAGCGGCTGAAGGCCGTAAGATTTAAATTGCGCGGCAATGAAATCGGCCGCTTTGCCCATACCATCCTTGGTATAGCCGCGCCCCCAGAAATAGGGTGAGGTCAAAGTATCGACCATGCGCCGGGCGAAAACGGAATCCTGCGCAGATGCGGTTCCGCAAAGTAATAACAGGATCAGGGTTAGTTTTCGTTTCATTAATAAGGGATAGCAAGATAATGAAACCCCGTCATAAATAACAGGTTGGTTGCCTATTGTCACAAAATTTTTGTGAATTGTTATCTTTGAGATTGATGAAGGCCTTTCCCGAACCCAATTTTGATCCGAACGCGCCACATGCCATTGCCTCAAAAAAGCTGGCAAAACTGGTTTGGGCGATGGTAAAGCCCTATAAAAAATGGCTGATCATTATATTCCTGGCGATGGCCATGGAAACGCTGATGAGCCTGGCCACCCCCTGGCCGCTGAAGATCATCATTGACAACGTCATTGGCCACCACCCGCTTCCCGGCTGGCTGAGCTGGATGGACAAAGTATTTAGCCGCGAGAACCGGATAGGATTTGCCGCGGTTGCCGCGATCTCCGTGATTGCGATGTCCGCTTTGGGTTCATTGGCCAGTTATATCGATAACTATTTTACCGAAAGCGTTGCGCAGTACGTATCTAACGATCTTCGGCGAAGAATATATCATCATTTGCAAAGGCTGTCGCTTACCTATTACGACACGCACCAAACCGGCAAACTGCTCAGCACGCTAACGAGCGATGTATCCACGATACAGGATTTCGCTGCATCGACAATGATGAATATCCTGGTCGATCTGCTGACCATCGTCGGCATGCTGGGCATTATGTTCTACCTCAATCCGGGCTTTACAATGGTAGCTATCGTGGTGACGCCGTTCCTGCTGTTCTTCGTCGCCCGGTTCAAAAAAGCGATGAAAAAGGCCACGCACGAAGTCCGCCTCGATCAGAGCCATATGCTGGCCGTATTGCAGCAAGGGCTCGAATCGATACGCGCCGTGAACGCCTTCGGGCGGCAGCAATTGGAAGAAGACAAGTTAAAAAAGGTGAGCCTTGAAACTGTCGGCGCCGCATTGAAAGCCCGCAAAGTTAAATCGGCCTTGTCCCCTATCATTACGATCACGATTGCATTATGTACGGCATTGGTGCTATGGAAAGGCACCGACCTTGTGCTGAAAAATGCAATGACCGTCGGTTCGCTTACCGTATTCCTGTGGTATATGAACAAATTCTTTTCGCCGGTGCAGGACCTGGCAAAAATGACCAGCAATATTGCGCAGGCGACGGTAGCGCTGGAGCGGATACAGTCAATACTGGACACCGAGATATTGATAGTAGAACGCGAGGATGCGATTGCCCCGGATAAATTTTCCGGCAGTATTTACTTCGACCGCGTGTCGTTTGCCTATGACCCCGAATCGCCGGTATTAAAGGACATAAGCCTCGAGATATTTGCGGGGCAGCGTATTGGTATCTGCGGACCGACAGGCTGCGGCAAATCGACTATCGTGAGTTTGATCGCCCGCTTCTATGACCCGACAAGCGGCCGGGTGCTGATCGACGGGAAAGACATCGCCAATTTTACGATCGATGGTCTTCGCGGCCAGATCGGCTATGTTTTGCAGGATACGGCATTATTCTATGGTTCGGTAAAAGAGAATATCGCCTATGGCCGTCCCGAGGCGACCGATGAAGAGATCGTTGAAGCCGCGAAATTGGCCAACGCACACGAGTTTATCAGCAGAATGCCGCATGGTTATGATACGTTAGTCGGAGAACGGGGCGTTACGCTCTCCGGCGGGCAAAAACAACGCTTGGGTATCGCCAGGGCCGTTGTCCGCAACTCACCGATCCTGATCCTCGACGAACCTACCGCAGCGCTTGACCCGGAGGCGGAAAAGATCGTAATGGAGGCGCTTGAAAACCTGATGGAAGGACGTACCGTGATCACCATCGCTCACCGGCTGAGCACCATCAGCGATGCGGACAAAATATTTGTGATCCGCGATGGCAATATTTATGAGCAGGGCACGCACGATGAACTGATAGCGAAAGAGGGGATGTACGCCGATCTTTACGCTGTTCAGGCCAATTCCCATCATACGGCTCACAAGATCATTTCGTAGCTTAGCGTCAAATAACATCGTCTATGTTCCACCGGTCGCTTTTAGTTTTTCCTGACGACACCGTAAAGCCAGTTATCGACGCTATTAACGAGGCGAAAGAAACCCTGCACATCAAGATGTTTCTCTTTTCGGACCCGGAACTGATCGATGCCGTTATCGCCGCAAAGGAGCGCGGTGTGAAGGTGAAAGTAATGCTGAACCCTGCCCGGCGCAATGGCGAGGATGATAATGCCGAGACCCGGGCAAAACTGGAGGCCGCAGGCATCAAAGTTCATGACTCCAATCCAAGCTTTGTTATCACCCACGAAAAGTCGATGATAGTGGATGAGAAGCTGGCCTTTGTGAAATCATTGAACTGGGAAACCAGGAACCTGACCGAAACCAGGGACTATGCCATCATTACTTCGAACCCGCACGAAGTGAAAGAGATATTGTTGTGTTTTGAGGCTGACTGGCATCGTGAAGATTTTGACCCCGGCGACGAGTCCAGGCTGATCTGGTGCAGCCTGAACGGAAGGGCCAAAATAGCGCACTTCATCGACCAGGCGCAACACACCTTGTTTATTCAGAATGAGCGCTTCCAGGACCTGGTGATCATCGAACGTATTGTGCGCGCCGCCATGCGCGGCGTAAAAGTACACGTGATGGCCGCGCCGCCGCACACGCTTAAAATCGACAAATTAGTGGAGGGTGTGGGCGGTTTACGCATAATGAATGATGTAGGCATCAAAATACACAAACTGAAACACCTGAAGCTGCATGGAAAAATGCTGCTGGCTGACGGATGCAGAGCCATTATCGGTTCCATCAACCTGGCGCCGGGGAGTTTCGACCATCGCAGGGAACTGGCTATCGAAGTTCATGACGAAGACATCATCGAGCGCCTGCAGAAAATAGCCCATCACGACTGGGAAAACTCGCACACGCTCGACCTTTCCGATGAAGGGTTACACGACGACCTTGAACAACGCGGCGCGGGAGGTTCGGATAAGTTGGTGCTTGATGAACATAAGCACAAACACAAGCATCACAAAGGTTAATATACCTATCGGTATTTTATAAAAGAACCGCTAAAATATATCCCACAACAGAAGCAGCTATTCCATACATGAATATATCATAGGCTATCCGCAGCAGGCGGAACTTTCGCCCCAAAACTTTTCCCTGGGAGTAGATATCCTTTATAAAACTTCCGTATAGGAACTCATTATCGTCCATCATTTGCCTCATACCGTATTCATAATCTTCGAGGCTCATTTTGTAATAACTGCCAAAAAACAGCAGGTTAACCTTTTTTTGCTCGATTTCGTCCCTGGTAAACACACCGCTTTGAATGGTTGGCCGAGTGGCCAGTACGGAGTAGATAATAGTAACAATATTAACCGCCAGCAACAGCATAGTGGGCCATATCATGTGCGGATTATTGACAAACTTCCCTATAAAAAGGCCGATGGCGACGGATATAATAATGGAATTCACCGTGATCATGATGAAGGCTTTGTTATCAGCCATCACGCTCAGCTGCTGATGATTGATCGACGTGTTTTTGAACATCGTCTGCACGGCCCGCAAGTGGTGCTTCCTTTTCTTCAGGTGCGAAGTATATTTTTCGGGCTCATTTTGCACCGCGGGCTTTTCTGTGATCAGTTCTTTCGCCTCATTTTCAGGCAGGTTCTCTTGCTGCATGTTATCCGGTTTGCAATTTGGTGTAAGTGTACCAAATTTAATCGAACTGTCGCATAATCACTTGCCGTTTGCCTGTTTTTAATTAATATCCTAATTTTATTGGATTACCCCGACCCATCATAATATGAAAACTTTCATCACAGTCCTGCCTTTGGCTCTTGTTCTTTTAACAGAAATATCGTTCGGACAAAACAAACAGGATAAGATTCTTTTTAACGACACCTCGGTTATCAGCGCACAACTGTCGATGAACTTCAAAAAGATATTAGCCAGCAAGGAAAAGCAGGGCGAAATATTCCCGGCGATGTTCGCCTGCCAAATAGGTGAC